>URHR01000037.1 GCA_900547725.1 uncultured Eubacteriales bacterium
GTCTGTCTGTCTGTCTGTCTGTCTGTCTGTCAAGGCATTGTACATGACCTGTCCCCTCCTTGTCAAGAGATTTCTTGAAAACTTTTCCTTTTGCGACGTTATTATACCACGTTGTTTGTGCCTTGTCAACCCTTTTTTTTCAAAATTTACATTTTTTCTTTTGGAGGGCGTGGAAATTTTCTAAAAGCACCACATCATCAAACCAATTTTGAAAACCGGAGCATAATTCCTGAAAAATGGGGATCTCTCCGACGGAAAGATCCCCACACTGTGATTTACTTCAGCATACCCGCAAGCGCATCGCCTGCCGCCGCGAGCGCTTCTGCGGTCTTGGCAACTTCCTTGCCGCCCGCCATTGCGCTGTCGGGGCGTCCGCCGCCCTTGCCGCCGACGGTTGCCGCAATCGCGCCGACCAACTTGCCCGCGTGTGCGCCTGCCGCGACTGCCGCCTTGCCTGCCACCGCCAACAGCTGCACGCCGTCCGCCTTCCGCATGGCAAGCACTGCCACAACGTCCTCCTGCTGCGCTTTGATCTCATCCCCGAGACTCCGAAGCGCGTCGGGAGCGATTTCGCCGAGGTCAGCGGTCACCAGACGAACCGCGCCGACCTTGGTCGCCTTGGCAAGCAGATCGTCCATTCCGGAGTTTGCAAGCTTTGCGTTCAGCCCGTCGATCTCCTTCTTCGCCGCCGACAGTTCGCCGAGAATCTGCGCAGCGCGCGCGGGAACATCCGCGACCTTCTGCGCCTTGAGTGCCTTTGCCGCGTCGTTCAGCAGCGCGTTCTTCTCGGCAAGTAGTGCGAGGATGCCCTCGCCCGTCACCGCCTCGATTCTGCGCACGCCCGCCGCGACCGATGCCTCGGAAACAATCTTGAACATTCCGATTTTCGCCGTGTTGTCGAGGTGCGTACCGCCGCAGAATTCGACGGAGTGTTCGCCCATGCGCACCACGCGGACGGTCTTTCCGTATTTCTCGCCGAACAGCGCCATTGCACCCAGTTTCTTTGCTTCGTCAATCGGCATCTCGGTCATGCTTCCCGGTTGCGCCGCGAAAATATCCGCATTGACCAGTTCTTCAACCCGCGCCAGTTCCTCTGCGGTCAGCGCCGCGAAGTGCGTGAAGTCAAAGCGGCAGACCGTATCCGAAACGTACGAGCCCGCCTGCTCGACATGGTTGCCGAGCACCCGCCGCAGAGCACTCTGAAGCAGATGGCAAGCCGAGTGGTTGCGCATGATCGCCATTCTGCGATGCGCGTCAACCGCCGCCGTGACGGTATCGCCTGTCTTCAGAATGCCGTCCGCGACCGTGCAGAGGTGAATGTACACGCCGTCGCTCTTCTTGGTGTCGGTCACGTTCAGAACCGTCTTGCCGACCGTCAGCGTTCCGGTGTCGCCCACCTGTCCGCCGCCCTCGCCGTAGAACGGCGTGCGGTCGAGAACCACCGAGCATTCCCCTTCGGAAATCTCATCGGCATTCATGCCGTCCGCGAGAATCGCCAGCACGCGCCCCTCATCGGTCAGTTTTTCATAACCCGTGAACACCGTTTTGTCCAGTCCCTTGATGAGACTGCCCGTGGCGTTCGACCAACCCGAAATATTCGCTCTCGCCTCTCTTGCACGCACCTTCTGTGCCTTCATCAGCTCGTCAAACTTCGCGTCGTCAAGCGACAGACCCGCTTCCTCGGCAATTTCCCGCGTCAGGTCGATCGGGAAACCGAAGGTATCGTACAGTTTGAACACGTCCTCACCCGAAAGCTGCGTTTTGCCTGCCTTCTTTGCGTCCTCAATCATGCCCGAGAGGATCGACAGACCCGCGTCAATCGTTGCGTCAAAACGCTCCTCCTCCATGGCAATGACCTTGAGGATATAGTCGCGCTTCTCGTCCAGTTCGGGATATGCGCGGTCGGATTCGCCGATCGCGACCTTGCAAAGCTCGGGCAGGAAGGAGTGGTTGATGCCGAGCAGCTTTCCGTGGCGGCAGGCTCTGCGCAGAATGCGGCGCAGGACATAACCTCTGCCCTCGTTGGAGGGAATCACGCCGTCCGAAATCATGAACATTGCCGAGCGGATATGGTCGGTCACCACGCGGATGGAAATATCGGTTGCCGCGTCCTTGCCGTAGGTCTTGCCCGCGACAGCGCAGACCGCATCCAGTACCTTGCGGATGGTGTCGACCTCAAACATATTGTCCACGCCCTGCATCACGCACGCAAGGCGCTCCAGACCCATGCCCGTATCGATGTTCTTCTGCTTCAGTTCAGTATACGTGCCGTCTCCCATGTTGTTGAACTGCGAGAACACGTTGTTCCAGATTTCCATATAGCGGTCGCAGTCGCATCCGGGCTTGCAGTCGGGCGAACCGCAACCGTACTTTTCGCCGCGGTCAAAGTAAATCTCCGAGCAAGGACCGCAAGGACCTGTCCCGTGCTCCCAGAAGTTATCCTCTTTCCCGAGCCGCACAACGTGCGCGGGGTTCACGCCCACCTTGTCCACCCAGATGTGATAGGCTTCCTCATCCTCCTGATAGATGGAAGGCCAGAGCAGGTCGGACGGAATTTCCAACACGTCGGTCAGGAACTCCCACGCCCACGGAATCGCCTGCTCCTTGAAATAGTCGCCAAACGAGAAATTTCCCAACATTTCAAAGAATGTTCCATGCCGCGCGGTGTGTCCCACGCGCTCGAGGTCCGGCGTGCGGATGCACTTCTGGCAGGTCGTCACGCGGTGTCTCGGCGGTTCTTCCTCACCTGTGAAGAATTTCTTCATCGGCGCCATACCCGAGTTGATGAGCAGCAGGGATTTATCGTTGATCGGAACTAACGGAAACGAGGGCAAGCGCAGATGCCCCTTGGATTCAAAGAACGAGAGATATTTCTCCCGCAAATCGTTAAGCGACGTCCATTTCATGGGTAAACAGTCCTTTCCTTTTTTCACTACGGAAAAATTACAGATGTCTATAGTATATCACATTCCCCCCCGCTTGTCAACCGTTTCAGGCAAAAAGAAACGGAGGGAAAGACCTCGGGGCGTTGCCCCAAACCCCATTTAAGGGACTTTTTGAAAAAAGTCCCTTAAAAATCCCCAAAAACTTTCACCACAGGGCGGGTTTCCGTAGGGAACCCCGCCCTGTGGTGAAATTCTTGAGGGTTCTTAGGGAACTTCTTCTAAGAAGTTCCCTAAGTAGGTTCGGGCAACGCCCGAGGTCTTTCTCCCCCGTGTTTATTTTTTCTTAAAGATGCGGGCGACGGTGACATCGGCGGCAGCTACGATTGCAGCCGTGATTGCCATTGCGCGGAGGGAAGCACCGGAAGTCTTTTGGAATTCAAAGACATCCACAGGCTCGGTGTCCTTCTTGTTGCGCAGAATTTCGTAACGGTAGGTCGTCGTAGCGCGAATGTAGGGGTTTCCGTTTGTCGCCCGCATATCATCCGCAATGCGCTCGGAAAGCGCGCGGCAGTTCTCACGCAGAGCGTTCAGACGATCGCGCAGACCCACAGCCATACCCGCATCCTCCGGCGCAGAGCCGTCGGAGTCCATGGAGAAATCCAAGTCGAAACCATCTCCGTCATCCATGCGGCAGGCTTCGGCTTCCGCGGCATTTTCTTCCGCGGCACGCGCGTCTGCCTGCGCGTTCAGATCCGCTTCGGTCGCCTCGTCCGGTTCATCGGCGAAGAACCGGATCTCATCCTGCATTTCGGCAGGCTCTTCGGCTGCGGAATAGTCGGGAGCAGTGTTTACATTCTTCTCGTCATTGTATTCCATCTTTTCTTCCTCCGTTTCTCATCGTATCGGAATCGGTCTTTCCTTATATCTTATGCAATCGGCTTGCTCAGATTCACCGTTACGATGAAGCCTTTCATGTTGTCACCCGAAATGGTGTACTGATAGTTCTTCGGCACAGGCACTGACATCGTGCCATCGGCGGTCGCTTCCACGTAGTAAACCTCGTAAATCGCGTCCTTCGCCTTGACCGCCTCGCCCTCCGCATTCAGGAGCAGATGCGACTTGGAGTAGGTGTAATCCGACTGCAACAGGCTCAGATAAGCCTCCAGCGTAATTCCCTGACTTGTGATATATCCCGCGTGCGGAACGCCGACATAGCGGAACACATTCGTGCACCCGCTTGCGCCGGTTTCGGAAGCTTTCCCGTTCGGGAAGCGCTGAATGATGCCGAATTTCACACCCTCGGAAATCAGCTTCTGGCAGGTGTCCGATTTCAGCGAAACGTCCATATCGTTGTCAATACTTGCGGAAAGACCGACCTGTTGGTCGTAATTCCCGTTGGTAACCGAGGATTCCTGCTGGTATCCTGCCCGAACGAGCAACTGCTCCTCCGTCTGGTTGTAGTGGTAGGTCAGCAAATCGCCCATCGCCTTCGCGGCTTCGGGAATCATATAGAAATTCTTGCTGTTGGGAAGCACATAGTAAGGAAAGGTATTTCCCACCATCACACGGTAGGTCATCAGCGAGTACGCGTTCTTCTCATTCTCGCTCATATCCTCGATGCGGGTTTCCGGATAGTGATAGGAATGCGTCTCGTTGACAAGGATCAGATTCCCGCGGTAAACGCTGATATCCGCGCCCTCGTCCCACGGCAGGACTTCCAGCGAGCCGTATTTCACCTTGCCGGAATTTCCGCCGCCACCGCCGGTTGACACATTGTGTCCGATCTGGCAGAACAGGAACACAAGCCCCGTCAGCGCAAGCACGAGAATGAGCGCACAGATCGTAAGCAGGAGAATGCGCGCTTCCTGCAACCGCTTGAGCCTTGCGGAGCGGTTGGAGCGTTGAAGCGTATTGAAGCTGCGCGGACCTGCGGAACGGTTGTTCATGCTTTCGGTTCTCCTTTCATCCGCGTTGTGTTACGCGCGTTTTTTCAGTCGTCCAGAGCGTCCTTAATGGAGAAGTCCATTCTGCCCTTCTTGTCAAGACCAATATACTTCACCTTTACCACGTCGCCGAGTTTGAGGACATCCTCAACCTTGTCGATGCGGCGGGGCGCAATCTTGGAAATGTGCACCATTCCCTCTTTGCCCGGCGCATACTCCACGAAGCAGCCGAACTCCTTGATGCCCGTAACCGTTCCGGTGTAAACCGCACCGACTTCCGGCTCAAAGACGATTGCGTCGATGCACGCCTTGGCAGCCTTTGCCTGCGCGTCGTTGATCGCCGCGATGTGGATGGTTCCGTCGTCGTCGATGTCGATCTTCGCGCCCGTGTCCGCCACGATCTTCTGAATCACAGCGCCGCCCTTGCCGATGACCTCGCGGATCTTGTCGGGGTCAATCTTCATGGTGGTCATCTTCGGCGCGTACTTCGACACCTCCGCCCGCGGTGCGGGAATTGCTTTGAGAAGCACTTCGTCGATGATATAATCACGACCGATATGGGTCATTTCGAGCGCCTTTTTGATGATTTCGGGAGTCAGGCCGTCGATCTTGAGATCCATCTGAATCGAGGTGATGCCCGCATGCGTACCCGCGACCTTGAAGTCCATATCGCCGTAGAAGTCCTCAAGTCCCTGAATGTCAAGCATGGTATCCCACGAGCCGTCCTCTGCGGTAATCAGACCGCAGGAGATACCCGCAACGGGAGCTTTGATCGGCACGCCCGCGTCCATGAGCGCGAGGGTCGAGCCGCAGACCGACCCCTGCGAGGTCGAGCCGTTGGAGGACACGACGTCGGACACCAGACGGATGGCATACGGGAACTCCTCCTCGGAAGGAAGCACGGGAATGAGCGAACGCTCCGCCAGTGCGCCGTGACCGATCTCGCGACGTCCGGGGCTTCTTACGGGCTTTGCTTCACCGGTCGAAAAACCGGGCATATTGTAGTGGTGCATATAGCGCTTGGAAGTCTCGCTGTCGATGCCGTCGAGCATCTGCGCCTCGGAAAGCGTACCGAGCGTTGCGGCGGTCATGACCTGCGTCTGACCTCTGGTGAACAGACCCGAACCGTGTACGCGCGGAAGCAGACCGACCTCTGCCGCCAGCGGGCGGATCTGATCCATTCTTCTGCCGTCAACGCGCTTCTTGTCCACCAACAGCCAACGGCGGACGATTTTCTTCTGGATCTTATAGACCAGTTCGTCCATCATGCCGGGCAGGTCGGGATACTTCTCGGTAAACTTTTCAAGGATCGCATCCTTGATCGGCACCATCTTGGTGTCGCGGACGTTCTTGTCGTCGGTATCGAGCGCTTCCATCACGTCCTTTTCGCAGAACGCGAAGATTTCGTCGAACATATCGTGGTCGAGTTCGCAGGACGGGTACGCAAACTTCGGCTTGCCGATTTCGTCAATGATGCCGTTGATAAAGACCAACAGATCCTTGATTTCTTCGTGCGCCTTCATGATGGCTTCGTACATCGTCTCGTCGCTGACCTGATTTGCGCCCGCTTCGATCATCACAACCTTCTTCATGGTTGCGGCAACGGTCAACTGCAGGTCGCTCTTCTTCTGTTCCTCGGCATTGGGATTGACCACAAGCTTGCCGTCAACCAGACCCATGAACACGCCGCCGATCGGTCCGTTCCACGGAATATCCGAGATGGACAGCGCGATGGACGCGCCGATCATTGCGGTGATTTCGGGCGAGCAGTCGGGATCAACCGACATCACGGTCAGCGTCAGCGCCACATCGTTGCGCAGATCCTTCGGAAACAACGGACGGATGGGACGGTCGATTACGCGGGAGGTCAAAACCGCCTTTTCGGACGGCTTTCCTTCTCTCTTCAGGTAGCCGCCGGGAATCTTACCTGCGGCATACATTCTTTCGTCAAAATCAACCGACAGCGGCAGAAAATCGATTCCGTCGCGCGGCTTCTCGGAAGCGGTTGCACAGCAGAGCACTACGGTGTCGCCGTAGCGGCAGAGAACCGAGCCGTTTGCCAGTCCCGCCATTTTGCCGGACTCGATCACAAGCGGTCTGCCTGCGAACGTATAGCGGAACACCTTATAGTTTTTGAACTCCATGGGTGTGCTGATAGGGTTGGACATGTTTTTTTCCTCCATAAAATATAGGTTTCGTCCCACGGAGGTTTAGCACTTAACGGCGCGCACAAACGGCTTGTCCGCTTCTGCCCGCGGTTAACTGCTAATCGACCGTAAGACGATGGATTCCGGAATGAAACAGCAGGGAGCAGGAGCAGTAGCTTCTGCCGCTGCTCTCTGCTCCTCGGTGATTATCTTCTCAGACCCAGCTTGCTGACAATGGCACGGTAGCGCTCAATATCGTTGTTCTGGAGATAGTTGAGCAGATTCCGTCTGTGTCCGATCATCTTCTGCAGTCCGCGACGGCTGTGGAAGTCCTTCTTGTTCTGCTTGAGGTGCTCGGTCAGGGTGTTGATGCGGGAGGTCAGAACTGCGATCTGAACCTCGGGCGAACCGGTGTCACCCTCGTGCGTTGCGTACTGGCTGATAATTGCCTGCTTTTCGTCTTTGGTCATCATGGTAAGGTTCCTTCACCTTTCAAAAAATTTTTTTGATGCGCAAGGCTCAGCAACCGGCGGGTGAAGGACTGCGGCGGCAAGCGCACACAGCCTGTATCCGGAAACCGGGCAAGCGTCATACGAAAGTATTATAACACACTTTCCCTCTTTTGTAAATAGCTTTTCCGAAAAAAACCGAAAATTTTCACGTCAGTCCTTCACAAACTCCCGATAAATCGCCCGAAGCGCCCGTTCAAAATCCTTTTCCTCGACTCCGACGATGATATTCAGCTCGCTTGACCCCTGATCGATCATGCGGATATTGACCCCCGCGCCGGAGATGGCGTCAAAGACCCGCGCCGCCGTTCCTCTCGCCTTGACCATGCCCCGTCCCACCACAGCAAGCAGAGCAAGCCCGTCCTCGCAGACGATGCTGTCGGGGCGGCAGGCGCGGTTGATGGAAGCGATCAGCTTCTCTCGCCTGCCTTCCAGTTCGCCGCTCGCCACAATCACGCTCATGGTATCCACGCCGGACGGCAGATGCTCGAAGGAAATCCCGTTGTCCTCCAGCACATCCAGCATCTTGCGCGCGAAGCCGATTTCGGAGTTCATCAGATCCTTTTCCACAGAGATGACTGAAAAGCCCTTCTTCCCCGCAATGCCCGTGATAACGGTCTTTGCGTCGTATTCGCTCGTCCCCGCAACGATCATCGTCCCCGGGGCGTCCGCATCGTTGGTATTCCGGATATTGATGGGGATTCCCGCCGCGCGCACAGGGAAAATCGCTTCCTCATGCAGAACCGACGCGCCCATATACGAAAGCTCCCGCAATTCGCGATATGTCACCGTGCGGATCGGGCGCGGATTTTCCACAATGCGCGGATCTGCCATCAGACACCCCGAAACGTCGGTCCAGTTCTCGTAAAGTTCCGCTTCCGCCGCCTCGGCAACGATCGATCCCGTAATGTCCGACCCGCCGCGCGAAAAGGTGCGGATCGTTCCGTTCGGCATCACGCCGTAGAAGCCCGGGATAACCGCGCGTTCATGCTTTTTCAGCTCTTTCCGCAGCTCTTCCCGCGTCTTTTCGGCGTCGAAACTGCCGTTTTCCTGAAAGAAAATGACCGACTCCGCATCGATGAAATCATATTTCAGATACTTTGCCAGAATCAGCGACGACAGATACTCCCCGCGGCTTGCGGCGAAATCCCGCCCCGTGTGATGATTGATCCCATCGCAGATATACGCCAGTTCGCCCGCTATATCATAATTCAGACCGAGGTCGCGGATAATCGCGTTGTAACGCTCGGCAATCTTTGCAAAGTAATCGCTGATATCCTCCCGCGCACGCGCCATTTCGTAGCAACGGTAGAGCATATCGGTTACCTTGATATCGTCAGGGGTTCGCTTTCCGGGCGCGGACGCGATCACATATCTGCGCGCGGAATCCGCACGCACGATTTCGCCAACTCTGCGGAACTGCGCGGCATCCGCCAGAGACGAACCGCCGAACTTCACCGTTTTGATTCCCATAGTACTCCTCTTTTCGTGTTGTTTCTACCTATATTTCTATTATATGTGTCTTTCGCCGTTTTGTCAAGATTATTTTTCTTCGTTTGAATGGGTTTGCGCATTTTTTTTGTCGGAGTAAACGAAGAAAAAGCATAAGAAGGTGAAAAAATAAATCGTTTTTCCATTGCAAAAAGCGAAAAAATGTGCTATACTATCACCGAAATCAGAAAAAGGAGCACCGTTATGAAAATCTCCACCAACACAGGTTTTTCACCCGATCTGACAACCCTTGCAGAGGCAATTCCGCTGATCCGTAACGCGGGCTTTGACTGCTTCGATCTTTCCCTGTTCGGTATGAAATCCGACGACGACGAATTCAACCGTTCCGACTATGTTGCAAAGGCAAAGGAGTTGCGGAAGATTGCCGACGACTGCGGCATTTCCTGCAACCAGTCGCACGCACCCTTTCCGACCTCCTACAATGACGACACACCCGAGCACATCGAAGCCAACGGAAAGCTGCCCGACAAGCTCCGCCGCTCGTTGGAAGTTGCGGCGATTGTGGGTGCAAAAACGATTGTGGTACATCCGAAGCATCACCTGCACTGGACGACGCACAGCGAGGAACTGAAGGAGCTGAACCGCGCGTTTTACACCTCGCTTCTCCCCTCCTGCCGCGAGTACGGCATTCGCGTGGCGGTGGAGAATATGTGGCAGCAGAACCGCTACGGCAAAGGCATTATCGATTCGGCATGCTCCCGCCCCGACGAGTTCGCCGCCTACATGGAAATGCTCGATCCCGAGTGGTTTGTCGCCTGCCTTGACATCGGTCACTGCACGCTGACCGACCATGCGCCCACCGACATGATCCGCGCATTGGGGCACAAGCATCTGCACGCGCTCCACGTGCATGACAACGACGGCGTCGGAGACCTGCATACCCTGCCGTTCCAACCCAAGCACGCGAAAGTGGATTGGGTCGGCGTGACCGACGCGTTGGCGGAAATTGACTACGACGGCGAGCTGACGTTGGAAGCCGACTACTTCCACACGAACATTCCGCGCGAGTTGCTCCCCGCAACGCTCCGCTACATGGCAGAGGTCGCGCGCTACCTCGCAAACGAGGTTGACCGCAAAAAAGCGGCGAAATAAGAGAAAACCTTGAACGTGTGCCGAGATTCCGTCGGCAGGCGGAATCTCGGCACTCGTGTAAGGTATCTTTTAACGCTAACGCTCTAAAGTCAGTATTGATGGAACTTGTCACCCCTCGATCTTCCACGCATGGGTTTCCAGATCGACGGTCACGCGCGCCTGTCTGCCATCCAGTTCGCGGGCAAAAGTCAGCGCGCGGTTTCCCTGCGCAAGGTTGCGGTAGCCGCCGTGACTCCAGATGCGATCCGATTTCCGCATCCGGATCAGCGATGCAATCTGCTCGGTCAGCGCGTTCCATTCGGGCGCTTCGGGACAGGGGCGCAGGGCGGAATCTCCGTCCTCTTTTCGCCCCGTCATCCCCCATTCGCTCCCGTAATAGATTGTGGGAACGCCCGGTTCGGTCAGGAGCAGAACCCACGCAAGCGGCAGGCAGTCGGCGTCCTTCAGAATGCTTGCAATCCGCGTTACGTCATGGTTGTCGAGAAACGTCAGCAGATGCTTGCCGCGATAGATGCACCACTGCTCAGGTCCGAACTGGCGGTTGAGCGAATAGGAAAGCTCCCAGAGGTTCTCCGAATTGATTGCCGAATACAGGCTTTTGTAGTTTTCATAGTTAGTGCAGCTGTGGAGCATCCGATCGTTGACCAACAGATTATAATCCCCGAACAGCACCTCTCCGATGAGCGGAAAATCAGGCTTCAGACCGTCGCAGAACACGCGCAGGGCGGCAAGAAAATCGCGGTCGAGTGAGTACGCCACGTCAAGTCGCAGACCGTCGATTCCGAATTCCTCCACCCAGAACCGCACCGCGCCGAACAGATAGTCGCGCACTGCGGGGTTGCGCAGGTTGAGCTTGACCAGTTCGAAGTGTCCTTCCCACCCCTCATACCACAGCCCGTCTCCATAGGCATTGTTACCGCCGAAATTGACGAAAAACCAATCGCGGTAGGGCGACATCTCCCGCTTTTCAAGAACATCCCGGAACTGCGGGAATCCGCGCCCGACGTGGTTGAACACGCCGTCAAAGATCACGCGGATGCCGTTTTCATGCAGATCGCGGCAGAGGGATTTCAGATCGCCGTTATTCCCGAGTCGCGTATCCACGCGGAAAAAGTCGCGTGTGTCGTAGCCGTGACGGTCGGATTCAAAGAGCGGCGAAAAATACACGCCATCCACCCCGAGCCGCTTCAGATGCGGAATCCAGTCCCGCACTTTGTCCAGCCGGTGCGCGGGAATTCCGTCGTTCTCCCAGGGCGCGCCGCAAAATCCGAGCGGATAAATCTGGTACAGAACCGCTTCGTCAATCCACATCATCTGTAATCTCCTTTCCGAACGGAGCTTCCGACGTAAGTTGAACGGGCGGATGCTCCCGATAGGCGGGCAATGTAACCGAGCGACACCAGAGCGAGAGATCCCGTCCTGCCGGGTTCGCCTCGCCTCCATAGCGGCGGTCGCCGAAGAGAGGCAGACCGCGCGAGGCAAACTGTACGCGGATCTGGTGCGTTCTGCCGGTTTGCAGGCGGACCGCAATCATCGTGCGCGGGCGACCGTTCTCCGCGTCGATCCATGTTCCGAGCGTGCGGTAGGTCAGAATTGCCTCCTTCACGCCGCCGCGCGCCTTCTTTACCACATAGGATTTGTTTTTTGCGCGGTCATAATACAAAAGGTCGCGCAATTCTCCCGCGTCATTCGCAGGCTTGCCGCACAGGATCGCCACATATTCCTTTTCCAGTGCGTGCTCCCGCACAAGCGCCGAAAAGAACGCCGCCGCTTCGGTTGTGCGCGCATAGAGCATTACGCCGCCCACGCCGCGATCCAAACGGTACACGGGCGCGAGAAACCCCTCGTTTTCCGCTTTCAGCAGATTGCAGAAGCCGCTCCCGTCCGCCGTTTCCTCGCTGCACAGCGCGGGCGGCTTGACTGCGGCAATGTAATCCGCGTTCCGAATCAGATATTCCGTCATTCCGTCTCCTTCTGAAAGGTATAAGGTATCTTGATATGTTACCAAACGATCCGCTCACGCGGGAACTGCTTTGCGCCGCGCTCGGGAAATCCGTGCCGCAATCGGTCATTTTCAGTGAGGTCACGCCCTCCACCAACGACGAAGCCAAACACGCCTTTGCCGACGGGCTGAACACGCCCGCCCTGTTTGCCGCCGCCGAGCAGACTGCGGGCAGGGGGCGCATGGGGCGGCGCTTTCTCTCCCCTGCCGGTTCGGGAGTCTATTTCTCCCTCTTTGTTCCGCTGACCGAGCCGCCGCGTTCGGTGCTTTACGCCACCTGCGCCGCGGGCGTTGCGGTGCGGCGCGGGATTCTTGCCGCCACAGGTTGCGATACGCGCATCAAATGGGTCAACGACCTGCGCTTCCGTGACCGCAAGGTCTGCGGCATTCTTGCCGAAGCCCCTGTCATGGGCGACCGCTACGGGCTGATCATCGGCGTTGGCATCAATCTGCGCCCCATCGCCTTTCCGCCCGAACTCGCCGAAGTCGCGGGAAGTCTTGAGAACACCAACTGCCCGCGCGCCTCGCTGATTGCCGCCTGCGTGCGGGAGCTTTCGGAGATTCTCTCCGCCCCTGCCGACGCGTGGTTGGAAGAATACCGCGCCAACTGCTGCACGCTCGGGCAATCGGTGCGCCTGTTGCGGAACGGAGAAGAATTCGCGCGGGGCGTTGCGGAAGATATCCGTGCGGACGGCGCGCTTCTCCTGCGCACGGCAGACGGCGGGCTGTTGCCGGTCACCTCGGGCGAGGTCTCGGTCCGATAACAAAGCCGCGGAGGTTGCGGGGTTTCCCCTCTGCCTCCGCGGTTCTTTTTTCTGTACGGTCAGGTTGCAAACTATTGATAAATTATTAACAATAGAGTCGGAAGAAAAACAAGCTGTCAGTCAAGCGCTTTGATTTTCGCAAGGCACTCGGGGCAGATGCGCTTCTGGTTGAAGTAGACCAGATTGTCCGCATTGGTGCAGAAAATGCACGCGGGATGGTATTTTTGCAGAATGATGCGGTCTCCATCGGTATAGATTTCCAGCGAGTCACGGGTCTCGATGTCCATGTTCTGTCTGATCTCTGCGGGAAGCACGATTCTTCCCAATTCGTCAACCTTTCTCACCATTCCTGTTGATTTCATAGCATT
This sequence comes from uncultured Eubacteriales bacterium, assembly GCA_900547725.1. Lineage (GTDB taxonomy): Bacteria > Bacillota > Clostridia > Oscillospirales > CAG-272 > UMGS1865. The sequence goes on from URHR01000037.1 coordinate 13,223, forward strand.
CCTCTCCTTAAGATCCTTAAGAATTCTGTTATTCGGCAGGAGTTCCGCCGACGCCTCCATTATACCCTTTATTTTCCTGTTTGTCAAGCACAATTTTGGCGAATTCTGGAATATTTGCAAAAAATATATAAGTTTTTCTTATTTGCGGATTTTTGTTCACAGATGAAAAACATTCGGACTGTCTGAAATGAACGAACCTTGGCAAACACTCCCCCGAAAGCGAGGGATGTAACATGATAAAGGGTGCACAGAAACAGATGATTGTGGTGCGAACGGGAAACAGTCCGTATTTCGACGAGGCATATTTCGTCCTGCGCAGGGACATCCGCCCGGAGAAGCAGGAACGCCCCGATATTCTTTCGGAGGCAAATCGCATTCTCCATGAGAGCGGCGGCGGAAACGGACGGCGCTCCGCGCGGAGGAAGCGGGATGTTCTTTGGGCGCTTTTTGCCTTTCTGGTCGGGGTCGCGGTCGGAATCGCGGTGCACGTTCTGCTGTAAAATCCCGCGAAAATCCCGCACGGGGGGAGAAAATCGGAAAACCCCTTGACTTTTTCCCGAAAACGGAGTATAATAAAGAGACGATATGTGACCGTTTACCGGGAACGCGCGGGACGAGCGCGCGGTTTTCCTGTTTTGCGAACCTCATAGAGTACGACCCTGCGGCGATGTGCGTGGTCAGCCGCAGGCGAAAAACTGACCCGGGAAATACCGTGCTGTCCGAACGGCGCCGGCGCGCCGCTGCGGATCGTGCGGTGTTTCCCTATGCCAATCCAAAACAAAGACAAGTACAGAAAGAAAGGAAACAGAATGGCAAGAAGACCCAAAAAGGAGAAAGAAAAGCCGTCGGGAAAGATTCGGATCATTCCGCTCGGCGGACTCGGGGAAATCGGCAAGAACATGACGGTTGTGGAATACGACAACGACATGGTAGTCATCGATTGCGGACTCGGCTTTCCCGATGACGATATGCCGGGCATCGATCTGGTCATCCCCGACATCACCTATCTCGAAGCGAACAAAGACCGCATCCGCGGAATCCTGCTGACGCACGGACACGAGGATCACATCGGCGCAGTTCCGTATGTTCTGCGAACGATCAACCCGCCCATTTACGGAACGCCTCTGACGCTCGGGATCATCAAAAACAAACTGGAGGAGCACTCGCTGCCGTGGAAACCCGATCTGCGGACGGTCAAAGCAGGCTCACGCGTCAAACTCGGCGCAATTGAGGCGGAGTTCATTCATGTGAACCACTCCATTGCCGACGCCTGCGCGATTGCGTTGCACACGCCGCTCGGAACGCTGATTCATACGGGCGACTTCAAGCTCGACACCACCCCGATCGACGGCGATATGATGGACATCGTCCGCCTCGGCGAACTGGGGCGCGAGGGCGTGCTGATGCTGATGTGCGAATCCACCAACGCGGAACGTCCCGGACACACGCCGTCGGAAAAGAAAGTCGGCGCGTCGCTCGAATATATTTTCTCAACGCACGAAAAGAAACGCATCATTATTGCCACGTTCTCGTCCAACGTGCATCGCGTTCAGCAGATCATCGATACCAGTGCGCGGCATAAGCGCAAAGTTGCGATTACGGGGCGCAGTATGCTGAACATCGTCAGCGCCGCCATCGAACTGGGGTACATGAAAGTGCCCGCAGGCGTATTGGTCGATATCAACGAAATCAAGCGGTACAAGCCGAGCGAACTGACCCTCATCACAACGGGCAGTCAGGGCGAATCCATGTCGGCGCTCTACCGCATGGCGTTCTCCGACCATGCGCAGGTCTCACTCGACTCCAACGATCTGGTGGTTCTCTCCGCCAGCGCGATTCCGGGAAACGAGAAGGACGTGGGGCGCATCATCAACGAGCTGTCCGCCAAGGAAGTGGAGGTTCTGCACGACGCGGTGGTGGAAGTCCACGTTTCGGGACATGCCTGCCAGGAGGAACTGAAGCTGATGCAGGCGCTGACCAAGCCGAAGTATTTCATGCCGATTCACGGCGAGGCACGGCATCTGGTGGCAAACCGCGATCTGGCGCGCTATATGGGCATGAGCGACCGCAACATTTTCCTCTCGGAAATCGGCAAGGTATTGGAGATTGACGCAAACGGTCCGCACTGGGCGGGAACAGTTCCCTCAGGGCGGGTATTGGTTGACGGCTACGGCGTGGGCGATGTCGGAAACATCGTGCTCCGCGACCGCAGACATCTGGCACAGGACGGTCTGATCGTCGTCGTTGCAACCGTCGACTTCTACAACCGTCAGCTGATCTCGGGCCCCGACATTGTATCGCGCGGATTCGTGTATGTACGGGAATCCGAAGAGCTGATGGAAGAAGCCAAGCAGATTGCTCTGGAGGCGGTCACCGACGCTCTGGACGATTGGGAAAATTCCGACCGGATGCTGCTGAAAAAGCGCGTCAAGGACGATCTGACCCGCTTCCTCTATAATAAGACCAAGAGAAAACCGATGATTTTGCCGGTTATCATGAATGTTTGACCCATTTTCATATGATTTACACGCTTTCTTCACACGGTGAAGGTATAATAGCGGTAATATAAACTCTTAAAAAGGAGAATCCATCATGGGAAAAGGAAACAGAAACAGACTTGACCGCGCCGAAGCGGCAACCGAACCGAAAAAGGCGTCCGCCAAGGTCAAAAAAGCGCGCAAGCCGATGAGCAAGACGCTCAAGGTCACCATCGCGTGTGCGTTGGCGGTTCTGATCGTTTGCGGCGTTGTGGTAAGTGCGCTTTGGAGCAACGGCGTGTTCCGTTCGCGGACGCCGCTTGTCAAGAGCACCACGGGCGACTACAACCTGACCAAAGCAAGCGCAACTTATCTGCTTTGGGAATCGCAGATCAACTATATGATCAGCCTTTACACGCAGTGGGGCATCATCAATTCCTCCAATGCGTCAAGCTACTACGGAAACATCCTTTCCAACTACCGCAATTCCTTTGCAACCGAAGACGCGGTTGTCAAGGCGCTGAATCAGAGCAAGAATTCGCTGACCGGTTATGTGGCGGTCTGCGACATTGCGGACACGCTGGACGTCTCGCTGACCCGCGAAGAGATCAAGAAAGCCAAAGACAACGCGATCACTGCCCTCAACACATGGGTGAGCATCGCGGAGCAGACGGCTCTGGCGAACCTGCAGTCCGGCAGCAAGGGCAGCGGCGACAAAAAGGTTGCCTACACCCAGAAGGACTACCGCAAGGATTCCTGCTCTTCCGTTAACGAATTTCTGAAGAAGTACGTCAGCCCCGGGATCACGAAGCAGGACGTTATGGACGCTGCTGTGATTGCCGCGCTTTACAACAAGGCGCTGGCCGAAAAGAACGAGCGGATCGAAGCCTCCCTCATTGAGAACGGTGTGATGACCGTCGAGGCGCTGGAAAAATACCGCGATAACAACAAGGCGGACTTCTTCTCCACCGATTACCTGCAGTATGTGACCAAGGACGCCGCGCTGATCGAGGCGCTGAAGAACATCACGGCAGATACCGAGGACGGGAAGATCAAGGAAATCAAGAAAACAATCGCGACTGCGGTTGCGGAAAAGGTTTACCCTGCCCTCTTCAACAAGTATGCAACGGGTGCGAATGCGGAAGCGACCGAGCTTTACAACAAAATCCGGGACGGCGGCTTGTTCACCGAAGAGGCACTCACCGGCTACGGTCTGACCTACTGCAAGGATACGCTTGCCGATGACATCAGCGTGGAAAAGGTGAAGTCGTGGCTGACCGATTCCTCCAGAAAGGCGAACAACTATGATACCGTCGCGGTTGCAGAGGACGGCATTTACGTGGTGGTATTCCTCTCCAAGGAAACAAAGGACAGCAAAGATTACTACACCTACGCGCTCAAGAAGTGCGATTTGACCGAAGCGCCCGATATCTATCGCGAAACGGAATTCAAGAAGGATCTGATTCAGTCGGTTCTGGTGAAACTGGAGCTTGCGGAAGGCGAGGAAATCTATAAGTCCGGAGACAAGCCCGCCGATAACGAGGAGAGCGAGGACAAGAAGGAGCTGATTACGGCAGGTGCCGCAATTGTCGGTGACATGAACGCCGAGGTCAGCACCGCGCTGTCTGTAAAGAACGACAAGTACAAGGCAGAGAGCCTCAAGGACGGCAAGGACGAGCGTGACGACTACCTGCAATGGATGTTCGGCACGGTGGAAGGCGACAACAAGGCAAATCCTGCGGCAACCGGTGACACGAAGGTCATCGAAAAGACCGAAGGCTCGGACGACGATAAAAAGACGACCTACACCTTCTATGTTCTGGTGGACGCGATGAAGCTGGACGACGACACGGCAATCTGGGGCGGTTACCTGAAGTTCAAGGGCGACGAAGAGGCCCGCAAGAAGTCGGCTGAAGAAGCGATGCAGAAGCTTTACAAAGACGGGGTACAACTGACGGGCGTTGAGTTATGGCGCGCGTTGCAGGAGCTGGGCGCAACCGTAAATTACGGGTTTAAGTCCTCCGACCTCACCTCTATGCCTGCACTTTCGGACTGGCTGTTTGCCGACGGTCGCTCGAACAGCACGATGGCAATTGTTTCGGGCAAGGAAAAGCAGAAAAGTTCTTCCTCTTCCGCTTCCTCTACGACAACCGAAATCGACGTGACCTACCTCGCGGTTCTGATTGAGCAGACCGAATGTTGGAAGGCAACGGCGTTCTCCGGATGCATTACCGAGCAGCGCAACGACTGGTTGGAAGCGTGCAGAAAGGGCTACGATCTGAACTACGATCTGATCGAGAAGATCACCGAGACCGACGCAAAAAGCTGATTAGCCGATTCGCAGGCAGGCTGATTGCTGTGACACAACACAGGATGGCACGGAGTTGTTCCGTGCCATTTTGTGAGAGTGGGAATATACTGAAAATGAATACTCAGACAGGAGCACGGGATGACATGATACTGAATGCCAAGCAAACAACCGTTGCCTACCGTTGCCCGCATTGCGGCGCGGGGGTTCTTTCCGCCGTCGGGCTATTCTCGCTGAACGCCGACATGATTAAACTCAAGTGCGATTGCGGCAAGAGTGAAATGACGGTTACAAGCCGTCACGACGGGAAATTCGATCTGACTGTTCCCTGTATGTTTTGCCCTACGCCCCATCGTTTCACGGTCACGCCCACGCTCTTTTTCGACAAGGATTTATTCTGTCTCCCCTGCCCTTACACGGGATTCAACATTGCGCTGACGGGAGAAGTGAACCACGTCAAAGCAGAGTTGGCGCGAACCGAGTTGGAACTGATGGATCTGATGGAAAAGAGCGGGATGGAGAATTTCGACCGCTTTCACGATGACGAAGAGGCGCTCTCCGACCCGCAGATACAGGACATTGTAATGTTTGTTATCAACGACATGGACGCGGAGGGAAAGATTTACTGTCGCTGTCCGCGCGATTCCGCGGACCGTCACTATGACGCGGAGATCACGCCGGACGGAATTCTGGTAACCTGTCGGGGCTGCGGTGCGAAGCGACTGATTCCGACCGACTCCCGTCTCGGCGCGCACGCTTTCCTGACGGCAGACTCGTTACATTTGGAGTAGGTTGTGGGAAGGAAGGAAGACCTTGGAGGGGGAGGGACGCCTCTTTCAAGAGGCGTCCCTC
>URHR01000038.1 GCA_900547725.1 uncultured Eubacteriales bacterium
CGCCGATAAGAGGGTTTCGCCGTCTGCGGACGGCGACGAGGGCTCCGCGCCCTCGACTGCGCCGCCTTTTGAAAAAGGCGGGCGAAAACTTTCCCTGCTTTGTCTACAGTCTCAGCCGCCCGGCACGGAAAACGTGCCGGGCGGCTTTTTTCTCTTCCGGAAGACTCCCGGAGCTTCTCAGTTTTCTTTTCTGCGCCGCACGAACGGGATTGCCGCAAGCAGAACAGCCGGGAGAAGCAGGGAGAAACCAACCGCGCTTCTGCATCCTTTTTCCGGCTTCCGTGCCGGATCGGCAGCCGTTTCGGCATCCGTTTCGGTATCCGACGGAACAGCTCCCGTTGACAGTGCGGTTTTCCCGGATGTCAGCGTTACGGTGCAGTATCCGTCTGCATCCGGCTCTATCCCGTTTACGCCGCCCGGAGCGTACAGGCGCACAACCGTCCCCGCGTCACCTGTCAGCACACCGCCTTTCCCGTCGAAATTCACACTCAGGGAAACAGCCCGGTCAGCCTGCATCAGCATTCTCCCCTGATAGGACAGCTCGGTGGCATCGGTTGCCGCGTAACCGCTCCATGTACCGTTGCTCCGCAGTCCGAGCAGGGATGCCGTTCCGCCGACCGCGCACAGTCCGCCGCCCGACAGCGTCTTTCCGCCGCGGGAGATCAGAATCAGATCCGACAGTTCCCCGTGTGCGGTCCGAATACCGGTCTGCCCGTCCCCGCCGAAAGATTCCGCCACTCGCACGCCCTGCTCCAGTGTTGCCGAGCTGACGCTTTTCCCGTCCATTGCCGAGATCACCGCGCAGAAGCTGCCGGTTTTCGCGTCCGTCCCGTCCGAAGCGCTGATCACACCGCCTGTTCCGCAGGAGGTATAGGAAAATTTCAGCTCCCGGTCAAATGCGATCCGCAGCGCGTGCTTAGAGCCGATTGCAAAAAATTCGCTTCCGCTCAGGCGCGTTCCGTTCCCCTTCAGGGAATCAAACCCACCGTCGTTGTAGCATTTTGCACCGGTCATGCCGCCCGCGTTCAGATTCCACGCATAGCTGTGCTCCCCGTCCGACGCCAGATCGTCCGCCAGTACAAAATACGCGCGGTCTCCGGAACGGATCATCAGGTAGGTTCTGCAGGCACGGGTCAGTGCAGGATCCGTATACGCGCCTGCGGCATCCGAGACGAGAACCGCGTAATCCGTTCCGTTCAGAACGGCGCGCATTTCCCCGCCTCCCTTGACGCTCTGTGTACTGCCGTCAACCGTCACGGTGCTGTGTCCCCATGCCAGCGTGTAATCCCGGCGTGCACCTGCTCCGTAGTCCTGATAGCCCGGATCGGAGAGAATCCACTCCCCGTCAAGAGACAGCACAAAACTGTTCTGGTCGTAGTGGCTGTGTCCCTGTTGAGAGTTGTTACCGACCGCCACAAGCAGCATTCCGTCCTGCCCCCAACCGGTGCGGAGATATCCCCACCCGGCGGCTTCCGCAACGCCCGCACGCAGGTCGATCCCGGTTCGGGCGGAATAGGCGTCCGGCGTCTCGGTCTCCCCTGCAGGGCGGAAGCAGACCAACTTGGTAAAGTTCGGAACGCTCTCCTGCGAGCGGCTTGACAGATACCACCCCGCCAGTGCGGAAACATCGTTTTTCCGCATCACCGATGCGGTGACAAAGAAGCAGGTGTTCAGATAGGAATCCGAGATCGGCGGCGCATATCCGTTTTTGCTTTCGCTGACCGCTACGACCCAGCGGATCAGCGATTCCGGATAGCCGTGCCCCATCAGCGTGTCGTTTCCGGTCACGCGCGCCAACTGATCGAGTGCACCGAACAGCAGATCCATGGCATAGGAGGTGTAACTCAGCCCCTCCTGCCCCTCCGATTCGGCGCGGCGGTCGAGATACCACGATGCAAAGTCGTAGGCGCGGGACAGGTACTTCGGTGCGTTCGGATTGTCTCCGAGCAGCACCAGGCTTCCGGTCATCAGCGCGGCTGCTTTGTTGACGTAATAGTTGTGATCGGTAAAAGCGGAAAGATCGTTGAACAGCGGTTTCAGTCCCTTTGTTTCCAATGCCGCCGCAAGTTGCCCTCTCTGCGCATCGGTAAGACGGTCATGGCAGAGATCCAACACCGTTGCCGTTCCGGTGACGAAATAGCCAGTTTCCAGAGAGGTGCGGTTGACGGTCGGATATTCCGTCCAGGTCGACCATTCCGCCAAAGAGAGTGCAAGTTTCACCGCACGGTCGCCGTAGCGCGCGTCCCCGGTCAGCGTATACGCCAACGCAAGCGTTTGCATCATATCCTTCATTTTGTTGCCCATTTCCTGCCAGTAGGGGTAATTTCCGCTGCCGAAGCCCGCAGGAGCGGCGGAAAAATGCCGTTCGGCAAAAGGAATGGCAAAGTTCACGGTGGTGTTTCCGTAATATGTTACCGAGAACGAGGACTGACTCAGCAGCGCGGCGGCGTCCGCAAGGAGCGCGTCAGCCGTTTCTTTCCCGCTGTAGCCTGCAAGCCCCTGTTCCGTGCTGCCGGCAACCGTTTTCAGGTTTTCCGCCTCTTCTGCGGTAAAGAAGAGCCGGGGATGATCGGTCACCAACTGCTCAAACGGATGAATCTGTTGTTCGCTGTCTCCGTCGCTCCGGGTCACGGAAACATTGTCGTAGCAGGTTTCTCCTTTGTTCGCCATTCCGCTGTAAAGCAGAATCCGGATGCTGTCTGCGGTGTCCGGCAGGCAGACCGTCAGTTCCGCAGTCGTCCATTTCCCGGTTTCGGTGACCGTGGTGCTGACGCTGTCGGTCTGCTGTCCGTTCTTCCCGTAGATGTACACGAATACGCTACCGTTTCCGGAAAGATTCATCACGTCCACGGTAATCCGATAATACACGCCGGCAGTCAGCCGAACGCTCGGGCTGATGAGACTTGCGCTGGATTTGGCGGAAGCATCGCGGATCATCACCGAGGCAGAACCGCCTGCGGCATGATCGGTCGTGCGGCTGACCTCCCCGGCAAGCACCTGCCAGCCGGACGGGCAAACCGAAAAACTTCCTTCAAAATCCTCCGAAAAGAGCGTATCGGAGACGGCAACGGCGGAAAATACGCCGAGGCCGAGCGCAAGCAGGAGCACCGCGGCGGTGAAGCGCAACAGCCGCGGGGCGGTACAACGAACAGATCTCATAGTTTTTCCTTTCAGAAGAGATGACTGCCCCGCAGCCAAACGGTCACGGGGCAGTTCTTGGTTTCGGTCAGTCTTCTTTTTTCTTTCTGATAACCGTCACTGCGACTGCGGACAGCATCAGAACAGAGAACAGCGGCATCACGGAGATTCCGGATTTGCAGCCCTTCTCTTCTGCAGGCTTGCTTTCCTGCGTTTCGGGTTTGTCTTCGCCCGTAGCATCGGGCTGGGGCTTTTTGTCCGGATCCGGACGGGCCGTGGTGGTGATGTCGTCATCCGGATCGTCGTCCTTCTGATTGTCGTCTCCGATCTTCGGAGCGCTTGCAGCATAAATTCTGAAATCGCCGAAGGATGCCGGAGCGCACTTTTTCTCGCAAGCGGAGTCCACCAGGCAGAAGCCCTGCGTGCGGTCGATCATGCCGAACAGATTGAGGTCGTCGCAGGTGTCATAAGCAACGGGGCCGCTCGATTTTGCCGCGTCGCCGGCAAGGTGTACCTCGGTAACGATCAGCGAGTCCTTCATGACCAACGTCACTTCCAATTCCAGCTTTCCGGCTTCCACGCCTGCCAGATTCAGGAACTTTGCATTGCCCGCCGTTGCGGGCAGAGGTGCCATCCGTCCGGCACCGCCGGTACGGTAACAGAAAATTTCAAGCATTCCGTCGGCAGAGGACTCGAAATAGATCCGGTATCCCTGCTGGCTCTTGAATTTGAGCATGGACGTATCGTCCTTATCCTCCCAACGGGTGAGAACGCTGAACCGGAACTGATTGTTCGCATCCGCTTTGACCCGGAAGGTCAGCTTGTAGTCGGAGGGATCCATCACGCCTTTGTACTGTGCCATTGCGTACGAATTGCCGTCGGTCTGCGTCTGATTGCTCTCGTTCTTACGGGTCAGCCAGCCGTTCTCCATCGAAAACAGCTCATACTGGGGAAGTCCGTCCATGGTGTAAAGGAGGAAATTATCCGCCGTCACATCCACTGCGCCGTTCCAGTTGAATTGGGTGTCCGTAAGAATCCGATCGTAGTCGGTCGTATCCTCGCCTTCGCTCGGTGCTTCACCGGGAAGCGCGGTGTAGGTAATTGCGCCGTAGGACGCGGAAACCAGCCCTTCCTGTCCCGCCATATCCATGATCGCAAAGCCCTGCTTGCGGTTGACAATGCGGTTTACGGTGCGCTCGCTGCCTGCGGAGAAATCATAGATAACGGTTCCCGCTTTTTTCGTCGGGTCATTCGCAAGGCATACGTCTACGGAAAGCGTTCTGTCCTGCACGGTAACCGTAATCAGCAGCTCTGCGCCGGGATCCTGCCCCTCCAGAATCTTCACGTCCTGCGTGTTCGGCTGGGTCGCGGGGGTCACAAGGTTGCTGCCGTCGGACCAGTTGCCCTCAAAGCGTGCAAAACGGTAGGACAGCTGCCCCTCCGCCGTCGCCGTCAGATTGAACATATATCCGTAGTGCGAGCCGGAATACTTGCCGTCCCAGACGTTCCAAAGACCGACACGTCCGGTATTCTGTGCGTTCAGCTTCATTTTGAAGGAAAGCTTATAGTTATATGAGGTCTCATGCTTGGATTCGATAGCCGCGTTATCGGTCGCCACGGCATCCGTGTTGCGGGTGAACCAGCCGTCCTCGCCGCGCACGAACGAATTTCCGCTCGTCAGAAGCGAATAGTCGGAAGGATTCAGAGCCGGGTAGTTGTAATCCGGGTCAACAACCGGCGCATCGGACTCGTAGTCGATGTAGGAGAAGTGACCGACCGATACACACTTGGTTGCATCCGCTCCGGCAGTCATCAGAATGCCGAAACCGGCAGGATTTTTCACGGCGTTCATCGCCGCCTTCGCATCGTTGTGCGTTGACGTATCAAACGAAAGCTCTCCGGAGGTCTTGGCGGGATCAGCCGCATTCGTTACGGTAACCTTTACCACGGGATTCAGCCATTCCAGCTTCACGTTCAGAATCGCATTGGCAGCAGCACCTTCCAGAATCGGGAATTCACCCAGTCCGCTCACCAACCCGTAACCGCCGGCGGCATTGTAGCGGAGCAGTTTCACGGCAACCTTGCCGCCTGCCTGCGCCTTCAGCTGCACTGCCAACCCGGTTCCGCGCTGGGAAGTCTGATAGGATCTGCCGCTTTCCACATAATCCTGCCAGTAGAAGTAGGTCGTAACATCGTCGACATTGCTCTCATTCAGCTTCAGCTGATAGGAAAGCGCATAGTCGCCCTTCATTGCATAGCGGTACTGCAGGAACGCCGCCGAGGAATTCTTGCCGGTAGCCGCATTGACCATGGTGGGCTTTGCGGTAAACCATTCCCCATCGCAGGACACGACCGTGTCCCCGCCGCTGAACGACATCGGATCGTACTGGAGGAACAGATGACCATTATCGCGTGCGGTTGCATTGAGCGTCAGCGCAACCGGCGCAGCTTCTTCCTGAGTCAGGTCGGTAACGGTGAATTTTCCGAGACCGGTGCAGGCTTCGGCAGTTGCACCGACATTCATCAGATATGCAAATCCGGCGCGGGTCTTCACCAGATTCATCACTTCCGCCGCTTCCTGACTTGCGGACAAATCAAACGTCACTTCGTTTTTCTTTGCGGAATCCGCCGCGTTGGATACCACCACCGTCAGCTTCCGATCCTGCCACTTCAGGGAGACGTCCAACAGAGCGTTGGCTTCCGCGTTTTCCAGAAGCAGAGCGGTTTTCTCTCCGGTAACTACGGCATCCGTAACCGTTTTTCCGAGCACCTTGGGCGTGTAACGGATCACATCCACCGTCACGTTCCCGTCAGCCACCGTAAGCTTGAGTGCCAGCGCAACGCCTCTGATCGAGGTCAGATAGCTTCTGCCGGCATCCTGGAAATCCTGCCAGTAAAAATAATTGTTGATTGTATCGGCGTTGGTTTGGTTCAGCTTCACCTGATAGGACAGCGCATAGTCCCCCGCCATGGCGTGGCGGTACTGGAGCATTGCGTATGTGGGCGCCGCTCCGGAGTACGGGCTGACCAGACCTGCACGCGGCGTCAGGTAGGTGCCGTCACAGGTAAACAACGTATTTCCGTCGGTGTCCGCGCCGGACGGGTCATACTGCAGGAAATTGTTGCCGTTGTTGATTGCGCCGTTTTTCAGCGGAATCTCCGTAGCGGCAGGCAATGCGCCGCCGTCCGCCGCGAATACGGTAATCGGGAGGGACAGAAGCATTGCAAAAACAAGGATCATGCTGAGAATCTTTTTCATAACGAAATCCTCCTATTTTTTACCTGATTGAATTGCGGGATTTCAGGAGTCTGCGACCGGCATCGCTTCCCCTGCCTCCGGTTTTTGATTCCCGATGTCGTTTTCTTAACTTATATAACCGGTTAGTTATATTCGGCTGAGAAAAGATATCAAGATCAAAGAAGACTCCATTGGAAAGTCGCACAACCGGATTTCCCGTCAACCATCAACCTTGGCTATAGACATAATAACATAAAAAAAACGATTTGTCAAGCCTTTTTTCGTTTTTTTGCTTTTTCTTTTTTTACCATTCAGCTTTTAACCATCCGTGCGCAACGTCCCGATGTTCCGAACAGAAAAGAACCGACTCCCACAAGCCGGTTCTTTTTTGTTCGGTTTTCTTATGCCGCGCGATGATTGCGGTTTACAAACGGCAGGCGATCCAGCACTTCGATCAGAAGCATTCCGCCCACGATTCCGACCGCGCCCTGCAACAGGTTCGACGGGACGCTCGTCACCGCCGCCGTCACGGCTTTTCCGAGAATTGCCCATGCGTAAAGGAAGTAGCCGCCCACCATAATCAGTTCCGCCGCCAGCGCGCTGATCAGTCGACCCACTCTCGACGGCTGTTTGCCGCGCAGTCTATGCGACAGGAGCGCCGCGACCAACGCCATCAATCCTTTGATGACGAACGTTCCCGGAATATAATGCGGATATGCCGAAATCAGATCCGCCAGAGCCGAGCCGACGCCGCCCGCGAACAGACCGTACCACGGTCCGAGAAACCATCCCGCCGTCAGCACGAAGCAGTCGCCGACATTGACGTAACCGCTCGTCACGGGAGTCGGAATCTGAATCACAAGGGTTGCCGCGCAGATCAGCGCGGTAAACATGGCGGTAAGGATCTGCTTTCTCAAAAGTTCTTTTTTCATGGTAAAACGCCTCAGACTTTCAGTTGGAATTTTTTGCCGCAACACGGGCAGCAGACCGTATGCTCCCCCTTGATCTTGGGAAGCCGCAGAATCTTACGGCAGGCGGGACATTTTCGGTAAATGTGGGTTTTCCGATCCCGTATCCGATTTTTCTGTAACACGAACCAGTTGCGGATTCTGCCGAAAAAGCGCAAAAACGCACGGTTTTCCCGCTGTCGCGCGGGAAGATTTTTTGAAAAGCAACGGAAGGTCGACCAGATCAGCAGTGCCGCCTCAATTCCAAGCAGAATCGGACTGCGCAAAAAGAGGTTCGCCACTGCAAGAATCAGAATCACCCACACCGTTACGCGATAAAGGGTATCGCTCCCGTTTCTTCCCATCCAGAAGCGATACAATCGCTCTCGGAATTTCATTATACTACCAACTCCTTTTCAGGCATCACCGAGCAATTCACGCCGTCGGAATTGCTCGGTGATGCTTTTTTAATACCTCAAAAGGAGACGGACACCGCAATCTGACAGTGTCCGTAAGCATTGGTCATATCCACAGGTCTGAAAAAGGAACTCCTTTTCCGTTATGATCCGCCTGACTGCGGATCGGCTTCGGAAAGCGTGAAGAAGAATTCGCAGTTCTTCCCTTCCTCGCTCTCAACCCAGATCTTCTCTCCGTGCGCCCGGATGATGGTTTTTGCGATAAACAACCCCAATCCAACGCCCGTTTTGTCCAGTCCGCGGCTCTTGTCGCTTTTGTAGAACCGTTCAAACACATACGGCAGATCCGCCTTCGGAATTCCCTGCCCTTCGTTATAAACCGAAACCAGCACTTTGCGGTCGCGGTCGGCGCGGATGCGAATCCGCAGAATACCGCCCTCTTTTGAAAATTTCACCGCATTGTGGCAGATGTTATAAAAGATCTGATAGATCGCGTCATGATCGGCAAAAACCATCATCCGATCCCGATCGCACTCAAATTCGACTTCCAGACGTTTCCCGTCGATCTGCTGTTCAAAGGAGATCAGAATCACCCGCCCCATTTCGCAGATATCGAACGGGGTCGGCGTAAACTTCCGATCCCCCGCCTCGATGCGGGAAATATCCAACAGGGACGACACCAGACGGGACAGCCTGCGCGCCTCGTTGGAGATGATCTCCAGATAATGATCCTGCTCTTCCTGCGGAATCACGCCGTCCCGGATTTCCTCGATGAAACCGATGATGGTGGTCATCGGGGTGCGAAGATCATGCGAAACATTTGCGATAAAGGTATTGCGCAGATTTTCCAGATGCTCCAGCGATTCCGCCATCTGATTGAACGCCGAAGCCAGTTGCGCAACCTCGTCCTTCCCATGCGCGGGGACAGGCACACGGACGTCAAAGCTTCCGTTTGCAAACTGTCTGGTTGCCGCGCACATTCCCCGCAGGGGGCTTGTCACGCGGTCGCTGATGAAGTAGACCGCGATCAGAATGGCAAGCAGAACCAACAGCGCCGCCGAAACAACCGTGCGGCTCAGTTCCTCGGTCACAGCGCCGCTTGCAAAATTTTCCGAAACAACGGCAACCATTCCGCAGACCCGACCGCCCCCGTCATACAGGAGTTCCGCCCGCATCAGTACCTGTGCGGTGTCCTCTTCCGGGGCAACCGCGCCGAGATAGCTTTTCTTTTTGACAACCGCGTCACGAACTTCCGACGGGAGACAATCCTCTGCGGGAGTCGCCGCGCCGTCCGTTATCCGATACAGCACGTTTCCCGAAAGATCCGCCACAAGAATGGTCAGATCCGGTTCGGTCACCGTCAGCACGGAAAGCAACGCCGAATCGGCTTCCATGACATCCGACAGCCGGGCGGAGAGATCCGCCTCCGCACATTCTCCGAGTTTTCCACGAAGATAAGCGGCGGACTGCCCCGAAACGGTCTCCATCGTTTCCGCACGGTTCTCGGACAGCGCGTTGTTGACAATGGAGGTCATTACGAACAGAAGCAACGCAAAGCCGATCACGAAGATCAGCATAACGGCGGTGACATACTTTGCGAAAACGCTTTTGAACATCTGTCAGAATCCGTCGGACGTGTCAGCTCAGCAACTCGAATTTATAGCCGACGCCCCAGACCGTTTTCAGAACCCATTTGTCCGAAACGCCTTCCAGTTTTTCCCGCAGGCGCTTGACATGGACGTCAACGGTACGGGAGTCTCCGAGATAGTCAAAGCCCCAGACCTTATCGAGCAACTGGTCGCGGGTGAACACGCGGTTGTAGTTCGAAGCGAGGAAGTAGAGCAGTTCCAGTTCCTTCGGCGGAACGTCCACCGATTTGCCCTTGAGTTTCAGTTCATACTTCTGCAGGCTGATTTCGATATTCTCAAACTTGATCACCTCGTCGTCGCTCTGTCTGGAGTGCGCCTGATACCGTCTGAGAACCGCTTTGACACGCGCGGAAAGTTCTTTCATATCAAAAGGCTTGGTCACGAAATCATCCGCGCCCAACTCCAGTCCCAGAACCTTATCAAAGACCTCGCCCTTTGCCGTGACCATAATCACGGGCTTGGAGGAAATCTCGCGGATCTCGCGGCAGACCTGCCAACCGTCCTTTTTGGGAAGCATAATGTCAAGAAGAACCAGATCCGGCTCATACATCTTGAAGTAATTCAGCCCCTCCGAACCGTCGGCGGCAAGTTTGACGTCATATCCCTCGTTTTCAAAATACATTTTCAGCAGGTCGCTGATATTGGGATCATCGTCAACGATCAGAATCTTTGTATCTGTCATTTTACGGAACCTCCGAAATCATAATTTTCCTTTTCCATTTTTCATTGTACAGCGTCAATGGGGTAACTATGTGACGAAAAGATGAATTTTTTGTTCTCCCCCGTCTCTTTTCCGACAAAAATGCCTCCGGCACGACATTCACTTATCTATTATAGCACATTTCCCCTTAAAAAGCAAATGTTTTTGAAATTTTTTTCGCGGATTTTCGTTGCCCCCTTGCCAAAATCGCTTTTTCGTATTATAATATATGGGAATACCGCAATCGGAAAGGATACAGGACTATGAAACTCGGAATCGTGGGACTGCCCAATGTGGGCAAAAGCACGCTTTTCAACGCACTGACCAACGCGGGGGCTGAATCCGCGAACTACCCCTTCTGCACCATTGAGCCGAACGTCGGCGTGGTAACCGTGCCGGACAAACGGTTGGACTATCTGGCGGAAATGCACCACCCCGCAAAGGTGACCCCCGCCGTGATCGAATTCGTTGACATCGCGGGACTGGTCAAGGGCGCTTCCAAGGGCGAGGGACTCGGAAACCAGTTTCTCGGAAACATCCGTGAGGTGGACGCGATTCTCCATGTCGTCCGTTGCTTTGAGGACGACAACATCATTCACGTGGACGGAAAGATTGACCCGATGCGCGATCTGGAAACCATCAATCTCGAGCTGATCTTCTCGGACATGGAGATTCTGGAGCGCCGCATGGATCGCACGAAAAAGGCAATGCGCGCGGACAAGAAGTATGCCGCCGAACTGGAAGTTCTGGAAAAGATCTATCACGTGCTGGAAGAAGGCAAATGCGCGCGGACGGTGGAACTGACCGAAGACGAGCGCGCTTGTCTGTCCGACACGCCCCTGTTGACCATGAAACCCGTGATTTACGTTGCGAACGTCAGCGAGGACTACGCCGCGACCGAGCCGAACGATCTGGAATCCTACCGGCTTCTCAAAGCGTATGCGGAAAGCGAGCACTCGGAGGTCATTCCGATCTGCTGCCAGATTGAAGCCGAAATCGCGGAGTTGGGCGCAGAAGAGAAAGCGATGTTTCTCTCTGACCTCGGCATTGAGGAAAGCGGACTGGATCGCCTGATTAAAGCAAGCTACTCGCTTCTGGGACTCATCAGCTTTCTGACGGCAGGTCCTGACGAATGCCGCGCATGGACGATCCGCAAGGGAACAAAAGCGCCCAAGGCGGCGGGAAAGATTCACTCGGATATCGAGCGCGGTTTCATCCGCGCCGAGGTGCTGGCATTTGAGGATCTGAAAAAATACGGCTCTATGTCCGCCGCCCGCGATGCAGGCGTGCTTCGCAGCGAAGGCAAGGAATACGTCATGCAGGACGGCGATATTGTCCTGTTCCGATTCAACGTATAAACGACCAACACATCCCCGCAGAAGCAACCGGACGGTTGCTTCTGCGGGGATATCGTTTTATTTTGAAAGCAAAAAACAAATCCGAACCGGTTTCGGTTTGCGAAACAGTTCGGATTTGTCTTTTTTGGTGACCCATCGGAGAGTCGAACTCCGGACACCATGATTAAAAGTCATGTGCTCTGCCATCTGAGCTAATGGGTCGACCTTTTTGGCTACCAAAATATTATAACACAATTTTCCCGATTTGTCAAGAGTTATTGTTCCGTCAGATTGTCAAAACGGACAGGCAATATTGTTTTGTATATTGGTTATTTTATTCATATTTTAGTCTGTCTGTAAGCCTCACGCGCGGCGGAAGCCATGCGCGCGATATTCTCGGGTAGGATATCGGGCATGGTGGGCGTGTACTCCCCCGCTTCCATTTCGTTTTCTCTGATCCGCGACCGCCACGCGTGCAGGAACAGCCGCTCGAACAGCCCCGCATTCTTCAGCTTGAGCCGCCCGCCGAAATTCAGAACCGCAAACGCGCTCGCCGTCATGCTCTGCGGGAACAGTCGGTCGCGGTAGTCCTCGAAGTCATGCCCGCTCCCGCAGCAGAGGAACAACCCGTGCACCGAGGCTTCCAGCTCGGTCTGCCGCTCCGAAAGGTAAGCGCGCAACGGCTTTGGCAGCTTGCCGTAACGAACCGAACCGCCGACGATGACAACATCGAAGCCGTCGGGGTCGGGGTGCGTTACGGTCAGATCCGCCACGGTCACCTCCGCGCCGCGCAACTCTCCGCGCAAAATCTCCGCGCACTCCGCCGCCGTCCCCGTCTTGCCCGCATATGCTATCAGAATCTTCATGCCGTTTCCTCGCTTTTTGCCGTTTTCTCTATGGTATCACAAATCGGCAAAAATTGCAAGCGTTTTTTGTGAATTTCGGCTTTATTCCGTGATTCGCTTATCCTGAAAAAGAGAAAACAGATAATTGTGTCCCGTGATACGCCTGTCACGCCGCAAGATGTCCGCCGGGCAATTCAGAGGACCCATCTCCCACACAATCCGCACATAGCTTTTCGGAATGACCCGATTGGTGGGATGCAGTTCCCCCGCTTTTCGACTCCGGCAAATCGGGCGTAATCCTTGCGGCTCAAACTGATAGCGGAAACAAAAATTCTTTACAGTAAAAAAAGCCTCTCCCTGATGTGCCCGCAACCGACTCCAAATTTCCTCAAAATCCATGCTTCTGATCTCCTTTTCCCATATTTTTTGCAGCCTTAAACATGGTGTCCACAAGCCCCCACGCGGTCAATGCGGCAAGAAAGTTTATAAATCCGCTTCCCCGCGGCTTGTTCTCTTTTTTGAACCTGCGCATACGCGCCTTGTACATCTTCTTTTCTTCCTTTGTATACTTCGTTCTTCTTGTTGTTTCTTCTTTCATTGCTTTCTCTCCAAAACAATCTGTTCTTTTTCCATATCCACCCGCACCGTCTCATAGCCCGCAGACAACCAACTGACCGCAATCGGATGCGAAGTGGTATTTGCCCAGAACTCACGATGCCGGAATGCGGATTCAGGCAACTTGAAACGCAGAATCTCCTCCACCCCACGGAATGACAACTCCACCGTTTGCCCGCCGTTTTGCTCCAGATAGGATTTCAGAGTGCGGTACTTTTTCCCGCACTGCAACGCATTCGCCTCCTCCTGTGCAGTCGGCTCTCCCGCGCGGTTTTCCAATTTTTCAACCCGATCCTCCAATTGTCCGATCCGTTCCATCAACTCTAAAATAATCCGTTCGTATTCCATCTTCATCCCTCCTGTGTCTCTATTCTATCACATTTTTCTTGATTTGTCAATACTTTTTCTTGATTTTTCTTGATTTATTTTGCGCACATTCGAAATCAAAGCAAGAATAAAAGAACCGTTAGCGGGAAAAACTATCTCATATGTTGTAATTCCAACATACAAAATCAGGATTCCGGAGTATAATAAGAATAACTTCGGACGATCGGAGGTCACACATGAAGGTTGCATTTTACGATACCAAGCCCTACGACCGCGCATCGTTTGAGCCGCTCGGCGAGGCGAATCAGATCCGTTTCAAATTTTTCGAGGACAAGCTGACCGAGGACACCGCGCCGCTCGCGCGCGGGTGCGACGCGGTCTGCGTGTTCGTCAACGACAACGTAAACGCGGCAGTCATTGACCTGCTCTGCGACATGGGCATCCGCGTTCTGCTCCTGCGTTGCGCGGGCTTCAACAATGTGGATCTGCGGCACGCAAGCGGGAAACTGACGGTTCTGCGCGTTCCCGCCTACTCGCCCTATGCGATTGCGGAACACGCCATGGCGCTGCTTCTGACCTCCATCCGCCGCATTCACAAAGCCTATATCCGCACGCGCGACTTCAATTTCAGTCTGACCAACATGGTCGGTTTCGATCTGCACGGCAAGACGGTCGGCGTGGTGGGAACAGGCAAAATCGGGCGTTGCTTCATCAACATCTGCCGCGGGTTCGGGATGAAGGTCCTCTGCTACGACCCCTTCCCTGCCGACGATTCCTCGCTCTCCTATGTGCCGCTTGACAGGCTGTTCCGCGAGAGCGACATCATCTCCTTCCACTGCCCGCTCACGCCGGAGACGCATCATGTGGTGAACGCGGAGAGTCTTGCGACAATGAAAAAAGGCGTGGTGCTGATCAACACCTCGCGCGGCGCGCTGATTGATTCCGAGGCTCTGCTCGCGGGCATCAAGTCCCGCAAGGTGGGCGCGGCTTGCCTGGACGTTTACGAAGAGGAATCCGACATTTTCTTTGAGGACAACTCGGGGCACATTCTCGAGGACGACACACTGGCGCGGCTGATCTCCATGCCGAACGTGATTGTCACCTCGCATCAGGCGTTTCTGACCGAGGAAGCGCTTGCAAACATTGCCGACACGACGGTGCGGAATCTGCTCGACTTTGCCGAGGGAAAACCCGGCGCGAACGAGGTCTGCTACCGTTGCGCAAAATAAAACACATAAAGGAGTGTTTCCTATGACTATCTCACGTGACATTCTTTCGGTCGGCGTTTACGACCCCGACCTGACTCTGTTTGAAGGACAATACCGCGTTAGCGGCATGGCGTACAATTCCTATCTGATTCTGGACGAGCGGATTGCCGTGATGGACACGGTGGACGCGCACGTCGGCGACGCATGGCAGGCGAATCTGGATCGCGCGCTGAACGGTCGCGAACCGGATTATCTGGTGGTACAGCACATGGAGCCCGACCATTCCGCGAACATTGCGGCGTTCCTCACGCGTTACCCGCGCGCTACGGTGGTTGCATCGGCGCAGGCGTTTACGATGATGAAGCAGTTTTTCGGGGTCGACTACGCCGACCGCCGCTTGGTGGTCAAGGAGGGCGACGTACTCCCGCTCGGGCGGCACACGCTGCGCTTTATCGCCGCGCCGATGGTTCACTGGCCGGAGGTAATGGTGACCTACGACGAATATGACCATGTCTTGTTTTCGGCGGACGGGTTCGGGAAGTTCGGCTCTTGTGACACGGTTGCCGACTGGGCGGACGAGGCTCGGCGGTACTATATCGGCATTGTTGGCAAGTACGGCGCGCAGGTACAGGCGCTTCTGAAGAAGGCTTCCACGCTCGACATCCGTGCGATCTGCCCTTTGCACGGTCCTGTTCTGACCGAGAATCTCGGGTACTATCTGGGGCTTTACGACAAGTGGTCGTCCTACGCGCCCGAGGAATCGGGGGTTGTGATTGCATACGCCTCGGTTTACGGCAACACGCGCCGTGCGGCGGAGGCGCTTGCGGAAGAACTTCGTGCGCGCGGGGAGACGGTCTCGCTCTACGATCTGACCTGCGACGACATTCACGCGGCGATTGCGGCGGCGTTCCGTTACGACCGTTTGGTTCTTGCTTCGGTGACCTACAACGGGGACATTTTCCCGTTGATGCGCTCCTATCTCTCCGGTCTTGTCGAGCGCAATTTCCGCTCCCGCCGGGTCGGCTTCATCGAAAACGGCAGTTGGGCGCCTCTTGCGGCGAAGGTCATGCGCTCCCTGTTAGAATCCTGCAAGGATCTGTCCTTTACCGACACGGTTGTTCGCGTCCGCTCTGCTCTGAATGCCGAGAGCGCCGCGCAGGTACAGGCTCTCGCGGAGGAGATGTAAGGAAGGGTGAGGAAGACCTTGGAGGCGCAGGGAGACCCCTTTCGGAGGGGTCTCCCTACCCTCCAAACCTCCCTGACCCTCCCCGAACTTCCCCACAAGACCCCCGCCATTACACGAGCGAAAATTTGGTTCGCTTTCGTTTGACGGCGGGGGTCTTGTGGGGAAGTTTTTGTTGGCTTGGGAGGTGCGGATTTGTTGCAAAGTGCGGCTATCGCGCTCGATTGGTGGGTAGGATGCGCGGGACAACAAGACGGGTCGTTCCCTACGGTTGCGCCGAAAGATCAGCGTTGTAGGGAACGCCCCGTGTGTCGTTCCGTTTTTTTCGTTCAGCGCACCATGTTCGCCCCCTCAATAAACCTTGTTGAAAGTTCTTGAGGGGGTCTGGGGAATGACGATTGAGAATCAATCTGTCAATAGCGACGAAGGAGCGTTACTTCTCTTCAAGAAGTGCCCCCAGCGCGTCCTTCGCATCCCTTGCGTCCCCCGCGTCCTTCGCGTTCTTTTTCGTACTTGAAATACTGATAAAGGTTGCAGGGAATCATGCCGTTGTAGAGCTTGCGAACCTTGTCGGCTTTGTGACCGAACAGGCGCTCGAACTGCGGGTTGGAGGTAATGACATAGAGATGCCACGGGGCAAACGTCCGGAGGTGATTGCCCATTTCGCGGTAGAGCGCGGCGGCGGTCTCGGGGGTCATCAGGCGCTCGCCGTAGGGCGGGTTGCAGACGATCGTTCCGCGGCGGTCGGGCTTTTCGATTTTCCGCACGTCGGCGTTGAAAATGCGAATCCGATCCTCCACCCCTGCGCGCAGGGCGTTTTCGTAGGTCACGTCCAGAATTTCCTCATCGATATCGGAAGCCCAGACCTCGTAATCCGCGTCGTGCAGGATTGCCGCCTCGGCGCGTGCCCGCTCGTTCGCCCAGACTGCGCGGGGAATCTGCGGAAAATCTTCCGCCGCAAAGGTACGCCCCAACCCGGGCGCGCGGTTGGAAAGGATCATTGCCGCCTCGATTGCAATCGTGCCCGAGCCACACATGGGATCCCAGAACAGGACGTCCGCGCGCGGTCTGGCGTTGTAAGCCAATGCCGCAGCAAGCGTTTCGCGCAAAGGGGCTTCGCCCGCGTCGGGACGGTAGCCGCGCTTATGCAGGGTCACGCCCGAGGTATCGATCATCAGGTGCGCCACGTCCTTGAAGATGAAAAATTCGATCTGGTATTTCACGCCCGCCTCGGCGAACCACTTCTGCCCGTAAGCGCCCGACAGGCGATCGACCACCGCTTTTTTGACGATGCTCTGGCAGTCCGGCAGAGAGTGCAGCTTGCTTTTGATGGCGTGCCCTTTGACGGGAAACGCGTCGTTTCGCCCGATCCAGTCCTCCCACGGGAGCGCTTTTGTTCCCTCAAAGAGCGCGTCGAAGCTCTCCGCCGGGAAGCGACCGAGGAGCAACAGCACACGTTCCGCGCACCGCAGACCGATGCTCGCGCGCGCCAGAGCGGATTCGTCCCCCTCAAAAAAGACCCGCCCATCCATGGTTTCGGTGCGCGCAAGTCCCAACGCGTCCAGTTCCTCGCCGAGCGTTTTTTCCAACCCGAACAGGCAGGTTGCGACGTAATGTAATTTCATTTGATCCTCCGAATTTGAATATCCGTATTCAGATTCCTGCAAAATTTCGGCTTTGTTGGATGATTTTTTTGTATTCTTCGAAGAAATCCGCAAACAGGACTTGCAATTCCGTCACAAATGCGGTATAATGGAATATAATATACTGCATATCATCTCAGTACCGGAGGGCAGGTTGATTATGGAAAAGAAAAAAGTCGGTATTATCGGCGCGACAGGCATGGTCGGTCAGCGCTTTCTAACGCTTCTGGACGGTCACCCCTATTTTGAGGTGACTGCGCTCGCGGCTTCCGCGCGGTCTGCGGGGCAGACTTACGAAAAAGCGGTGGAAGGTCGATGGAAAATGGCTGTCCCGATTCCCGCCGCCGTGCGCGACATGGTGATAACGGATGCCGCCGACATCCCCGCGATGGCGGCAAAATGCGATTTCGTATTCTGCGCGGTCAACATGAAAAAGGACGAGACAAAGGCGCTTGAAGAAGCCTACGCACGTGCCGAGCTTCCTGTGGTCTCCAACAACTCGGCGAACCGTTGGACGCCCGACGTTCCGATGGTGATTCCCGAGATCAACGACGCGCATCTGGCGGTAATTGCGGCACAGAAGGCTCGTTTGGGGACGCGCCGCGGGTTCATTGCGGTCAAGCCGAACTGCTCGATTCAGTCCTACGTTCCCGCGCTCACGCCGCTGTTGCCGTTCGGTATTGAGCAGGTGGTTGCGACGACCTATCAGGCGATCTCGGGTGCGGGCAAAACCTTCCGCGAGTGGCCCGAGATGGTGGACAACGTCATCCCCTACATTGCGGGGGAAGAAGAGAAGAGCGAGCAAGAGCCGCTCAGGGTCTGGGGGCGAGTGGAAGGCGGGCAGATTGTCAAAGCTTCCGCTCCGCTCATCACAACACAGTGCATTCGCGTTCCGGTTTCGGACGGTCACACGGCGGCGGTCTTTGTAAAGTTCCGCGAAAAGCCCTCGCGCGAACAGATTCTCGGTGCTTGGCGTTCCTACTCGGGCAAGCCGCAGTCGCTGAAGCTTCCGCACGCGCCCGCGCAATTCATCACCTATTTTGAAGATGACGCGCGTCCGCAGGCTCGTCTTGACCGCGATCTTGAGGGGGGGATGGGCATTTCCGTCGGCAGGCTTCGCGAGGACTCGCTCTTCGACTACAAGTTTGTCGGTCTCTCCCACAACACCCTTCGCGGCGCTGCCGGCGGGGCGGTTCTGATTGCGGAGTTACTTTACAGGGAGGGGTATTTGGAATAAGACCTTGGGACTCTGTCCCAAACCCTGCTTAAAAACTTCTTGAAAGAAGTTT
>URHR01000039.1 GCA_900547725.1 uncultured Eubacteriales bacterium
TCGCTGTGCGTATAGATGTTGATGCCCTTGCCCTCCGTCTGCTCGAGCAGGCGCTTCAAGTCGTGCAGGTCGTGGCCGGAAGCCACGATGAACGGTCCCTTTTCCACCGTCAGCGGCACGGTGGTCGGCTCTGGCGTGCCGTAGGTCTCCGTGTTGGCCTTGTCGAGCAGCGCCATGCAGCGGTAGTTTTTCTCGCCGACCTCCAGCACAAGGGGGAGCAGGTCATCCATGCCCCAGTCCTCGCCGATGGCAAACAATGCCTTGGCAAAAAAGCGGTTGACCTCGCCGTCCGTATAGCCCAGCACCATCGCGTGGTAGGCGTACGCCGCCATGCCGCGGATACCGAACAGGATAAGCGACTTGAGACTGCGGATGTCCTCGTCCGCCGTCCAGAGCCGCGAGACATCGTAGTCATTGTTGTGCCCGCAGGGCGACATGCAGGACGCACAGTCCGGCACAAGACGGCTCTTCTCCGCCCTCACGCGTGCAGTCACATCGCGGATGGCCGCCGCGTCAAAGTTCACATTCGTGAGCGTAGTGAAAAGTGCCTCGATGATGAGGCTCCATGTGCCCTCGTTCACGCCGGGGCTGCCGTCCGCAGCGCGGGCAAGGCCGATGAGCGCGCCGGTCAGTTCGTCCTGCAAATTTGCCGTCTCGGCGCTCTTTCCGCACACACCCGCGCTGCCGGTGCAGCCCGTGCAGTGCGCCGCCTGCTCGCACTGAAAACAAAACATCTTGTTGTCCACCGAAAAAATCCTCCTCATTCTGTGGTCTTATCGATCATAGGATGACTCAAATCGTATCCAGTATTCTCCCGTCCGTCGAGATCGTCACGACCTGCCAGGGGATGAATTTACCGCTATTTTGCAGCGCGGTCTTTGCCGCGTGCTCGAGCCCGCCGCAGCATGGGACCTCCATTCGCACGACCGTCACGCTCTTGATGTCATTTTTTGCGATGATCTCGGTCAGCTTTTCGCTGTAATCCACGCTGTCGAGTTTCGGGCAGCCGACGAGCGTAATGTGGCCCTTGATGAATTTCTCGTGGAAGGCCGCGTAGGCGTACGCCGTGCAGTCCGCCGCGATGAGCAGCTTTGCGCCGGAGAAATACGGCGCGTTCACGGGCACGAGCTTGATCTGCACCGGCCACTGGGAGAGCTGGCTCTCCTGCGCAGCAGGAGCCGCCGTTTCAGATGCCGCCTTGTGCGCAAAGGTCTTGAGCTGCATGCCGGCGCAGCTGTGGTGCAGTGTCATCCCCTCCTTCTGCATTCTCTTCTGCTTGTTTTCAAGCACCGCCTGCTCGTCGTAGGCCGCGGCCTCGCGCTCGACAAAGGAAATCGCGCCGGTCGGGCAGGTCGGCAGACAGTCGCCCAGGCCGTCGCAGTAGTCGTCGCGCATCAAACGCGCCTTGCCGTTCACCATTCCGATTGCGCCCTCGTGGCAAGCCGCCGCGCAAGCGCCGCAACCGTTGCATTTTTCTTCGTCAATGTGAATGATTCTCCGAACCATGTGAAATCCTCCGTTTCGTGGTTTATGACTCCATTATACCGAATTCCGGCGACAAATTATGTTGTGATCGCAACACTTTGATTGCCGCTTTGCGGAAAAAGCGCCGGGATCTGCCGCACATGGCAGATCCCGGCGTACTCGCTCAGATTGCAACGAAGTGCAGACGGGTGGAGTTGAAATCTACATGGAGATCGGAAATCCGGTAACCGTAATTCATCAGCGTGTCGCCGTGGTATTCCTCGCCCGTTTCCTCCACGCGGTATACCTTTTCGGGATCAAGCCCCTGCAGTTTCACGCGCCGCCGCGACTCAATCGTTCCACGGATGGTCACATGGGTCAGAAGCGCCTCGGAGCGGTCGGGGGAGACAAAGCACCACGCGCATTCCGTGCGGTTCTTCCATGGGGAGATCAGGCGGTAGTAGTCGCCGTAGTGGGTCAGATCGTAGTACTTGTGATAGTCCGCGCACTGCCGGCGGATCAGCGCCTTTTCCTCGTCCCCGAGCGATAAAAGATCCAATTCGTAGCCGAAAGAGCCGCCCAACGCAACGTTTCCGCGCGTGGTAAAGGGCGTGGTGCGCTTCAGCTGATGATTTGGGCAGGCGGAGACGTGCGCGCTCATCGACGACGGCGGGTAAACCATCGAGGTGCCGTACTGAATGTCCAGCCGCTCGATTGCGTCGGTGTCGTCGCTTGTCCAGATCTGGGGCGCGTAGTAGAGCCATGCGGGGTCAAACCGTCCGCCGCCGCCCGAACACCCCTCCAGAAGCAGATCGGGGTAGGCGGTGTGCAGGCGCTCCAGCAACTCGTACAGTCCGAGACAGTAGCGATGGTAGACCTCGCCCTGACGGTCCTTTCCGACGCTTACGCTGCCGACCTCGGTCAGATTGCGGTTGAAATCCCACTTGATGTAATCGATGCCGCATTCGTCAATGATCGAGCTGATGCGTCCGTAAAGGTATTCCCGCACCTCCGGACGGGTCATGTCGAGGACATACTGCCTGCGCCCGACCGACAGCGGACGTCCTTCGCTGTGCAATGCCCAATCGGGGTGCGCGCGGTAGAGATCGCTGTCGGGAGAAATCATTTCCGGTTCGAACCAAAGACCGAACTTCATTCCCAGTCCGTGAATCCGTTTTACCAGAGCGGCAAGTCCGCCCTTCAGCTTGTCCTCGTTGACGTACCAGTCGCCAAGCGCGCAGTTGTCGCTGTTGCGCTTGCCGAACCAACCGTCGTCCAGAACCAACATTTCAATGCCCAACCCCGAAGCTTCCTCTGCAAGGGCGTAAATCTTCTTTTCGTCAAAGTTGAAGTAGGTCGCTTCCCAGTTGTTGACCAGAATCGGGCGGCGCTCGGTTTTCCACTTGCCGCGCACCAGATGGTTGGCGTACAGCTTGTGGTAGGTGCGGCTCATGTCGCCGAAGCCGTGGGAAGAAAGCACCGAGACTGCCTCGGGCGTTTCAAAGACTTCGCCCGGAGCAAGATGCCAGCGGAAGCCTTCGGGATGAATGCCCATGAGAACGCGCCCGCCGCCGTCGGTGTCCATTTCCGCCGAAGCGAGAAAGTTGCCCGTGTAGATCAGGCTGAACCCGCAGACCGTGCCGCTTTCTTCGGTTGCGGTCTGCTCGCAAAGCGCGAGGAAGGGGTTGTGGGTGTGCGAGGACGCGCCGCGCAGACTTCCGACCGACTGCGTGCCGTGCATCATGGGAATGCGTTCAAACTGCCGTTCCCTTGCCCAGTCGCCGTAAAGGTGAACGACGTCGGTATCGCGGATGTCGTCAAAGTCCACGCAAAGGCTGAGCGCCCGCTCCAGCTCCATCGGCTGTGCCGAGGCGTTCCGGATCGCGGCGCGGCGCGCGATGGCGGCGAGGTCGCGGAACACCGTATAGAACAGCGTGACTTCCGCGCCGCTCACTTTGTCGCGGCAGAGAATTTCCAGCGTGTCGGCTTCCTCCCCGGTTGCGTAGGTGGCGGGCTGACCCGCGAGCGCGGGCTTTCCTGCATAAATACGATGCGAAACATAGGTGATGTCGGTATCCAATGTGCCCGTGTCGGCGCGGCGGACGGCAAGCGCAGTCCCGCGGCAGTCGGCGCGACCAAAGCAGGGGTACTCCATCGGAGAGAGGTCAAGGCTGAAGAAATCCGAAACGGGAGTCTCGGGGTGTGCATGGAAGGAGGAGTGGTGCGTGATGGCGGCAAGCTTCTGCAGATCGCTGTCACTGATGTGTGCGCCGTAGTAGAGATGTACGAGGTAACCGAGTTCGGTGATGCGGAACGCATAGCTCGAATCTTTTGCGTCCAGACGGAAGGTTTTTGTTTGTTCGTTGTAAAGTATCGGCATAGGCTTATCCTTTGTCTGATAAAATTTTGGGTACATTACCATTTTAACATATTCGCGCGGAAAAATCAAGAGGAGATTCCGATTTTATCCGGTTTGGCTTTTGACAGAATTCGCACAAACAATAATAATTATTGTTTTTATTATCGGTATTGAAAGCCGATGTTGGATCGTATGCGGGAGGCAGGACAATGAAGTTCCGGCTTTTTCCGGATTGCTTTGAAACACAATAAAAAAGGAAGGCTTCCGAGAGGAAACCTTCCTTTTTCTGCATATTTATGATTCCAACGCGCCGGTATCGAGGGGATCCATATTGTTGCCGTTTATTGCCTTCATCATTTCCTGATACCACTCGTCGGCAAATTCCTTGCCAACGGTCTTTTCCATCCAACGATACATCCAGTCGATGACCTTTTGGTCGGTGGAGAGATCGGGAGCACCGGGCGTATCGGAAGAGGAGGTCATCACGGCAATGATGACAATGATGACAATCAGAAGCGCGACAATGCCGAGCACCAGACCGGCGATGGCTTTTCCGTTCTTCCCGCTTTTCTGCAGGGAAATCACCGAGAACACAATGGCAAGAATGGCGCAGATCCCCGCAACGGGGTAGAGACAGCAACAGCAGGGGCAGGACAGCACCAACGCGACAATGCCGAGCACCAACGAAGCGGTTGCAAAGCCGTCTCCCTTTTTCTTTTCGGGTTTGGGAGGCATCGGAGAACCGTCAAAATTGAATTGATTATCCATGGAAATTACTCCTTTTCGTTCAGACTACTACCATTATAGCACATCCCGCGAAAAAAAACAATCGTTTCCGAAAAATTTACCTCAAAAATCTTTTCAGGCAGACCGCTTTGTGTTATAATAAAGAAAACCGAAAAAAAAGGGGGGCGAACGGAATGAAAAAACGAATCGACCGCAAAACGGCAAAGCGGTTTGCGCTGTTTCATCTCATTCCGCTTACCTGCGCCGCGCTGTTTCCGCTCTATCGGTATCTGATCGGGCTTCTGCCGAAGCGCATGACCGGCTGTGTTCTGCACGATTGGCTGTTTCTCTATTGTCCGCTCTGCGGCGGAACGCGCGCCGTGGAGGCGCTCCTGCGACTGAATTTTGCGGCGGCGTTTCACGCAAACGCGTATGTGGCGCTTCTGGCGGTTGTGGCGTTGGCGCATTACATCGTGGCGTGGGTGCGGCTGTTGCGCGGCAGAACCGTGCTGTTCCGCTTCCTTGCATGGGAGTGGATTGCCGCTGCAGTGCTGTTGCTTGTTTACGGAGTGCTGCGGAATGTTGCGATGATCCGCCTCGGTTACGATCCGCTCGGCGACCTCGGCGCCTTCTGGAATGGAATCCGAAAGACCTGTTCATACTAATGCGGAACAGGTCTTTTTTCTATGGAGGAAACAAGGAATGATGAAGATCCTATATGTCATCTCCGACCGCAATATCGGCGGCGCGGGGATTCAGCTTCTGAATATTCTGCGCCATCTGAACCGCCGCGAATTTGCCGTTACCGTCGCGTTGCCGTTCCGGAGTCGTCTGCGGGAACGTCTGCTTGCCGCACATATCCGGATTCGCGAGCTTGAGAATCCCTGTGAGGAACTGTCTTTGCGCGCGGTGTGCGAACTGGCGCGCGTGATCC
Source organism: uncultured Eubacteriales bacterium (assembly GCA_900547725.1). Classification (GTDB taxonomy): domain Bacteria; phylum Bacillota; class Clostridia; order Oscillospirales; family CAG-272; genus UMGS1865. The sequence goes on from URHR01000039.1 coordinate 5,484, forward strand.
GGGAGGAACACCCGGACATTGTGCACACCAATGCTGCCGTAGCCGCCAGAGTGGCGGGAAAGCTGACGGGCAGGCGCGTGATTTTTACCCGCCACTGCGCGTATCCCGCCGCGGCGAACGCAACACCGACTGCGGCAAAACTTGCAAACCGTCTGCTGACCGACCGCGCCGTTGCAACCGCGGCGGCAGCCGCACGGGATCTGATTGCGATGGGCGTGCCGTCGGGGGCGATCACGGTGATTCTCAACGGCTCGGACCCCGTGCGCGAGGTCGGCGCGGAGGAACTGAACGCGTGGCGGGAAAAGCTGTCGCTTGACGGGGACGACTTTTGCGTGGGCATCTGCGCGCGTCTGGAGTCGTGCAAGGGGCATGACGTATTTTTGCGCGCCGCGAAGCAGGCTGTCGGGCGGATGCCGAACCGCCGCTTCCGGTTTCTCGTCATCGGGGACGGAAGCCGCCGCGCGGAGCTGGAACGCATGACCGCGCAGTCAGGACTCTCCGAAGCGGTGCGCTTTACGGGGTTCGTTCAAGACGTTGCGCCGCTTTACCGCCTGATGCGGCTGCACGTCAATGCCTCGCGGGGAACAGAGACCTCCTGTCTTGCCGTTTCCGAGGCAATGAGCGCGGGCGTTCCCGAACTGGTCAGCGACTATGGCGGAAACCGCGAAATGATCGGAGAAAGCCTTGCGGGAATCGTGTTTCCCGAGGGTAATGCCGGAGCGCTTGCCGACGCGATCTGTCGGGTGGCGGGGGACGGAAAATTGGAGGACTCCATGCGCCGCGCCGCCGTTTTGCGTTACCGCCGCCTTTTCACCGCCGAACGCATGACCGACCGCCTGATGGCGGTGTACAGAGGAATGTAAGCGGATCTTACCGCGCTTTGTCGGGGCGGATTCCGTTCACAGCGCATATCGGAGTACCCGGTATGCGTTGCGGGAACGGGATCTGCTCCGCTTTTTGATTTTCGGACGGGAAGCCGTCGGTTTTGGGGCTTCTTTGTCGGGGCGGGGGGCGGAAGGTCGGAAAGGCGCGACCCGGGGCGAGAAAAAGACAAGAAAAAACACAAATTTTTTCGCAAGGCTCTTGATTCCTTCTTTCGGTTGTGATACAATATATAGTATGATAGAATGAGACGGGTGTCTTTGGGTCGGACAGGCTGTGTCTGCCCGAAAAACTTGGAACGGAGGATTCGGATTTGCGGAGTTTAACGGTTGGGATGTGGTTTGCCGGACTGCTCGGCGACGGGAAGGGATGGATCTATCTTGCCATTGCGATTGCGGCACTGATTTTCGCCCTTGAAGCGGTTGCGATCGGGATACTGATCCGGCGGATGGTACAGGCGAAAAGGCGGAACAACGGGGGAGATGACGACCACCGCGCCTATGCGCTCCTGTTTGCGGGGGAGGCTCTTTTCGGCGCGCTTTCGGCGGAGACGGTTCTGCGGGTTCTGCTGATTCTGACGGTTGTCGGCGCGGCGGCACTGACCCTGCTGATTGTCATTGCGCGCGCGGTCGGTTACGACTTTGTGTCGGCGGATCTGCGGAGCGAAGAGGAGGAGCGCCTCCGCCTCGAGCGGGAGGAACAGGCGCGCCTTGACCGCGAGGCGGCGGAGCGTGCCGCCGCAGACCTTGCCGCGGAAGCCGAGACGCGTGAAAGACTGCGCGCCGAGGGGGCTGAAGAAGCAAGACGGCAGATGGAAGCCGAGGAGCGTTTGCGCGAAGAGAAAAGACAGCGCGCGGAAGCGGAACGCGCCGAGTCCGCCGCCACGGAAGAGCGCGAGACATGGATCGGTTCGGATGCGGAAGAGCATACCGCAGAGACAGAACCGACGGCGGGCGGCATGACAACCGCGAACGCACAGAGCGGTTCGTCGAACGCGCCGCGCGGCAGATTCGTACACATGGAGAAAACCGTCACCGAAACGGTTCGCGAGACCCAGACCACCGCGCCCGCACCGCAGGCGTCTGCGGCACCTGCGGGTCAGTCGGAGTCCGAAAAGCTGCTCCGCACCTTGGTGGAAGCGCTGATCGGTCAGAAGCGCGCCGACGAGGCGGCGGAGAAGGCGGAAGCCGAAGCAAAGCAGGCGGAGACGGAACAGCCCGGGGACGGAAGCGTACCCGTCAGTGCGGCAGTTCCCACAGACGCGGCGGAGGATGACGAGGACGAAAGCCCCGAGGAAGCGGCGAAGAACGACCGCGAGGACGACGAGGACTTTGTGGACGACGCGGACGATTCCGACCGTTTCAGCGGAAACGAGCGGATCATTGGCTACAACGAGGAAACAGGTTGCTATATCGTTGCGCACTACCGCAAGAGCTTTGAGGGCAGACTGATCCAGTCGCGCCCGAACGTCAAGCATTACTACAGCGAACTCAAGAATGCGCTTCTTTCCTACAAGGGAACGAAATCGCGCGTCAGCTGGAATGCGGACAGCTTTACGAACGGGAAGAATCCCATTGCAAAAATCAACATCCGCAGCAACAGTCTGGAGCTGTATCTGGCGCTTGATCCAGCAAGTCTGGAGGACAGCATTTATCACGGGCGGGATGTCGGACACCAGAAACGGTATGCCGATACGCCGTTCAAATATAAGGTGCGTTCCGATCGGAAGTTCGGTTGGGCGCTGGAACTGGTTCAGCGCGTGTCCGAGGAACAGGGACTGTCCCCGATCGATATCGAAAAGATCGACTACGAGGAAGCTTACCCGTTTGAGGAAACCGAAGAACTGGTGCGGCGCGGCGTAATCCGCGAGTATATCCGTGAGGAAAAGCCTGCCACGTCGTTTGAACTGGCGGAGGATCACGTGTCGCAGACACCCGATGTGGACGAAAGCGTTGTCCCGCCGAGCGCGAATGTGTTCTGGGAACTGGACAACGACGCGCCGAAGACCGAACCGGAATCCGAACCCGAACCGACTCCCGAGCCTGAACCCGAACCTGAGCCTGAACCGACTCCCGAGCCGGAGGAAGCTGACGGAACGACCGGGGCGGAGACCGAATCTGCGCCTGCGCCGCAGGTCACGCAGACCGTGACCAAAGAGACCGTCCGCACCACGCAGATCCGCTACACCGAGCAGGTGTTCGGCGACGGCATGAACGCTGCGGTTGCAATGCCGCCCGTGACCTATACCGAATATCTTGAGGAAGAGCCGACCGAAACGGCTGCGGAAGAACCGACCGAATCGACCGAACCTGTTGAGCAGGAGACTGCCGAGCCGACCGATACGGAGGAGTTTACCGAAACCGAGAATACCGAGGACGTCGGATATCCCGGGGACGAAACGGAAACAGGGGAAGGGGAAACCGGAGAAACGGCGGAAACCGAAAGCAACACGGGGCTTGTGGACGAATTCGACAACAGCACCCGCGAGGATGATCTGGATTGGGGCATTCCAGAAGGGATCGAGGCGGATTTCCGCAACGATACCGGGGACGGAGAGGAAGTCGCAGAACCCGTTGCGGAACAGGACGAACTCCCCGAAGAGCCGTTGCAGGAAGAAGCCGAAGAGACCGAAGCGACCGAAGAACCCGACGGGGAAGAATCCGAGGCGGACGAGCCTTATGACGAGACAACCGGGGCAGAAGCACTGCCCGCAATGGCGGATTCGGAATCGGATGACGGCGCATATGAGGAACAATATTCCGATGACGGTCGGTATGCGGAACAATACGCAGACGACGGTCAATATGCGGATGACGGACAGTATGATGACGGACAGTATGATGAACAGTATGCGGATGACGGTCAGTATACCGATGACGGTCAGTATGCGGAACAATACGCAGACGACGGACAGTATAACGACGGACAGTATGACGAACAGTATGCGGATGACGGTCAGTATACCGATGACGGTCAGTACGAGGAACAGTATGCAGACGACGGTCAATACGCGGATGACGGACAGTATGACGGGCAGTATGCGGATGACGGACAGTATGACGGGCAGTATGCGGAGCAGTACGCCGATGACGGGCAATATGCGGACGAGACGGCAGAGCGCATGAGCGCAGTACAGATCGATCCCACGGTGGCGCTGATCGACCTGAACCGCATTGAGGCGTTCTATGACCCGAACGAGGTGGTCAATCTGGAGTCGCTCAAGGAGCGCGGAATTGTGATGGACAGCGCGCGGACGCTCAAGGTTCACACCTCGGGAGAGCTGCACATTCCGCTGACCGTTGAAGCGCAGAACTTTTCACGTGAAGCCATTATCGCGATCAACGACGCGGGCGGCGAAATTCTGAAGGTAAGGGAGGGGTAAGTCATGCAGGGACGAAACGGAATAACATACAGAATCGGACTTGCGGCAGTCCTGCTTCTCCTTGCGGCGATCCTGACCGCGACGGTGATGATGACGGCTCTGGCGGCGGACGAAACGGACGACTCCAAAATTCACGTCGTCACGGTTGATGTGAACCCGGATGAGAACGGCAACAAGAACGGAACGGTTTATTGGTACAGCGAAAAGAATCCGAACAAGCAGATGCAGAGCGGAGAAAAATGCGCCAATGAGGAAATCATCCACGTGGTGGCAGTTCCGAATACCGGATATAAACTGGTGAAATTTGTCCGACTTGAGGACAACAAGTCTTTTACCACCTTCAACAACAACGATCTGGAGTGTGAGCCGGTTACGAAAAACGTCACCTATGTGGCGTATTTTGAGCGCAAGACCTATACCATCGCCGAGCTGACAACAGAGCCGAAGGGAGTCTCCTACGGTACGGATAACGGCGAGGAAATTCAGGTCGGGCAAACCTTCCGCTACGGCGATCGGGTCGTGCTCCCCACGCCGCAGATCGACACCTATGAATTCCGGAAATGGATTCTGAACGATACCATCGAACTTCCCGACAACATTTTGCCGACGAGCGTGGATTATCCGAACGGTATCAAGCTGACCGCTGTGTTCGTTCCCAAGAAGTATACGGTAACCGTGATTGACATCGAGGTGGGAACGGACGAGCTGATCGGCAGCCGCACAACCTTCCCGTGGTCTTACAACGAGATGGTGAAGGTGGACGGAAGCATGGAGCTTCCCGTTGATCTGCCCGAACGCGAAGGCTATACGTACAGCAGCGCAACGGAGGGCAGACAGGTTAAGGTTTCGGAAAACGACAACATTTTTTACCGTTGGTTCACTCCGAAGAATTACACGGTTCGTCTGGACAACAAGCGCGGCGATACCGCCGCAATCGGAGGACGGGACAGCCTGACGGTTGACTTCAACCGACCGTTTGCCGATCTGAACCCGGCGGACCTTCCGACCATGGCGGGCTACGATTTCCGAGGGTATTTTGACAAGCCGAACGGCGCGGGAAAGCAGTATATCGGCGCGGACGGAAAAGCGTTTGCGGAAAACGAGAAAGCTGTCAGATGGGACAAGCCGTCCGATTCCGAAACGCTCTACGCTTTCTGGACTCCGCAGAGCATCCGCGTGGGATTCTCCGCCGATCTGATCGCGCACGCAACCGTGACGGTTCGTCAGGGCAACAACACCTATGTTTACGACGGCACGCCGCTCGCGTTTGCCTACGGCACAGAGATTACCGTCACGATTAAAACGAAAACGGGTTACAAACTGGTTTCGTGGAACGGAAATGCGGTGGCACATACCGCAAAGGCGGAATTCACCTATACCATTCCCGTGGAGAACCAAACGCTGACGGGGCTTGCCCTGCCGATCTGCGAAGCGCCCGAATTCCGCGTGGATTACACGCAGGAAACGCTGACCGCGGAGGGAAGCGGCAGTTTTGAACTGAGCTTTGACAACGGAACGATCCCGTTTTCGGGCGGAGAGAAGGTTTCGCTCGGACAGCTGTTCGGAAAAGAAATCAAGGTTCGCCGCCTGGGTGACGGAATTTCGACTTCGCACAGCGAATGGGTCAGCTTCCGGCTGGCTGCCAGACCCGCCGCGCCGACTGCAACGGAAGAGGGCGGCAAGGTGAAAGCGCCGACGGTCGGAGAAACCTCCATGTCGTTTGAACTGACCGACGCGGACGAGGTCGTGTACGAATTTGCCTTCCGTCGGTTTGACACCGAGGATCTGATCTGGCAGGACGCGTGCGATCTGACCAACCTGAACGCCGGAACGAAATACACCTTCTTCATCCGCGTGAAGGCGACCGAAAACACGCCGCACGGAGAGGAGTATTCCGTCCCGCTCACAACGCTGAATGAAAACTATCTTAAGGGAAAAATCGAAGAGTTGCGCGGGCGCATCCGGAAGGATGACGGTCAGAACGTAAAGGATCTGATACAGAGCTACATTGCAAAGATGGAGGCTCTGCCAACGGGTCCCGAATACCAGAATAAGATGGAGGCTTTGATTGCGGAATGCGACGAGCGGCTTCCGCTCGCGCGCTATAAGGATCAGCAGATCGCCGGGATTGAGGCGAGAAGCGAGGAATTGCGGAACGGCAGCCTTTACAACGACGCAGGCAAGGAGACGTTGGAATCGCTCCGCGCTGCCGCGGTTGCGGACATCTGCGACGCTGCCTCCAGAAGCGGCGTAGACACTGCGGTTGAAGCGTTCGGCACGGAGATTGCAAAAATCCCTGTTCGGATTGATCTGACATGGCTGTTCGTGACGCTCGGAACTGTGATCCTGTTTCAGGCGATCGCGCTGTTCATCCTGCTTCGTCGGCATGCGAAGTATGCGGATCGTGTGAAGTATGTGCGCGACGGCAAGACGGTGTACGGCTTTGCTCCGCTTCCCGTACTTGCGCTGACCGCGCGATTCCTGCCCGAAAAATCGGCGCTTGTGGCGCTGTTGCTCGGCGTAGTGGCTTTGGTTTTGCAGATCGTGCTTGTTGTGCTGATTTTCCGCACCGCCGCGATTGCGAAGAAGGGTCATGCGCACGGGACGGCAGAGAAAAACGACGGCAACAACGACGGCGGCGCTGACAGATATGCGCAGACCGCACAAGCCGGGGCGGAAGAAAAGCCTTCCGAAACCGAGCCGACGGCGGACGCGTTTGCTTACCGTCCGCAGGTGTCGGTATTCCGCGACGATGACGCACCGTCGTTTGAGAGCGACAACTCCGCCGAGGGATTGCAGGAAGAGGATTGGTACGACGAGAATTTCGAGGACGATTCCTCTGCGGATACCTTTGAATCCGACGACGGCAAACAATAAACCGCGGGCTTTGCCCGAACCCTTGGGGGCTTCTTGAAAAAGAAGCCCCCTGCTGTATGCGGAATCGTCGCTGTTTTCGCGTTCTGAAGGACTGAAAAAAACGAAAAAACCGGCTTTTTTCGTTTTACCTATTGACAAATCGACCGATTCAGTGTACAATTATATTGAATATCTTAAAGGATGGGTGTGTATGATGGGATTCTCGGAGAACACATTGAAAAAACTGAAAGATGCGGTTCGCTCGGTGCAGGAAAAGACCGAGGGAAAAGAGGAAGCCGTGCAGGACGTCTGCTCCGCAACGGGAAAAGTGGTTCTCCAAGCCGCCGCACACCGATTGATTACCAACCGGTTGGCGGAGAAGGCGCAGGAGGCTGTACAGACTGCGGCAACGCCGACCTTCGGCTCGGTTGCGGAGCACCTGTTGCTCGGAAACCTGCGGGTGCTGAATCTGGGCTTCCGTTTGAACGCCATCGAGGAACTTGCGGGCGCAATCGACCGTCTGTTGGAAGAGCCGGAGACGGAAGAAGAGCCGATTCCCGAGGAAGAGCCGATTCCCGAGGAAGAGCCTGTCGAAGAGGAATCCGAGGAAGTGCCGGTTACCGAAGAGCCCGCCGTGGAGACGTTTGCAACGGTTGAAGAGCCGGTAGCGGAGGTTGAGAACGAGGAGAACGAGTCCGACGAGGACAGCGAGGACGACGAAAATGAGGACGATTCGCTTGCGGGAATCGACACCGAGGGGCTGGAATTCATCGATGTGATGGCAGAACCGGAGCGCTACGCCGAGATGCAAGAGCAGGAGCGGCAGGGACTTGTCCGTCTGGTCAGCCGTTACCGCCGCAGCTTCCTGTCCAGACTCAGCCAGTCGCGCGGGAATGTGCAGGAGTACTATTCGGTTATCAAGAATGCGTTCCTGTCCTACAAGGGCGTCAAGGGGCGCGTCAGCTGGGGCTACGAGTCCTTCAACCGCGGCCGTGTGAAGTTGGCAAAGGTAAACGCGAAATTGAGCACACTTTATGTTTATCTGGCGCTTGATCCTGCTACTCTGGAGGGGACGAAGTACTTCTTTACCGATGTATCGAGCAAGAAAAAGTATGCGGCAACGCCGGTTCTCCTGAAGATCAAGGGAGAGCGGAAGCTGAAGCACGCGTTGGAGCTGATTGAAAAGCTCTGCGCCGAGCAGAATGCTCTGCCGCCTGTGAAGGATTACGAGACGGTTGACTACATGATTGCGGAGCAGACCACCGAAGAGTTGGTTCAGGTAGGCTTGATCCGCCAATTCACCGCCGCCGTCCCCGTCGGGGCTTTTGAGACGGGTGTGGTGTTTGGGGAATAAGGAAAGACCTTGGAGAATAAGGAAAGACCTTGGAGGGAGAGAGGGTTCTCTTGAAAGAGAACCCTCTCTCCCTCCAAACCTCCCTCACTCCAGAGAACTTCCCCCAAGTCCCCGCCACTTACGAAGCGAAAAGTCGTTTCGCTTTCAGAGAGTGGCGGGGACGTGGGGGAAGTTTTTTGTCGGTTTGGAAGGTGCGGATTTGTTGCAGGGTGCGGCTATCGCACTCTTTTTGTGGGGGGGGATACGTTTCGCGGGTATACCTTGCACGAGTGCCGTTAACAAGTAACATTCACCCGATGCGGAACGACCCGCGAGTCGTTCCGCTTTCGTCCACCAACTAACTTTCTACCATTTCTATCCGGTAGCGGAGAGAAACGGCAAGCCGTTGTCCAAATCCCGCTCGACGGGATTTGGCTCGGAGCAGCCGGAAATAGTAGCACGGCAAACGGCTACACCAAAATCTGCACAATAAAAAAGAGGATCAAAAATCCCCTTGAGTTAAAGTTCTTGCGGTCAAGGGGCTTCTTTCAAGAAGCCCCTTGTGGGTTCGGGCAAAGCCCGAGGTCTTTATTTCTCCTTCACCAACAAACAGGTGTGAACGGGCAGCGTGAATACCGGGTCGCCCGTCTCGCAAAGGAAAACGCCGTCGTGCGCGTTGTCGAGAAGGTAAACCTCGTAAACCGACTGCTTCCCGAAATCGAGCGCGACCGTCCGCTCCGTCGCGGAATCGTCCTCATCGTAGTGCGTCAGAAGCGTTAGCGTCTTGCCGTTTTCATCCATGCCGCAAAGCGAGTGGATGTGCTCCACTGTATTTGTGGTGCGAACCTCGCGCCTGCCGTAAAGCATCCCGTACCAAAGGAACGGATAGTAGCCCTTCAGCGGCTCTAACGTGTAGGGCGCAAACAGACCGTTAAACGCACACGGGCGCGCGTCGTAGTACATCAGCATATCAATCGACGACTTCTGCGCCTCGCACATACAGGCGAGCGTGAAGGAAGCGCCCTTCAAACGCTGAATCTGGTGAATGGAGTAAACGTATTCCGTGTCCCAGTTGCGCACATAGTTCCACTCGTTCAGAATGCTCTGCGTTGACGTGAACCCGTGACGGTCGAGCATCTCGCGGAAGCACGCGGCGCGCCCCATGACCTTCTCGGGCGTCGTGCCGTAAACGTGCCATGAGAAAAAGTCAAGCGGCAGATGCTTTTCCTCGGCAAGAGCCAGAAAATCTTCAGCCCATTCCTGACTGTGTGCCAAAGCAGGGCCGCCGATCATCAGGTTCGGGAAACAGGACTTCAGATGCTTCGCAGTGATTTCGTAAAGCTCGAAGAACTGCGCTTTCGTTCCGCCCCATGTCCGCTTGTTGGGGGAGTCGTCCGCGTCAAGGTCCGGCTCGTTCCAGATTTCCCAGTAGCGGATGTTGTGACGGTAGCCGTCCGCCCAGCCCTCGTTGTAGTGGCGGATGATGTGCTCGCAAATCCGCGCCCACTTGTGAAAATCCTTGGGCGGCAGGGTGTTGTGCTTGCGGATCTCGTGCTCGATCCGCTGACCGAGACGGTAGAAGGTCTCAGTTCCCGCCTCCAGTGTGACCGCAATGTATTCGTCGGTGCAGGCAAAATCGTAGGACGCGGGATCGTTGACATCCGCGTCAAAGTCCGGGAAAATCGCGGTGATATCAACCGTGAACGAACCGCCGTAGCTGTTGCAGAACGACGCGTCATGGTTGCGCGCAAACGGAATCTTCGCGGCGCGGTAGGTTTCCAGATTGTCGATGTATTGGTCGCCTGCGTGGCGCTTGTGAACAGGACCGTTGTTGACCGCATTCAGCGGCTTGAAGTCTCCGAGCGGATGGGAGAGGTCAAAATGCAGGGTATCCATGGTATCCTCCGTTTTCCTTTTTTGTTTTCGGTAGGCATATTATATCACATCGGAGAGAGAAAAACAATCCTTTTTTCGGAAAAAAGACCGGACGGTTCAAAAAAAACCACTCCTGTGGAAAAAGGGGAAGACAGGCAAAAGGCGAACCGCCGGGCGGGGTTCGCCTTTTGCTGATTCCGTTGTGTTATTCCACCGTCACAGACCCCGCCGCGCAGAGTGTGGGCAGGGACTGCCCGTGGTAAACGCCGCCGAAATCCCAAGAGGCGGAAATCGGGAGCGGCGCGCCCGAGAGAGCCTCCGTCGGCAGGGAGAATTCGCGGACCGCAAGCTGTGTGACTGCCTGTTCCGAACCGCCAGAGGAAAGCGGGGGAGTCGAGAAAGCCCGCCGCTCGCCCCCGAGCGACACATAGCCGCCGTTCCGCGCGCCGACCTGCAGGCTGTAGTGCGAGAGCGAGACGGTGACTGTGACCGTCACCGTCGGTTGCGCGGTTTTGCTGTCGGTTGAGGTCTGTTTCAGCTCCCAGTCGAGCAGAAGCACCAGATAGCGGCTTTCCGCAGAGCGCGCCGAACCGCTCGAGCGGCGGAGAACCGGCGCGCCGCCCGAATCGGTTTCAGTCCCGAGCCCGCTTCCGGCGGAAAAGGCGGGGCGGCCGGGTAAGCGGTCGCGCCGCACACAGGAGACGAGAGAAAGAAGCAACAAGCAGGCGGAAAGCAGAGCGAACAAACGGAATTTCATGCGAACCTCCGGAAGATTTTTACAGAACAGGGATATTATACACCACCGCGCCGCGAATGTCAAGCGGTATCGCAATATTTAGCTTTTTACCTTTCAAAATATTGTACGATTTTTGAGAAACCGCTTGACAGCGCTCTGCCGGTATGATACAATGAAAGCGGACAAAAAACGAAACGGAGGGCAGAAAAATGAGAAAATGGGTTGCATGGTTCGCGGGCGCGTTGATGCTTGCGGTTACGCTGTGCGGTTGCCGAGCCGCCCCGCAAGACCGCGCGGGGAAGATCACGACCGATGCGGAAGCCGATCGGGACTTGCCCTCTGCCGAGCCTGTGACCGAAGCGGTCGGGGCGTTGGTCAGCCGGATTCTGCAGGACGCGTTACCCGCCGCCGGGACGGCAACGGAAGCGCTTTCCCCGGGCGAACGGACTCCCGTGACGCAGCTGAAGCAAGCGCCGCAGGATCTGGTTGGGGTGCAGTTGGAGTTGGAAGTTTCCGACCCCGCGGGCGGCACGGTGGTTTATCGCTTTTCGGTGGAAAGCCGCCGACTTGTGGCACTGTGCCAAGCGGGAGACGGAGACGCACGCGGGTATGTGATGATGGTTCTGCAAACCGGGGACAGCATGGAAACGTTTCTCTCACGCGACCGTGTGTGGACGGGTAAGGTGGTGGCGGTGAAGATCATTGACGGAAACGATCTGACGCTGTCGGGGAATGCGGTTGCGGCGCTCGGGCAGGACGGAGCGGCACGCGCGGGGAAAACCTCGGCGGTCTGCTACGGTATCCTCGGAAATACGCGCTTTGCAGGACCGTGGAACGCGGGCGCGGACGACGTGGCGGCGTTCCTGTATACGTTGGAACGCTTCGGAATCAACCCGTAACAGATAGGCGGGGAATGCGCAAAAGCCGCATTCCCCGCCGTTTTTTCGTTTCGTGCGATATTTTTTTCACAAAAGCCCTTGATTAAATCGGAAAAGTATGGTATATTATTAGTCGGTAAACTAATTTTTCTGAAAGGAAGAAAATTATGACTTACAACAAGAAATCAATTGAGGATGTGGAGATCAAGGCAGGGCAGAAGGTTTTCGTCCGCTGTGACTTCAACGTCCCGATGAAAGACGGTGTGATCACCTCCGACAAGCGCATTGTGGGCGCGCTCCCCACCATCAAATATCTGATGGGCAAGGGCGCAAAGGTGATCCTTGCTTCCCATATGGGCAAGCCGCACAGCATCTTCACCCCGAACTTCAAGCTTGACAAGAAGGAGCAGGCAAAGGTTGCGGCGCTCCCCGAAAACGAGCGCGCGGCGGCGGAAGCCGAGCTGAAGGAAAAGGCGCTGAAGAACGACCCCAAGAAGTTCTCTCTGAAGCCTGTTGCCGACCGCCTGAATCAGGATCTCGGCGGCAAGGTCGTCTTTGCAACCGATATCATCGGCGACGACGCGAAGGCGAAGATCGCGGCGATGGAGAACGGCACCTGCGTTCTGCTTGAGAACGTCCGTTTTGACGCGCGCGAGACCAAGAACGATCCCACCTTTGCAAAGGCGCTTGCCGACCTTGCGGGCGAGGAAAAAATTACAGGGGCATGCGTTGCGGAAGCCCTTCAATATCGCTCTTTGGACAGCAAGTATTGGAGCAAACTGTGACGTAATCGGCACTGCGGCAGTCGAACGGAGGGCAAATGGAGTATCAAAAGGCGGACAGGGATTATATCCGATTGAGCATTGCTTTTGAAGGCAGGGCGAAGC
>URHR01000040.1 GCA_900547725.1 uncultured Eubacteriales bacterium
GTTGCATTGCAACTGCCCGTAGCGAAGCGTTGCTTCTCTTCAAGAAGCCCCTTGTGGGTTTGGGCAAAGCCCAAGGTCTTCTCCTTTCCTACCGCCGCTCTTTCAGATCGATCACAGGCTGCTTTTCGTTTGACGTGCGGTTTGCGTCATCGGAAAGCACGGCGAGCGCAATGAAATCGGAGTAGCCCGCACGCTTCAATAGCTTCGCGGACGCCGCCATGCTCGAACCCGTCGTTACAATGTCATCCACCAAAAGCAGGTGTGCGGAATGCGGAAGCCGAACCTTTCCGGAGAGCCGAAACGCCAGAGCGGCGTTCTTTTTCCGCTCGACAGCGGATAATTCCTTCTGCTCGCGACCCGTGCGCGGTGCGCGAAGAATCAGATTCGCCACGCGTAACCCCGTCAGCTCGCCGAGACTCCGCGCCAATGCCTCGGCTTGATCCGTTCCCGTTGCAAGCCGCTTTTCGTTGCCGCGCGGCAACGGAATCAATACGCAGTCCGCAGAATTCCACTTTGTCAGCGCCAGAATCTCCCGCACGGCGGGCGCCATCTGCTCCGCGAAAAAGCGAACCGTTCTGCGGTCGGGTGCTTCCTTGATGCGGTAAACCATCCGGTTCTGAATCGGATCACGCGTCCCGTGACGGTAATAAAGCACTTTGCGAAACAGCGGAATGCGGGCGGCGCGCATCGCGTCGGTCACACAGTCGCACTGGCCGACAGGGCGCTGACAGATACCGCACTGCTCCTCGGTCTCGCGCTCCCACTTCGCCGCGCAAGCGGGACAGAGACAGGGCGCTTCCCGCTTGAAATCCGGAACTGCAATCAGCTCCCGACAGCCCACGCAAACCGGCGGAAAGAACAGATTGCGGAGAAACGCGCGCATCACAGCGCCTCCCGCCGCAAGCGCTCGGACAGACCCGTGTAGCGCATCGTCTGGCGGTTGTTGCGCACCATATCGGCAAGCACATCCTCCCGCCCGACCACAATCACAATGCACTGCGCCCGCGTGACTGCCGTGTACAGCAGATTCCGCGACCGCAACATCGGCGGCACATTCCCCAGCGGCAGAATCACAATCGGGTATTCGCACCCCTGACTCTTGTGAACCGTCACCGCATAGGCGGGTTCCAAGTCCTCGAGAAGCGAAAATTCGTAGGTCACCGTGCGATCCTCAAAGCGGATGCGCATATTGCCGTCGGTCGGGTCGATCGACTCGATCACGCCAACGTCACCGTTGAAAATTCCCGCCCCCGTCATGCCGTTGTCGCGCTCCCACTCCATGTCGTAATTGTTGCGAACCTGCATCACGCGGTCGCCCTCGCGATATGTAATCTCGCGGAAACGGTGCTCGCGCTTTTCGGGCGACGGCGGGTTCAGCGTTGCCTGCAGAACCACGTTGAGATGCTCAGTCCCCGCCTCCCCTTTCCGGGACGGTACAATGACCTGCGTTCCCGTGGTCGCCATCGCGCCGTAGGTGCGCGGCAGACGGACTCCGCAAAGTTGCGCGACCGTTGCCGTAATGCTCGCGTCCTCGCTCCGCGGCATGAAGAAGAAATCGTTGTCCTTCACATCCAGCCGCGGCAACTCGCCGCGATTGATCGCGTGTGCGTTGGTCACAATCAGGCTCTTCTGCGCCTGACGGAAAATTTCGGTCAGCCGAACCGTTGCAAACCGCCCGCTGTCAATCAGGTCGCGCAGGACGTTCCCCGCGCCGACCGACGGAAGCTGATCCGCGTCCCCGATGAGAACCAACCGCGAACCCGGCTTGACCGCGCGGAGAAGCGCCCCCATCAAAAGGCTGTCCACCATGGAAGCCTCGTCCACAATCAGCACATTCTCCTCCAAGAGGTTGCTCTCGTCGCGCATAAAGCGCCCCCTGCCACCACTCTCCTCGCCGCCGTATTCCAGAAGGCGGTGAATGGTTCGTGCCTCGCAGGAAGTCGATTCCGAAAGCCGTTTTGCCGCGCGCCCGGTCGGCGCAGTCAGCGCGATCTTCAGCCCCATGCTCGAGAAAATATGCAACAGCGCCCGCACCACGGTGGTTTTTCCCGTTCCGGGACCGCCCGTGAGAAGCATCACGCCGTTTTCCAATGCGTCGGAGATGGCGCGCCTTTGCAGATCCGCATACCGCACGCCGGTTTCCGCCTGCTCGCGGTCGATGAACGCCCCGATGTTGGCGGTCTCCATCGCGGGACAAACGCGGTCAAGAAGCAACAGCTTGGTTGCGATGTATTTTTCGTTTTCGTATTGCTTTTTGTCGTACAGAAGTTCGATTCCGCCCAACCGTTCCGCATGAACCTGCTCCCGCGCCAACAGCAACTCCAACGCGTCGTTGACAGCTGTCTCGTCCACGCCGAGCAGGCGCGCCGCGCCCTGCACCGTCTTGTCGCGCGGCAGGCAGACATGTCCGTTTGCCTGCGCGTTGGAGGAAAGCAGGTAGCAGATACCGCTGCAGATGCGATCCTCGGAATCGGTTGCAAGGCCGAGATCCCGCGCCATGCGGTCGGCACGCTCAAAACCGATCCCCTCGATTTCCTCGCAGAGCCGATACGGGTTCTTTTTCGCCAGTTCCACCGCGTTGCCGCCGTATCGCTTGTAGATGCGGACGGTTGCTGCCGCGCCGAAAAAGTCGCGGAAGAACATCATGGCGCTGCGGATTCCCGCTTTCTCGGCAAAATCCGCGCCGATCGATTTCGCGCTCTTGCGGGAAATTCCCGAGACGTTCGCCAACCATTCGGGGTGGTGCTCGATCACGTCGAAGGTCTCGTCGCCGAACTCGTCCACAATGCGTTGCGCAATCTTTGGACCGATCCCCTTGATCGCGCCCGACGCCAGATAGCGGAGCATGGAATTCGCGTCTGCAGGCATCTGCCGTTCACAGGTCTCCACGCGGAACTGCCTGCCGTATTTCGGGTTGTGAACCCACTTGCCATACACCGTTACGCTGTCCCCCTCCCCGACATACGGGAGCGTTCCCGTAATCGTGATGAGGTCGCCGCTCTCAGTTCCGAGGTCACAGATGGCAAAACCGTTGTCCTCGTTGGCGTAAATGACGTGCTCAATGCTGCCTGTCAGGCGCAGAAGCCCTGCGTCATCGGCGGTCGGCTCGGCGTTCGGCTCCCGTCCCTGTGCCATCCGTATCCCCTCCCTTTCGCTTCGTTTCCGTTATCTTTGTTCTCTTTATCGAGCCTTTTGTGCCAGTACGGGCGCAAGATCGCACGTCTCCCACGGAACCATCAGATCCTCTCTGCCCATGTGTCCATAAGCCGCAACCTGACAGTAAATCGGGCGGCGCAGATCAAACTTTTTGATGATTGCCGCAGGGCGCAGATCAACCGTTTCAAGGATTGCCTTCTCAATTTTCTCCTCGGGCACGCGGTTCGTTCCGAAGGTGTCCACCATAACCGACACCGGCTTTGCCACGCCGATGGCATATGCCACCTGCACCTCGCAACGGTCGGCAAGTCCTGCCTTGACCACGTTCTTTGCGATGTAGCGCGCCGCATAGGAGGCACTGCGGTCCACCTTGGTCGGGTCTTTGCCCGAGAACGCTCCGCCGCCGTGGCGCGCGTAACCGCCGTAGGTATCCACAATAATCTTTCTGCCCGTCAGTCCCGTATCGCCCGCAGGGCCGCCCACAACGAACCGCCCTGTGGGGTTGACGTAAATCTTCGTGTTTTCGTCCATCATGTCTGCGGGGACAATCGGCTTGATGACCTCGCGGATGATATCCTCGCGGATCTGTTCTGCGGTCGCGTTCTCGCTGTGCTGCGAGGAAATGACCACCGTATCCACGCGGACGGGCTTGTCGTCCTCGTATTCGATCGTCACCTGCGTTTTGCCGTCTGGACGGAGGTAGGCAAGCGTTCCGTTCTTGCGGACTTCGGTCAGGCGCTTGGCAAGACGGTGCGCCAGAGAAATCGGCAGGGGCATCAGTTCGGGCGTTTCGTTGCAGGCATAGCCGAACATCAGACCCTGGTCGCCGGCACCCGTATCGAGCCCGTCGGTATCTGTCCCGTTCTTCGCCTCATAGGAGCGGTCCACGCCCAGTGCAATGTCGGGAGACTGCGCGTGCAGCGAGGTGATGACCGCGCAACTGTCGCAGTCAAAGCCGTACTTCGCGCGGTCGTAGCCGATGGAGCGGACGGTCTCCCGCACGATGGACTGGATGTCGATCTGCGCCTTGGTGGTAACCTCGCCCATCACGCAGACCAAGCCCGTGGTGCAGAAGGTCTCGCAGGCAACGCGGGACATGGGGTCCTGGCGGAGCAGTTCGTCAAGGATGGCGTCGCTGATTTTGTCGCTGATCTTATCGGGATGTCCCTCGGTCACCGACTCGCTGGTAAAAAGCTTTCTGTTCATGTTCTGATTTCAACCTTTCAAAGATATTCTAAAACATATCTTTTCATCATTCTTTCTTCTGACAAGAAAAAAGCCCCGCAGAGCGGAGCGTTCCGACTCTCATCTAACAGGAATTAGCACCTTACAAAACGCAGGTTGCTGTAGCATCATCGTGCCTGTCACTACGCTACTCTTGATAAGATATATTTTATTGTGTCCATTATACCACATTTTTCGCCGGATTGCAAGGGGTTTTTGCAAAAAATATGGCGAACCTCAAAAAAGAGGTACGCCGTGTGGGGATTCATCGGAGAGCGCTTCAAGGTTGAGGCAGGAATCGGGTTTGCCGTTTGGTAAGAGCAGATTGATCCCCCCTCATCCGTCGCCTTCGGCGACACCTTCCCCCCAAGGGGAAGGCTATGGTACAACATTCTTTCGTCTTAACCGGAAATCCGGATTTACAAAAAGTCTGAAGCACTCTTTTTGAAATTTGCAGGACTTTTGCAAAGGCTTCCCCTCGGGGGGAAGCTGGCGCGTCAGCGACTGATGAGGGGGGATATATTTCCTCCCACCCTCATCTAAAACATATTTTTCCGATCTTCCCCGCTCACTGCCCGTCCCCGAGCAAATCGGTCATGCTCCGCAGGCTGATGAGAAGCGTTGACGCATTATGCAACAGTGCCGAGGTGGTCGGCGGCAGGATACCCGCCACGCCGAAGAGAATCAGACCGAGGTTGAACCCGACAATGGTGCGATAGTTCCGATGAATCCTCGCCATCAGCGCCGTTGACAGCCACCGCAGGGTCACAAGCTCCCACAGGCTCTCGGAAGAGACCGTAATGTCGGCAATTTCCCGCGCGATTGCCGCGCCCGTGTTGATTGCGATGCCGACATCCGCCTCGGACAGCGCGGGCGAATCGTTCACGCCGTCGCCGATCATAATCACCGTATGCCCCTCGGCGCGCGCCTGACGGATATACTCCGCCTTATCCTGCGGCAGAACCTCCGCGCGGAACTCGTCCACGCCGACCTGCGCCGCCACAGCCGCCGCGGTTGCGCGGTTATCGCCCGTCATCATGACGGTATGCGGAATGCCGCATTCATGCAGGGCGCGGATAACCTCCGCCGCCTCCGCACGGAGCGGGTCGGACACACAGATGACCGCCGCGAGCGATCCCGAAACGCAGAGGTACAGATGCGAATATTCGGGCGGCAGAGAAGCGAATTTTTCCTCCTCGCCCGCGGGGACCGCACAGCCCTCGTCCTCAAAGACGAAATGTGCGCTCCCGATGATGACCTTTTCCCCGTTGACACTGCTGGAAATGCCGTGCGCCACCACATACTCCACGCGGGAGTGGTATTCCTCATGGTCCAGCCCGCGCGCCTTTGCCTCGTTGACCACCGCATTCGCCATGGAGTGCGGGTAGTGCTCCTCAAGGCAGGCGGCAAGGCGGAGCATTTCGTTCTCGTCCCGACCGCCGAAGGTCACGATCTGCGCCACACGCGGCGAGGCATAGGTCAGGGTTCCCGTCTTGTCAAAGACCACCGTGTCGGCATTCGCAACCGCCTCAAGGAAGCGCCCGCCCTTGATGGAGAGGTTATGCGTATGCCCTTCCCGCATGGCGGAAAGCACCGCGATGGGCATGGAGAGCTTCAGCGCGCAGGAGAAGTCCACCATCAGCACCGAAAGCATTTTGGTCACGTTGCGGGTCAGGAGCCATGTCAGCCCCGTTCCGAGGAAGGTGTAAGGGACCAGACGGTCCGCCAGCCTTGCCGCCTTGTCCTCGGCGGTGGATTTCAGCTTTTCGGATTCCTCAATCATGCGCACGATGCGGTCGTAGCGACCCTCGCCCATGACCTGCGCAACCCGCACCACGCATTCGCCCTCCTCCACAACCGTCCCCGCGTAGACATAGCTTCCGCTATGCTTCGGGACCGGCAGGGATTCGCCCGTCATGCTTGCCTGATTGACCGTTGCCTCGCCGTCGGTCACGGTTCCGTCCAGCGGAATGAGGTTTCCGGTGCGAACCACAATCAGGTCGCCCGTCCGCACCTCACCGATCGGCACCGCTTCCTCGCCGTGGTCGGTCACAAGCCAGACCTTATCCACGCCGAGCGACATCGCGCCTGCGAGATCAGCCACCGATTTCTTGTGTGTCCAGTCCTCAAGCAGCTCGCCCAGACGGAGCATGAACATCACCGACCCCGCCGTGGAGAAGTCCCCGCGCAGGAGCGACACGCCGATTGCGGTTGCATCCAGTGCTTCAACAGTCAGCTTTCCTTTACAGAGCGATGAAAGCCCTGCACGCAGATAGCGAACTGCGTGGCAGAGCGTCAGCGCAATGCGGACGGGTGACGGCAGCAGGAAGCGCCGCACACCGCGCCACAGCACGGTGGAAATCAAACGGTCCTCAAATTCGCGGTTCAGCGCGCGGGTGGTATGCGCGGGCACGAGATCCATCGCCTCTGCCTTTGCAAAGGAGAACGCCGCAAAATGCGCCGTGACCGTCTCACGCGCGCCGTGATAGGTCACCACTGCATCCCGCGTGCGGTCATAGACCTTGACCGTATCCACCCCGTCCGCTGCGCGCAGCCAATATTCCAGTGTATCCGCATCCGAAAGCGACATCGGACCACAAAGCAGTCTGACGCGCATCCGTCCGCTTGTTTCATGCAGAATTTTACATTTCATAGCTTCGGTTTCCTCCAAAAAGCGCCGCTCCCGAAAAAGAGCGGCACTTTTCTGTCAGTTTTCGGGCTTCGTTTTCGCCGTTTCGACCGTTTCCGCCGCTTTCGGCTCTGCTTCTGCGGTATCCTCGATGACCTTCTCCGCTTCCGCCTTTGCGCGCTTGGCGTTGATTTCCTTCGCCTCTGCAAGGACATCTCCCGCGCTCTCCTTCACGCCCGTGACCGTGGTCATCACGCTGTCCTTTGCGCGAATCGCCGCAGCGGTTGTGTGCGCGTAGACCTTCTTCGCGTCCTTGCTGCTCAGCACCTTCACGCCCGCAGTTCCGAACAGAACCCCTGCGGCAAACAGACCGAATTTTGCAATTCCCATCATAACTCATTCCTCCTGTTTTTTCAAGGTATTACGTTTCTGCCCATATTATAGCACAAAGCGCCCGCATTTTCAAGAGGCGGGCGCATTTTTCCTGAAAAAGTTGCAAAAAAACGCGGAAGAAAATCTTCCGCGTTCAAAAAGCCCCGCCGAGCCGTGTAACCGGGAAAGGAAAACCCTGTTTTGCCAGGGCGGTGTCCTCGCCCCGCAACTTTACTGCTCCCAACATCCCGCGACAGCCGAGACAAGTCAATCGGGTTGCCGAGGGGAGGTCTGCAAACCGTTGCAAGGTCAGACTCCTTTATTTCTTTGTGGGTTTTTATCACCGATTATCACGCACTAAGCAGGATGGACTGAAACCGGGTTTCAGTTCTTTTCGTCTCCGTCGTAGTCAATCTCTTCCGAGAAGCGGTCGTCGAAGATATCCGCCACATTGTCGAACTCCTCGTCGTCCTCCAGCGTCACAAGCATATCCTCGCCGTCCTCGTCCTTCTCCATTTTGAGAATGACATATTCCTGAAAGCCGTCCTTGGTTTCGTTCTCCGCGTCGGCGGGGATCATCGCGTAGTAGGTCACGCCCTGATAATCCGCCGTGTCAATCAACTCGAATTCGACCTCGTTGCCCTCTTCATCGGTCAGCGTGAAAAATTCACGCTCGCCGTCATTTTCCGCAATTTCGTTTTTGTTTTCTTCCATGTTGCACCTCAACCTCGGTTCTTATGGTTTTATTATACACGAAAATCCCCGCTTTGTCAAGGGCTTTCCATCATTTTACCGAAGAATCCTCCGAAAAATCGACCAATTCCGAAAGGATCGCATTGCTGACCAACATTCCCGCAGGCGTGAGGGCGTAGCGGTCACCCGTCCGCTTTGCAAGACCTGCCGGGACATAACGATCCAGAACGGCACAGCGTGCCGCGCCGAGCGTCTCCGAATCCAACCCGCGCGCCAGACGCAGCCCCAGCATCGCGCGCTCGCTCGCCCGCGTTTTTTCGGTCGGTCGCTCGCACTCCGCCGTGATGTCCCGCCCCGCGAGATAGCCGTCAAGGTCGCGGCTGTTGCCGAAGCGCGCCCCGCCGAAATCCGAGTACGCCGCAGGACCGAAGCCGAGGTACTCTCCCAAAGTCCAGTATTTCAGGTTGTGCCGCGATTCATACCCCGCGCGCGCAAAATTGCTGATTTCGTATTGCGCCAAGCCACGCTTGCCCAAAAATTCCACCATGCCGAGGTACATATCGCGCACCGCTTCCTCGTCGGGCAGATTCAGCGCCGCCGCGCCGCGCCGACCGAACGGCGTGCCTTCCTCCACGGTCAGCGCATAGGCGGACACATGATCGGGGCGCAGATCGCAGAGTTTTTCCAACGTGTCGGCAAAGGATTCCGCCGTCTGGTGCGGGATGCCGAACATCACGTCGGCGCTGAGATTCGCAAAGCCCGCCGCCCGCGCCGCGCGGAAGGTTTCCGCGAAATCCGCAAAGCTGTGAAGCCGCCCGAGCGCGCGCAACTCGCCCGCCTGCGCGCTTTGCAGACCCATGCTCAGACGGTTGAAGCCGCCTTCCCGCAACTTGACAAGATCCCCGGGCGTGACCGTTCCCGGGTTGCATTCGGTTGTGATCTCGGCATTCTCTGCCACGTTGTAGCGGGACAGAACCGTTGCGAGAAGCCCGCAAAGCACCTCGGGCGGCAGACAGGTCGGCGTTCCGCCGCCGAAGTAGACCGTATCCACTGTATCGTCGCGGCAGTCCCCCGCCCGCGCAAGGAGATCACGCTCCATCGCGGCGGCGTAAGCCTCCATCCGCTCCCCCGCCGCGTGCGGAACCGAGCAGAAGTCGCAGTACAGGCATTTGCTGCGGCAGAACGGAATATGCAGATAAAGTCCGAGCGTCGGCATACGGTCACCCTCTTTTTTCTTTTAATATTATATCTATTATATCACAATCCGGCGCGGTTTGCAAGAGAAAAGACCGCCCGCTGGCGGTCTTTTCAAAGCAATATCTGCGACATCAGGAATGCTTGGTGTTCTGTTCGATTTTTGCGGTCAGTTCGATCAGCTCGCCATACCCGTAGAGGGTAAAACTGCCGATCCATGACAGAAACGCGCCCAGTACCGTCACAGGAATTGCAACAGCAATCCCAATTGCCAGGCTATCGGTCGAGAGTGCGATCAAAAGAATCAGTCCAAACACAATGGAAAGCACGATTCCGATCCAACAAACAGCCTTTGCCACGGTTTTAATCTTTCCGCCGATATGATCAAACATTTTCCACTCCTCCTTTCAAGAGTCCATTATCAGTATACCATAGTATTTTACATTTGTCAATAGGAAATGATAAAATAGTATTTGAAAAATTGACTTTCGGGAGGATCAAATGTTAAACGAACGCATTCGGCAGTTGCGCGAGGCGCGCGGGATGACGCAGGTGGAGCTTGCGCGGCAGTTATCGGTTACAAAGCAGTCGGTTTCCAACTGGGAAAACAACAACATTCAGCCGTCGGTGGAAATGGCGGTTGCAATCGCGGATTTCTTCGGGGTCACGCTTGACGATCTGCTCGGGCGCGCCGAGCGCCGTCAGCTTTGCGTGGAGGGGCTGACCGACGCGCAGATTCAGCACCTGAACGCCATTGTCCGCGACCTGCTCGACCGATAATCGGCAGTCCGAACACTGCAAAACACCGCACGGGTCGTTCCCTGTCCTTGCAGGAAACAACCCGTGCGGTGTTCTGTTTATTTGTCAGTTGCGGCTTTTTCGCCGGCTCGCTTTTTGCTTATTGTTTGTCCAGTCCCATCAGGACTTCAACCGACTTTGCAATCTGTGGCTTTGCAACGTTGAGCCATGCGGTATCTTCGCTGAGATAGCAGCTTCCGATCGCGTGCGTGAGGTAGATTGCCGAAGTGTGGATATCCATCACGGGCGTTGCGCCGTTTTCCACGATCATGGAAACGATTTCCTCCACATAAGGCTCTACGGTTGCCAACGCGTGCGCGCAAATCGACCAATGAACCGAGCGATGCAGATTTTCGCCGTACTTGGTGCGAAAATCAATCGCGGCTTCCTGCAGATAATTGAAGAAACGGAACAGCTCCGCAAAGGGATCGGCTTTCGCGTCCTCCACCATCTGTTCAAACGTAGGCTTGTACGGCTCCATCAACCGCTCCAACACGTCGCTGAACAGATCGTCCTTGGTGTTGAAGTAGTAGTAGAAAACACCGACGTCAGCGCCGACGCGCTCCATCACCGCGCGGATACCCGTTCCGTCGAATCCGTTCTCCAGGAACATTTTGCAACCGACCTCAATAATCCGATTCTTTGTTCCGCCTTCAAACTTTTGTTTTCTCGCCATAACAAAATCCTCCCCGATTTTAATTACAGTAGAGATTATAACACAGATGTCGAATTCTGTCAACCGTTAAGCGGAAAGCGACGAAAAAAGTTTACTTTTTTTACCGCCCATTTACATCCCGTACAAAATCGGAAACTGTTTTGACAAAACAGTGAAATTCGGACACATTGGTGTCTTTACAGAAGTCCGGGCGCAACCACGCGATGCCAACCGAAGTGACCTGCATATTCCCCGTTCCGTTTTTTGTCCATGGGAAGCGGAGCCGATTCCAATTCTTCAATGCGGTCGCAACCGCCCGCAAGGTAATCCTCCACGCGCAAAGCGGTTGAGCGCAGGCGCTCCTTCAGTCCGCCGATGCGGATTTCCTGCGCGGAGAATCCGAAGGTCTTGTTTTCATGATACCACTGCTTGCGGAATGCGACAAGGAAGCGCTCGGTGCGTTCCAGAATCTCGGGAATGACCTCATGCGCCAACCGTCCCAGTTCGACGCGATCCCCTGTTCTGTATGCGTCATACAGCTGCCACCCCAAGGTCGCCTTCAGCTCCAACATCTCGCAGAGTCTGCCGAGCGCCTCGAACCCGTAGCCGAATTTTTCGTTGTCCGACAGCGACAGAAGCCGTTCCGCACGGGCGTGATACTCTTTTCCCACCGTTTCGCGAACCATGTGGCAATCGCACAGCCGCTCCAGAGGGTCGTTGAAGAACAGATCCTTTGCAGGCGCCATCACGCTGTCGGTCACCTCCGCCGAACATTCCGGAAGCGAGTTCGGCAGATCGAACGCCAACAGATCCGCAATCGGAATCAGGAAACACTGCCGCGAACGGACATCCAGCCATGCGCGGTCGGTTCTGCCGTGGTAGCAACGCTCGGCAAAATACAGGATGGACGCAAGGTTCGATACCTGCGCCGCCTCTCCGCCGTCATCTCCCCAACCGGTGACCAGAATCTCGTCCACGCCGTATTTCTCGCAGGTATCCAGTTGAATCTCGGAGGATTTGATCGAAAACGCGTTATGCGCGCCGAAACCGTGCCATTTCCATGCACCGCCCGCAAACAGCACGGGGTTGCGGAATTTCTTGTGGCACATCATCATGTGGTCGCACAGATTGCGGTCGGTGGTGTAGTAATCCCAGTAAATCAGTTCCAATCCCTCGGGAACGCGGTCGATCACATCCTGCGGGATCTCGCCCTCGGCGGTGTAATACCGCCCGCCGAACGCCATGCGGAAGAACATATCGCTCCAGATCATCGGGCGGAAGCCGACCTCGCGGCAGAGCGCCACCACGCGATCCAGATGCTCCAGCATGATATCGGACGGCTTTCTGTAACCGTTGCGCTTGAGGTATTCGCCGCAACCGATCATATGCGCCTCGTCCATGCCGAGGTTGATGCGGCGCGAGCGGAAGCAGGAAGCCATCTGACGGAGCACGGCTTCAATGAAGCGGTAAGTCCGCTCGTCCCCAACCATGAGGATATCGCCCGTATCGGTGTAGCCCGAGAAATCCGGCCACCGCAGAGCCGTTGCCAGATGCGCCAGAGACTGCACGCAGGGAATCAGTTCCAGACCGAAACTGTAAGCGTAATCATCCAGTTCCCGGAGTTCTGCGGCGGTGAATCTGCCGCGCATATGCCCGAAATAAGGGTAACCCGGCAGTTCGTAGGTATCCTCGGTATAAAGCATCATGGAATCATAGCCCATGCCCGCGAGATAGCGGATCATCTGCTTTGCAAACGGGACGTTGAACACCGCGTTGCGGGAGCAATCGCCCATATAGGAAAGCAACCGATACCGCGCCGTTTCGCGCACGGGCTTGCCGTCGGTCAGGAATGTGGGCAGGAAGCTCAGCGCGCGGAAAAGCTCGCAGGTCTTGCGATAAGTCAGGGTGACGCCCCCTGCAGTTCCCTCCACCGCAAGGCAGTCCCCCGCGCGGCAGGACACCGGCACGCCGTCCGTATCCGAAACGGTCAGACCGATGTCGGCGCAGTACTCCCGGGCGGGGCTTTGCAGGGCTTCGGGCAAATCGGTAAAACGAATGGTTGTCATAGCAATTCTCCTTCACAAATAATCAAATGCAGGATATCATAATCGAACATCAGAAGCCATAGAGGATCGGACACTTTATCTTGGGGTTCAGACCCTTCCCACCAGTTTTTCGGCAGTTTCGTTCCCCTCGGAAAAGGTGACGTCGCCCGCCGCGCGGACGGTCTCCAACGCACCGCAACCGCGGAACGCGTTGCTCCCGACCGTGCGCACACCGCCCAGATCAATGTCTTTCAATCTGCGGCAACCGAGGAACACGCCGCTCGGCAGACGCCCGAGCGTTTGCGGCAGGGTTACCGTTTCAAGCGCGGTACAACCGAGAAACGCGTTGACCCCAAGTTCGGTCACGCCCTCGGGCAGGGTCACTGCCTCCAGCGCCGTGCATTCCGAGAAGGCGTGCTCCCGTACCGCCGTAATGCCTGCGGGGAGCGAAACTTCGCGCAGATTGTTGCAGCCGCCGAACGCGCGGACGCCGACTTCGGTCGCGCCCGTTCCGACCGTTGCCGACCGCATCGTTGCGGCATAGAACGCGTAGTCGGCAAGCGGGACAGTACCGTCGGTGAGAATGACCTCACGCAGTCCGCCCGGGTAAAGTCCTTTGGCTTCCGTTGCCGTCCGCGCGCCGAACAGCCAGCCGAGAAAGCGGTTTTCGGTGCGGCTCTCTCCCGCAAACGGCAGGGTCAGGCGGCGCAGACCGTTGCAGGCGCCGAGCGCCTCGCGCCCGATCTGCTCCAGTGCGGGAAGCGCGACCTCGGCAAGCGACGAGCACCCGATCAGCGCGCCCTCTCCGACCTCCTTCACGCAGGAAAGACCAATCTGCTTCAGCGACGTGCAACGGGCAAACGCCCAGTCACCGATTGCCGTAACCGTTTCGGGCAGACGAACCGTGACCAGATCGTTGCAATCGTACAGCGCGTAAGCGGGCAACTCGGTCGGAGTCCCGCCGATTTCCAGAAAGTCGATGCGGCGCAGATCCTCCACGTTGTTGCGCTCGTAGCTTTCCGCGCCGAACAGCCAACCGAGGAACTGCTTCCCCTCCTCTGCGGGTAGCGGGGTATGCAGGGCATAAAGCGAAGCCGTTCCGACCAGAATACCGCTTCCGAAGGTTGTCACGCTGTCGGGAATCCACAGCACCTTCATGCCGGAAATTCCGCGGAATGCGCCGTCCGCGATCGCGACAACCGGCTTTCCCCCGATGCGGTCGGGAATGCGCACCCGCTCGCCCGCACCGACATAGGCGGTCACCGTCACGCCGTCCGCCCCTTCTTCAACGGTAAAGTCGCTCTCCGCCGACGCTTCCAGATTTGCAAAGGGAATCCGACCGAGTGCGTCGTAATCGATCGGATCTTCGGTTTCGGGTGTGGTGTCAACCGTCCCCGCAGGCGCTTCGGTCGCTTCTCCGGCGGTCGAAGCAGACGGGTTCTCCGGTTTTCCCGCACAGGCTGAGAACAGGACTGCGGCGGCAAGCAATGCGCCCGCCCATATCAACTTGTTTTGCTTCATGTTTGTTTCTTCTCCATGCGCTTTTCTTTGCTGATATTGTATCACATTCCGCCCGTTCCCGCAAGCTTTTTTTCAAAAATTCACAATATCTTTCCATTCTTTCCCGCCTCTTCCCTTGTAAAATGCGAACAAAAATGGTATAATAGTATGTAGTTACGGAATCCGCAGAAAAAGTTGCGGAATCCGATTCCGACGGAGGAAGCCATGCAATACACGGTAAAGGCGGAGGACAGCGGCAAGACCGTAAAAACTTTGATCGCCGAGCTGTTACAGCCGTCCTCCAAAATGCTGAAATATCTCAAATACCGCGAGGACGGAATCCTGCTGAACAGCTCCCGCGTGACGGTTCGCGCCACGGTGCGGGAGGGCGATCTGCTCACGCTCTCGCTTCTTGATTCGCAGGACGCGCAGAGTCCCGAAGCAGTCGATCTGCCGCTCTCGATTCTCTATGAGGACAGCGATCTGGTCGTGCCCTCCAAGTCCGGCAATATGCCCACGCATCCCTCCCGCGATCACTACCGTGACACGGTGGCAAATGCGTTGGCGTACCGCTACCGAAACAATCCGACCCCGTTCGTATTCCGCCCCGTCAACCGTCTCGACCGCGAAACAAGCGGACTACTGTTGGTGGCGCGGAACAAACTGGCGGCGGGGCGGCTGACAAAATCCATGCAGGCGGGCGAGATTCACAAGACCTACCTTGCAGTCCTTTCGGGCGTCTGTCCGGCGGACGAGGGCGAGATCAACCTCCCCCTGCACCGCTCGGCGGCAAGCATCATTGTTCGGGAAGTCTGCTCCCCGGACGCGCCCGATGCCGAGCCTTCCCGAACCCGCTACCGCGTGCTTGCACGGCGGGACGGATACGCCATGGTGGAAGCGAAACCTCTGACGGGTCGCACCCATCAATTGCGGGTTCATTTTGCATCGCTCGGATGCCCGATCGTCGGCGACACGCTCTACGGCTGTCCCGATCCGCACATCGGCAGGCAAGCCCTGCACGCGAGAACGCTCTCTTTCCCGCATCCGTCAAACGGCGAGCGGATGACCCTGACCGCGCCCCTGCCGGACGATCTTTCCAACCTGATCGGCGCTCTTTTTCCCGATCTGAAAGGAGTTTTCGATGAACCGTAGCCAAACCTCCGATAAGCCGCGCCTGCCGCTTGCCTGCAGGATCATTTACGGTATCTTCGCCGCTTGCGGACTGCTCTATTTTCTCTTCACGCGCAGCGCCGCCTTCTCGGATTGGTTCAACACGCACGTGAGCCTTTGGGGGCGCCGACTGCTCTCGTTTCTGACGGTCTGGATTCCCTTTTCCCTGGCGGAGTTTCTGATCCTCTCGCTTCCCGTCCTCGTTGCGGTGCTGATTCTGCTTGCCGTGCGGAAATACAGCGGAAGCTGGCGCGCGGCGGGCGTTTATGTGGGCAAATTGGCGGCGATCCTGTGCGTGATCGGCATTCTGTTTGTCCTCTGTTTTGCCCCCGGATACTACGGCACAACGCTTGACAAAAAATTGGGGCTGGAGCGCAAGCCCGTTTCCGCCGCGGAACTGGAGGAAACGGCGCGCATTCTCTCCGCCGAGTTGGCGGCGGTCTCGGACGACCTGATCTTCACCTCGTCCAAATCTTCTTCTGTCATGCCCTTTTCCTACAGCGAAATGAACCGCCTTCTGATGGAGGCTTACGACCGCTACACCGAAACCCACGACTTCCCTGACCACTTCTACAGCCGCACCAAGCGCGTGATGCTCAGCGAGGCGATGTCCTACACCCACATCACGGGGGTTTACTCCTTCTTCACGGGTGAAGCCAACATCAACGTCAACTTCCCCGACTACACGATTCCCTTCACGGCGGCGCACGAGTTGGCACATCAGCGCGGCGTTGCGCGGGAGGACGAAGCGAACATGATCGCGTTTCTGGTCTGCATGGAGTCGGACAATCCCTATATCCGCTACAGCGGCTTGCTGAACGTTTATGAATACGTTGCCACAGCGCTCTACTCCGCGAACCGGACCGCCTACGGCGAGATCTGGAGTTCGCTTCCCGCCACCGTGCGGCAGGAGGAGCGCGCCTACTCGGCATTCTTTGAGAAATACAAGGAAAACACCGCCGCAACCGTGAGCGAATCGGTCAACAACGCGTATCTGCAGTCGCAGGGCTCGAAGGAAGGCACACGCAGCTACAACATGGTGGTTGACCTTACCGTGGCTTACTACCGCGATAAAGGGTGAGAGGCTTGGGGAACGACAGATAGCGCCTTATTGGCAGGAGCAGATTGATCCCCCCTCATCAGTCGCTTACGCGACAGCTTCCCCCCGAGGGGAAGCCTACTTTACAGAGTGCCCCATCCTCTAAGGTCTGTCCCAATACCGCTTCTGATTCTCACGCTATTCTGGTTGTTATACACTGCAAAGGGAATTTTGCAAAAAGGCTTCCCCTCGGGGGGAAGCTGTCGCGCAAGCGACTGATGAGGGGGGATAATTTTTATCCAACCATTGTGACTGTCTGTTTTCTACAGACTCATATTACCAATCGCTTACAACGGTTCTGTAACCTCTCCCCGCCCGCGCGCATATGCTGTAGGTGCGAGAAGCCGGCAGAATCCGGATTTTTCGTTTTTCACTTTCTGTCTTTACTGTCAACTGTCAACTGTCATCACATCGTGCGGAGTCGGCACTGACTCTGCGGAAAGGCTTACTATGGCAAACAAACTCATCATCGAGGGCGGAAAGCCCCTTATGGGCGAAGTTCCGATCAGCGGCATGAAGAACGCCGCGCTCCCCATCGTCTTTGCCACGGTGTTGGTGGGCGGGGTCTGCGTTCTGGAGAACATCCCGCCCATCAGCGACATTGCGCTCTCGCTGGACATCCTGCGGCAGATGGGCGCTTCCGTCAGCTATCGGGATCGCACCACGGTTCGCATCGACACCTCCGCGCTCACGCAGGGCGCGTCCCCCGACGCGCTCGTCAGCCGCATTCGCGGGTCGTCCTATCTGGTCGGCGCGGAGTTGGGCAGATTCGGGCGTGCGGACTGCGCGCTCCCCGGAGGATGCGACTTCGGCTCCCGTCCGCTTGACCTGCACGTCAAGGGCTTTGAAGCGCTCGGCGCAACGGTTCACTGCGGGAATCGGATGCAGGCTGACGCGCCGGACGGGTTGCGCGGGGCGTCGATCTACTTCGACAAAAGCTCGGTCGGCGCGACCGTGAACGTCATGCTTGCGTCCGTGATGGCGCGGGGAACGACGGTGATCGAAAACGCTGCGCGAGAACCGCACATTGTAGACCTTGCGAACTTCCTCAACACCTGCGGCGCGCAGGTCTCGGGTGCGGGAACGACAACCATTCGGGTGCGGGGTGTGGAAGCCCTGCACGGTTGCAACTACTGCATCATCCCCGACATGATCGAAGCGGGAACTTACATGGTTGCGGCGGCGGCAACGGGCGGTTGTGTAAAGGTAACGTCTGTAATTCCGAAACACGTGGAGAGCATCAGCGCGAAGCTGTCGGAAATGGGGTTGGACATTGAGGAAGAGGACGAAGCGGTGACGGTACGCTCCACGGGGATTCTGCGGAGTATCAATCTGACAACGATCCCCTACCCGGGTTTTCCGACCGATATGCACCCGCAATTTGCACCGCTTCTCTGCTTGGCGAACGGGGTCAGCACGATTACGGAGGGCATTTTTGCAAGTCGTTTCCGCTATGTGGAAGAATTACGCCGCATGGGTGCGAACATCATCATGGGCGGCAACATTGCGACCTTTATCGGCGGGTCTCCGCTGATGGGCGCTGAGGTAACGGCGACCGACCTGCGCGCGGGTGCGGCGATGGTCATTGCCGGCACTGCGGCGCGCGGTGTGACCGAAATCTCCGGCGTTGAGCTGATCGAACGCGGCTACTGCGATCTCATCGACAAGTTCCGCTCCCTCGGTGCGGAGATTTCGGGGGGGTAAGGGAAAGGCCAAAGACCAAAGACCTTGGAGGGAGAGAGCCCCCTCTTTCGGAGAGGGGGCTCTCTCCCTCCA
>URHR01000041.1 GCA_900547725.1 uncultured Eubacteriales bacterium
TTAAGAGACTTTTTTCAAAAAGTCTCTTAAATGGGGTTTGGGGCAACGCCCCAAGATCTTCCTACCTCTTTACCGTAAAAATGCGGCATCCCATGCCGTCTTGGGAGACGGTGCAGGAGGTGAAGGTAGCGGGGAGAGAGACAGAAGCCTCCCCTGTGCGCAGGATGAGGTAGTCGGCGGTTTCGTACCACTGACCGAGGCGGAGCAGACCGAGGTATTCCTCAAGGGTCAGGCGGGAGCGCTCCATGATCTGCGCGTGCGGCGCGCCGACGTAGCGCAAATGCCACGGCTCGTAGTCAAACCCCGTCACATCCGCCTTTCCGATCGGATAGCGGATGACAAAGCCCTCTTCGGCACAGGTTCGGTTGACCAGTCTCCCTGCCCGCGATTTGAGAAAAGACTTTCCGCCGAGTCCGCGGATACAGATATCCAATGCCAACCCGATTTCATGCTCGCTCTCCCCGGGGCGCGCCGCAATCGCCGCCCCGCCCGCGTCCAGTTCCTCGCGTTGCTCGTCGACGGTTCGATACGCGCTGAGAATCAGAAGCCGCTCCCCCGTTTCCTTCTCCACGCGCTCGCGGAGCGCTTCAAACGCCGCGCGGGTATCGGCGGTCATGCTCCAACCGTCCTGCTCGGTCACGTCGGGAGAAAAGGACGCGCCGATCGGGTGGTCGCGGTTGACCAGCATCAGGGTGTCCGCAAAAAGCACCCGTTCGTCCGCAAGCAATGCCGCGCTGTCAAAGGTCGCCGTTTCGCCCTCCAATGTGACTGCCCGCAGGTTCGGTTTTTCCGCCCTTGAAAGCGCGTAAAAGACGTGGTAGCGCCAATCGCCGCGCCATGCAAGCAGTCCCGCCGCAACGCCGAGCAGAAGCAGGATTACCGCCATCGGAATCAGCACCGCCATGCGCCGTTTCCGGCGCTTCATACCGCAAACCCTCCGTCCACGCCGAGAATCTGACCCGTAACAAAGCCTGCGGCTTCCGAGGCGAAGAAGAGCACCGCCGCCGCAACCTCTTCAGGCTTTCCGAGTCTGCAAAGCGGGGTTTCGTCGCAGAGTTCCGCCCGCGTCGCGGCGTCCAGGGAACGGTTCATATCGGTATCGATGACCCCGGGTTCAACGCAATTGACGGTCACTCCGGAAGGTCCGAGTTCCTTTGCAAGCGCCATGGTAAGTCCGCGCACGCCCGCTTTGGTAGCGGAGTATGCGACCTCACAGGAGGCGCCCGTTTTGCCCCACATAGAACCGATATTGACGATATACCCGCTATGCTGTCTGACCATTTGCTCTGCGGCGCGTTGGGCGCAAAAGACTGTGCCGTCGAGGTTTGTGCCGCGCAGGGTACGGTAGTCGGTTTCGGTCATATCGGTAAACAGACCGATTTTTGCAACACCCGCGTTATTGACCAACACGTCCAGTCGCCCTTCCTGTTCGATGATCCGGTCGATGCCCTGTCTCACTGCCTCGCGATCCGCGACGTCGACCTGCATACCGATCGCTCCCGTTTCCCGCTCGATCTCTCTCACGGTTTCGCTATCTGCGCTACGGTAAAAGAAATAGGTTCTCTCCCCTCTCTCGCAAAACGCGCGGGTACACGCTTTTCCGATTCCTCTTGTCCCGCCTGTTACCAAAACAACCATATGTTCCTCCTTTTTTAAGACCTCGGGATTCTGTCCCGAACCCTGCTTAGGAAACTTCTTAAAAGAAGTTTCCTAAGAACCTTCAAGAACTTTCAGCAAGGGGATTTTTGCACCTTGCTTTTTGTTTGTGCAGATTCTATTGTAGCTGTTTTCCGTGCTGCTATTTCCGGCTGCTCCGAGCCAAATCCCGTCGAGCGGGATTTGGACAGCTGTCGCTTCTCTTCCGCTACCGGATAGAAATGGTTCAGGTTAGTTGAGAGGCGGAAGGAGCGTTGGAATGCGGGGCGCTCCCTTCTGATTGCGCCCCTGCAGCGGGCGTAAGCCATTGCAACGGATGAGGGGGATCACTCCGCTCCGCCTACAACTCTCCCACCTACCCGCCAATCCGAATATCGCCTTCGAGATCGGTTCTGCGAATGGTATCGCAGACAGCGCGCATCCGTTTGAGGGCGCGACCGTCCGGGTGTCCGTATTCATTGCCCGCGCCGCAGGAGATCACAATCTCGTTCGGCGAAACTGCCGTGAGGAACTCCGCACTGCTCGCGCTGTCAGAGCCATGGTGTCCCGCAATCAGCACGTCCGCGCGCAGGTCATCGGGGGCGAGACGTTGCAACAGCTTCTTTTCGGTCGACTGCCCTGCGTCGCCCGCAAGCAGAATGCGCTTTCCGCCGAGCGACAGCATAAGAACCAGACCGCCCTCGTTATCGGCTTCCGCTTCCCCGGCAAGCGGAGACAGAACCGTCAGGCTCACGTCCCCGACCTCCGCCGTCTCGCCCGCCGCCACGCAACGCACGGAAACCGCTTTTTCATCCGCCGTGCGGATCAAGGTATCGTAAGAATCGTTCGCGTCCGCCGCGCCGTTTGTCCAGATTTCCCGCACAGGAAACGCACGGAGAACTGCGTCACCGCCGCCGATATGATCCTCGTCCGGGTGCGTAAAGATCACCAAATCAAAATCGCGAATGCCCAGTTGCCGCAGATGCCCGCACAGCTTTTCCTGCGCGTTCTCCGGTCCTGCGTCGATCAGAACATTTCCCGCCGCAGTTCTGATCAGCGTTGCGCTTCCCTCGCCGACATCCAGTACCACGATCTCCGGGGTATCCGCCGTGCGGTCGGTCAGGCGACAAACCACTGCCGCAACGATCAAAAGCACTGCCGCAGCAAGTGCCGCAAACCGAAAATTACGCAATCCGCACCGCTTCCTTTCCCGTCGGTCTGTTCACCGCATTCTTTTCCTTATTATACCAGATTCAGGCAGGCTTTGCAAGTACCGCCGCGCAGTTTTCGCTCGGTTTTTATCAGAATACCATAAAAAAGTGACTTTCCGATGACAAATCAAGCTTTTTTCGCCTTTTCCCTTGCATTTTCCGCCCGATAGGTATATAATATAAAGATGAATGCAACTATAATCCGGCCGGACAAAAGAAAGGATACGAATATGGCAGAAGAATGTACGCACAACTGTGAAAGCTGTTCCGCAGACTGCGCGTCCCGCAGCAAGAACGGCAATACGGGCAAAGAAAGCCTGCTGATCCCCGCAAATCCCGCAAGCGAGGTCAAGCATATTATCGGTGTCGTGAGCGGAAAAGGCGGCGTTGGAAAATCACTTGTAACCTCCATGTTGGCGGTTCTGCTCCGCCGCGAGGGCTTCCGCGTGGGCATTATGGACGCGGATATTACAGGACCGTCCATCCCGAAAACGTTCGGAGTTCATAACGTGCGGATTTACGGCGACGACAACGGCATGATTCCCCCCGCAACCACAACGGGAATCGATATGATTTCGGTCAACCTGCTCCTCGGCGAGGACGAAACCCGCCCCGTGATCTGGCGCGGCGCCATGATTTCGGGCGTGGTTCAGCAGTTCTGGAAGGACACCATCTGGAATGAGGACATTCTGTTGGTCGACTGCCCTCCCGGAACAGGAGATGTCCCGCTGACGGTGTTTCAGTCCATGCCGCTCGACGGCATCATCATCGTTTCCAGTCCGCAGGATCTGGTGTCGATGATCGTCAGCAAAGCCGCCAACATGGCATCCATGATGAACATTCCCGTGCTCGGACTGGTGGAGAATATGTCCTACGCCAAATGCCCCGACTGCGGAAAGGAAATCAAGGTGTTCGGCGAGAGCCACATTGAAGAAGTTGCCGAAAAGTTCGGCTATGACCTGCTCGGGCGCATCCCGCTTGACCCCAAGCTTTCGGCGCTCGTGGATCGCGGCATGATCGAACTGATGGAAAACGATTATCTGGACAATGCCTGCAAAACCGTAATCGAAAAACTCGGAATGAAGCAGAGCTGAACCCGAACAAAACGAAAAACGTTCACCCAACCGGTGAACGTTTTTTTATTTTTTCCAAACGGTTTCTTCTTTTTCGCATTGCGGACAGGTCTCCGTAACCGGCACAGCCGTCCCGCTCCCGTTTCCGGCTGCATCCCGCCCCACTCCGTCTTTTCGGATTCTGCGCTTTCGCAAGCGCTTTCCGCACTGCGGGCAAACTGCCTTTTCGACACTTACAAAATTCAACACAAGATAGAAACCGAGCAACAGGCTAATGGCTCCGAATCCGACTTTCAGCCCCACGTCCCGCACAGCGATGCACAGAATCAGTCCGACAACCGCAAGAACCGCGACAAACCCGATCTCAACCGACAGTCTCTTTCTGCTCATCTCTATCCCCCTGCCGATAAATGCAACATGATCTCCGAAAAATGTGGAAATTATTTTCCATATTTCAACTGTGTATTTATTATATCACTTTTTAATACTATTGTCAACCCTTTTTAAGACTTTTCCGTTTTCAAAAAAAGAGTATGATATAATTGAATGTCTAACATTTTCAATACAGGAGGGCGCGATATGGACTGTCTGGAACGAATCAAGGAACTGCTTGCCGAGCGCGGTTGGAGTATGTATACCCTCGCCTGCAAATCCGGCATTCCGCAATCCACGCTTTCCAATCTCTTTCTGCGTTGTAACTCTCCCTCAATTCCCACACTGGAAAAGATCTGCGACGCGTTCGGTATCTCTCTCGCCTGCTTTTTCGGCGGAATCGACGCGTCCCTCTCCGAGGACGAAAGCCGTCTGCTCCGCGCGTGGAACCGTCTCTCCCCCGATTCCCGCCAAGCGCTCCTGAATTTCCTTGCAACATTGGGTTGACCCGAACTGCATAAAAAGATTCCCTGCACGGCATCTCCCCGCGCAGGGAATCCTGTCTTGTTGAAAGGTATGACACCTCTGACCGTCGGAAGATTCATTCAACCGAAGTGGAACGACCCGCTTGTCGTTCCGCCCCATTCAATTGTAACTTCTCTACCATTTCTATCCGGTAGCGGAGAGAGGCACAAGCCTTAGCAGCCGGAAACAGCAGCACGGAATATGGCAACACTAAATTTCGTACTATAAAAAGCAAGGGGCAAAAATCCCCTTGCTGAAAGTTCTTGAAGGTTCTTAGGGGACTTCTCCTGAAGAAGTCCCCTAAGCAGGGCTTGGGACAGAGCCCCAAGGTCTTCTTACTCCCAGTCGCGCAGTACCCTGTACGGCACACGGCTCGCATCGAAGCGGTAGTGCGCCGTCACCGTCGCAACGGATAAGTAGTCCGCTTCCTCCGCCGCCTTCGCGCTGTGATGAATCACGAGCGGAATGCCGTCCGCATTCGTGCGGTCGGAAATCATGCCGATGTGCCTGTCGTCACGGAAAATCACAATGTCCCCCGCCTGCCAGACCGTGGGGTCGGTCTTGTCGATTGAAAGACTCTCCGCATACCGCGAAAAGAAAATGTGCAGATTCACCACCCTGCGGTAGTCAATGTTCCTGTCCCGCTTCTTGATGTTCGGATACGCCGACGGATTCGCCGCAATGTCCGCATCCACCATGTCGCGGAGCGAGTACCCCGCCGCGCGGAACGCCTGCCAGATCACGTCCGTGCACGCTCCCGCCGTCATCGGCGGATAGCCCTTTACATACGACGCGTCGTAAACCGGGTTCGCCTCCACAGCCGCACGCGCACCCAGAACAAAATCCTCCGCGTCGGAAAGCCCGTTCCGATTGTGGTCATCGTTCGGCAAAAACAGCGGAACCAACATGACAGCAAGCATCAAAAGCGTTGCGCCAACCACAGCCAACGAGGTGAAATGTTTTCTGAAGCCCCGAATTCCTTTCATGCGTTCCTCCGTCCGTTTTCTTTCATTGTACCATATCAGCGCCTGCTTTGCAATCCTTTTTCGCGTGAATTTCACATTTTTTTACATTTTACGACCGCCGTGCCGGAAACGTCGGAATTCCACGATACACGAATATCGTTGAAAAGTGGTATACTGTTCTCAATTCAGATTGAAAAGGAGAACCGCACGCATGAAGCATACCAAACTGCGCCGACATATGAATTCCGCGCAGATCATCATTCTCGGCTTTGCCGCGCTGATTCTGTGCGGTGCGCTCCTGCTGATGCTCCCCATCGCCTCGCAAAGCCGCACGGTCACCCCGTTTCATGAAACGCTCCTGACCGCCACCTCCGCCTCCTGCGTCACGGGACTGGTCGTTCGCAGCACAGGCGCGCACTGGTCGCTGTTCGGGCAGATCGTAATCCTGTTTCTGATTCAGATCGGCGGGCTCGGCGTTGTCACCGTCGCGCTCTGCTTCGTGCGGCTCTCGGGACGGAAAATTTCGCTCTTTCAGCGCAGCGCCATGCAGGATTCCATCTCCGCGCCGCAGGTCGGCGGCATCGTCCGCATGACCTCGCTCATTCTGCGCGGCACGCTCTTCACCGAGGGCACGGGAATGCTCCTGCTCCTGCCGTCCTTCTGCCGCCGCTTTGGCGCAAAGGGCATCTGGTACGCGCTGTTTCATTCGATTTCGGCGTTCTGCAACGCGGGCTTTGACCTTCTGGGAACAGCCACCGATCCGTTCCCGTCGGTCACCGCCTTCCGCACAGATCCGCTCGTCTGCATCACGCTCGCCCTGCTGATTCTCATCGGCGGCATCGGCTTCCTGACATGGGAGGACATTGCCACCCACCGACACCGTATCGGACGCTACCGCCTGCAAAGCAAGATCATTCTCACGGTCAGCGCCGTGCTGATCGCCTTCCCCACGCTGTTTTTCTTCTTTTTTGAGTTCACGGACGGAACGGTCGGTCAGCGCCTGCTGGACGCTTTCTTTCAGACGGTCACACCGCGCACGGCAGGGTTCAACACGGTCGATCTCGCCGCGATGCAGGGCGCTTCGCGCGCCATCATGGTGGTGCTGATGCTGATCGGCGGCGCTTCGGGTTCAACGGCGGGTGGCATGAAGGTGAACACGGTTGGCGTGCTGTTTGCCAACGTGGGCGCGATTTTCCGCCGACGGAACGAGGTGGAAGCCTTCGGAAGGCGGATCGACCCCGCGACGGTACGGCAGGCAGCGGTGATTGTGACAATGTATCTGACGTTGTTTATCGGCGGCGGAGTTGCCATCAGCGCAATTGAGGGCTTGCCGATTGGATCCTGCCTGTACGAATCCGCTTCTGCGGTTGCAACGGTGGGACTGACGCTCGGCATCACGCCGTCGCTCGGGGTAGCCTCCCAATTGATTCTGACCGTGCAGATGTATCTCGGCAGGGTCGGCGGGCTGACGTTGATCTATGCGGCGCTTGCCAACCCCGACACGACCCCCTCCCGCCTGCCGCAGGAAAAGGTTTCGGTGGGTTAACGAAAGGAATTCAGGAGTTTACATTTATGAAAACGATACTGTTAATCGGACTCGGGCGCTTCGGTCGGCACATTGCCGAAGAACTGAACAAGATGGGACACGAAGTGATGGCGGTGGACGAAAACGAGGAGCGCGTGAACGCAGTCCTGCCGATCGTCACAAACGCGCAGATCGGCGACAGCACGAACGCCGCGTTTCTGAAGTCGCTCGGGATTGCAAACTTTGACGTTTGCATTGTGACCATTGGCGGCAACTTCCAGAACTCTCTGGAAACGGCGTCTCTTCTCAAAGAAATGGGTGCGAAATTCGTGGTTGCGCGCGCCGAGCGGGATGTTCAGGAGAAATTTCTGCTCCGCAACGGTGCGGACGAGGTGGTTTACCCCGAAAAGCAGCTTGCGAAGTGGGCGGCAATCCGCTACAGTTCCAATCACCTTCTGGACTACATTGATCTCGGCGGCGATCACGCGATATTTGAGGTGATGGTTCCCGCCGCGTGGGTTGGAAAATCGGTTGGAGAGCTTGACATCCGTCGGCGCTTCAACATCAACATCATGGCAGTAAAGCAGGACGGCAAGCTGGACATCTCAATCTCCCCCTCGACCCTTCTGACCGGTCGTCAGACCCTTCTTGTTCTGGGGGACTACCAGTCTGTTAAAAAGTGCTTCAAGATGTGAGGGGGAGACCTTGGGACTCTGTCCCAAACCCTGCTTAGGGGACTTCTTCAGGAGAAGTCCCCTAAGAACCTTCAAGACCTTCAACTAAGGGGATTTTTACCCCTTTCTTTTTGTTTGTGCTGATTTTGGGTGTAGCCGTTTGCCGTGCTACTATTTCCGGCTGCTACGAACAAAATCCCGTCCAGCGGGATTTTGGCGGCTTATGCCTTTCTACGCTACCGGATAGAAATGGTTCAGGTTAGTGAATGGACGGAGAGCGGATTGGACTGCGGGGCGCTCCCTGCGGATTGCGCCTCTGCAGAGTGCGAAAGTGTTTGACAAAAAAGAATAACATTCGACCGAAACGGAACGACACATGGGTCGTTCCCTACAAACTTCGCCCCTAAGAGAATTTTATCTTTTTAGGGTCGTAATCCGTAGGGAACGACCCGCGTGTCGTTCCGTTCCATTCATTAACTAACTATTTACCATTTCTATCCGGTAGCGGAGAGAGACGACAGCCGTGCCAATCCCGCTCGACGGGATTGGTCTCGTAGCAGCCGGAATTCGCAGCACGGAATACGGCTACATCAGAATCTGTACAAACAAAAAGCAAGGGGCAAAAATCCCCTTGCTTAAAGTTCTTGAAAGTCTTGAAAACTTCTTTCAAGAAGTTTTCAAGCAGGGTTCGGGACAGAGTCCCGAGGTCTTTCAAAGCCCCGAGGTCTTCCTTACTGCTTCAGCGCCTTCTGCCTGCCGATAACGAAATGCGTAACCAGGAAAGCGGCGACAATAAAGATCAGTGAGCAAACCGCCAAGACCTGCTGACCGCGAACCTCGATGCCGAGAAAACGGTTGCCGTTGCCCTGTATGTAGGCAAGAATGCGACTGCCGAGCAGGGACGCACCGAAACCGCATAAGCCGCCGATGCAGTTCTTGATCGCCATCGCCTCGGCAATGCAGTCCGAGCGAACGTAACTGTACGAAATGTTGAAGGAATTTGCGCTGACGCCTGCCAGACAGACCGCGTAAAGCACCGTGTACGGGATAATCAGAAACCACGTGGAAGGACTTGTGAACATCAGACACAGGAATGCCGCCGCGGCAATGCCGAGCGCAATCTCAATGCCGTGCGCAAAGGAGGTCTTGTCGGAAAGCTTCCCGAACGGGCGGGACAGAATCGCCCGCATGGCGTCTCCGCAGATGTTCACAATCTGAATTACGAACAGCGAGATCGCAAGATCCT
The DNA here is from genome assembly GCA_900547725.1 of uncultured Eubacteriales bacterium. Lineage (GTDB taxonomy): Bacteria > Bacillota > Clostridia > Oscillospirales > CAG-272 > UMGS1865. The sequence continues at coordinate 9,227 of URHR01000041.1, forward strand.
TGGTCTTGTAGATGCCAACAAAACCAACCGTGAAGTACCGCCCCATTTCCCACAGCACCGTCATGTAGATAACCGAACGGAAATTCCTGTTTCCCAACGTCTCGCGCAAAACCTCCCGCATACCGCAGACCTCGCGATCCTCGGGAATTTCCTCCTTCCCGATACACAGAAAGCAGATGAAGTTCGCCACATTCAGCACAAGAACCAGAATTGCAATCACCAGAAAACCGGTTTCCGTCTTTCCCGCGCTCTCAAAACGCCCGAAGATGTAGCCGACCGAGGCGGTAAACGCCATGCCGCAAAGCAGGGAGATAATCTCCTTCTTTGCCGAGAAGTCCGCCCGACAGTTGGGATCCACAAAGCTGTTTGCCCAACGGAACACAATGGTGGCAACCAGATAGCGCATGGCATAGGATGCCAGAATGATGCCCATAACAATCAGCTTGATGCCTGTCCCGCGGAACGGCAGGAACGGGGTCAGGTAAAGAAAGATGAACAGCAGATGTCCCACGCAGTTAAGAACGGTGGAAATCTTCTTGGAATTCATCCTGCGGCGGCAGAGCAGAACCGAAAGAATCTGCACCGTAAACGCCAACGTGATGAACGAGGAAATGATACCAACCGTTGCGTCGTCGATCTCCAACGCGCTCAACAGCTTTGCCAGAAATGCGTCCGCAACCAGAAGCGCGATCAGATACTCAAACATACACTGGAGGACATACGCGCGCCGCGAACGCCGGTAAACCGCGGACGAAAAATCAGGTGTCATAAAAATTCCATCCTATTCCACTCAAAAAAACTAAGCCGTATTATACCACAACTCCGTGCTTTTGTCAAGACCGTTGGAACAATTCAGCAACTATTTTATAAAATCTTTTCAAAAAAGCGCAGAAAAATCTCCCCAAGGATCAGAATCCGGAAAAATCCTGTCCGTTGGGGAGCATTCCTGAAGATTTCCGGGGGGTCGTCTTACGGATTCTCTTCGCGCTCGACGTCGGCAATATCGGGGCAGGTTTTGTAACGAACCTCTTTTGCACTGCCAAGCGGCATCGGGAACTCCTTGATCCAACCGTCGCACGCCCATGTCCCTTTGATTCCGTCGCGGGTCAGAAGTCCCGTGTATAAACCGTGCCTCCACGAGGGCAACAGGCGCGGGAACAGCGTTTCATACGAAGTTGTCCAGAAAAGATACCCCGGATCAACCGCGTCCCATAATTCGGGCGTTCCGCCGGAATAGGCGTGGTGCGAAACCTGCAGAAAATCGCTCTTGAGCGCGTCACCGAGCAGGATCAGCTGATTGTCTCCCTTCATCTCGCAGTCGGCGCAGAAAAGCACCGTCTGTCCGCCGAGTTTCAGCCGCGTAACAACGGAGGCTTCGTTGAGGTAATCCATCTGGGCAGGCAGAATGTCCTCGTAGGTCTGGAGAATCTCGACCTCCGCCCCCGAGAAGATCGCGCGCTGTCCCGCATGAACCCGCACCGCGCGGGCATTCGGATAACGCGACAGCAATGCGGGAAACGTTTCGGTCAAAAACGAATCGCAGGCGCGCTGTCCGATCACACCCTCCCCTGCCACGGGTGGGTTCAGAAGGAAGCAACGAACCGTCACCTGCTCGGCAAACAGCCGCGTGAAGGCGTTGAAGCAACCGCAATGATCCCCGTGGGAATGCGTCAGAATCCACGCGCTGATGACAATGCGGTGATCCGGGAAGGGCGAGCTTTTCCAAAGGTAAGCGTACAGCCGCTCCGCGTCAATGGCATAGCCGCCGTCCCAGATGAGAAACGAACCGTCCTCCAGAAGCAGAACAAATCCCATGCCGTTGCAGTCGATCGGGTTTTGCTGAGAGAAATTCAGCGGCATGACCGACAGCACGGGCTGGCAGATTTTGTGCGAGATTGCCGCGCCCTGCGGCGGGAGATCGCGAAGCACTCCGCCCAGCGGGTCGTGCAGAATGCGGAGTCTGCTGTCACCCGCATTGTGCGTGACGTGCAGAATCCCGCCGCCTGAAATCCGATAGGTGCGGGCGCGCAGAGATCCCACGGTGTTGGAAGCGGATTCCTTCAGGCTCGAAAGCGAGCCGAGATAGCCGAGATACGCATCATAAGCTTCGGGCGTAACCTTTTCGCAAACGCATAACTCGGTGTCCTCTGCCAGAGAAAAGCTTTTTTCGGGGTTCAATGACTTCAAAAACAGACTGTTCATGTTTGATTCCTTTTTGCAAAAACCATGGTATAGTATTCGGCAGTGCCGTCCTTCGCATACGGCAGGGTCAGGATTTTCGCCCGCCCGTCCGCAACAATGCACTCGTCCACGCGCTCCAGCAACCGCGCGTAAACGCCGCCGCGCCAGCTGCTCTGGCTCCGCTTGTCGGCGGTTGTTTGGCTTGTCGGCCAGAGCGCAATGCTCGGGTCAACCAGATCGATAAAGTCCTGCTGGATGTCCGAATAGCCGTGGTGGTTGATCTGGTAAATATCCGCTTTCAGTTCGGTTTTCCACAGGCGGGACACCATGTCGATGGCGTCCATCTCGCAATCGCCCGTAATCAGCGTGGTCTGTCCGTTCGCCCGCAGCTGAAAGACCAGCGACGTCTCGTTGAGCCACCCCGGGACCCTCGGGAAATACGTCTCATGCGTAAAGAGCATCCGCAATTCTACGTTGCAGAACCACACGCTCTGCCCCGTGTGCATTTTCAGAGTCTTGGTTTCGTTGTTCTTGAAGTACGCGCAGGAGTTTGCCTGAAGCCCCGTGAGAAGGCTCGGACTCCCCTTCTCGTTCGTCGTCTTCACACTCTGCGGCAGGGCATTGGAGATGATGTACTCGCAATTGACCCGCTTGCCGTATTCGGTGGAAAATGCCTTGAACGCCCCGTCGTGGTCGCCGTGGTCGTGCGTGAGAACCCATGCGGCAATCGTAATGCCGTCCGTGCGGCGGTTGCGGTCGGCAAGGTAGTTGTAAAGCGCGTCCGCGTCGGCGGTATAGCCGCCGTCAATGATGATGAATCTGCCGTCCTCAAGCGTCATGACCGCCGAGAAGCCGCTGCAGTCGGTCGGGTCTTTGCAGGACGCGGTGTAGTTCAACGGCAGAAGCGCCAGTTGGTTCTCCCCGATCTTGGTGTAACCCGTTTCGGGCTTTGCCGAGGGAATGGTCACGCAGTTGCCCGTGTAGCATTGGTAAATGACCTGCAACACCTTCGCGTTCTTCTGCCAGAGGTAGGAGACCTCGCCGTCCGCGCGCACATAGGTAGCGGTGCGGTTGCCGGTTTCGGTTACGCCTCCCTGCGTTCTGGTAAAGTCGCCGTGCGACTCCAGAAGTCCTTCCAACTCGTCGCAGGCAGTCACAGGCGTGTTGCGGTAGTGGAGCAGATACGTTCCGTCGCCGCTGTCGTAGATGTCGGAATAGTTCCGCTCAATGCGCGGGACGTTGGTCAGCCAGTTGTATTGATTGAAGAATACGCCGCGCTCGCCAACCTCCATGCGCAGAGCGCCGTTTTTCGCCGAGGCGGTAAGGGCGCTGAGGAATTCCGTCACCGCGTTTGCAAGCGTAGTATCGGTACAGCCGATAATCATCAGAATGTTGTCGCGCAGGCAGTAGCCGTATTCCCCGATGCCGATCTCCCGCGTTGCTTTTGTCACGGCGTCAATACCGCCGTTCGTGCCGACGACAATCAAACGGTCGCCCTCCTTGACCTGCATCGGCTCGATGATGGGAAGCCGCACCTTGGTAGCGGCGTAAATCATGGTCTGAATCCGCTTTGCGGAACTTGCGATGTCGGCGTTTTGACTTCCCACATTGACAATGGAGTAGTCGCTCCTGCCGTCCTCAACAAGCGTTGCAAAATGCCCGCTCGGTTGCGTCGCTCCGGTTGTAACCGCAGCCGATCCACTGCCCGACGGCACTTCGGTTTTCGTGCCGTCCGGCGTCCCTGTGCGGTTCGTCTCTCCTCCGCCCGGGTTGCAGGCGGTAAACAGACAAAGCAGGCACAGCGCCAGTACAAGCGCCGCCCCGCGCAGTCCGTGTTTGATTCGTTTCATGCGTTCCTCCTTCGGAAAAGAGGGAGCGGGCGGTTTCCGCCCGCTCCCCTTGCGTAATGGTCAGGATTTTTCGCTGTAGAAAAATTCGATAAACTTTTCCAGACCCGCTTTGACTTTGATTTCCAGATTGATAAAGGTTTCCGGAATGCTGGAAAGTCGGTTGGCGGGAAGGCCTTTAATAGATTCCGGGTACAGCAGGTATCTCGGCGTATTCTTGCATTCGCCAAGCACATACGAGTAAACGGCACCCAGATCAAAATTCAGATGATCAAACATGAAGTCAAACATTTTGCGGTTTTTCAGGGTCTGCGCATACTGTCCCGCATAGGTCTTTTCGTACTTCGCATTGTAGGTCGAGTCGTGCGAGCGGTAGCAAAGGTCCTCCAAAACCGCCGTATACATGGAAGCGTCCTTCACACTGGCGCAGATCGAAATACTGGAGTATTCGTCATGCGCGGTCACAATGTAATCCTCCTGCTTTTCATCGAACATCGGCATGGGGATCAGCGTGTACCGAATGCCCGACTTGTAAAGGTCGGCGGCGTTTTTCAGCATATTCATGGTAAAGACTGCGTTTTGCTGGTCCTTGAAATTCTTGATTGCGCCGCCCTGATTGGTAACGGAGGGATTGTTCCAGTAAAGGTCGCGCAGCTTTTCCACGATGCTGATATTGTGATCGTTGTTGATATTCACATTCGGCATACCGTTGTCGCCGATACCGACGGTGGTCAGCTTCAGCGAGGCAAGCATTCCGTCGATGGAAAGCGAGTTGACATCCAGAGCCATGCCCCAAACGCCGCTATCCTCGCCGCTTCCGACCTCGGTCAGCAGGCTCAGCATCTTGTCATAGGTCCAGCCCTTGTCGTAAACCAATTGGTGCAGGTCAATTCCGCCCAGATAGTCGTCCACCAGCTGATCGTTGACGAACATAACCTCCATTTCGTCCAGAACCGAGGTGCAAAGCTCGCCCACGAGGAAGTAGTAACGGTCATTGACGGTGGACGCATTGATGAAGCCCGCCGACCAATACTTGCGGCTCAGGTCGATGTAGCTGTTTTCAACCGTCGCAAGATCCTGGTACAGACCGTCCAGAATCAGGCTGACGCTGTAGTAGGAAGGCTGCGAAACGATATGGAAGGCATCCTTTTCGGTGTTCTGCGCGTTCTGTCTGACAGCGGACGCAAGCACATTCGGGCTATGCGCGTTGCTATTGACCGAAACATACTCAAAGCGGATTCCGAGATCCTCTTCCACCTGCTTGTTTCTGGAATAAACCGCGTTGGACATGGTCTCGCTGGAGCCCGCATTGAAATCGAATTCATCTTTTTTGAAATCGCATTGCAGAATGCGGACAATCTCGTCCTTATAGTCCAGTGCAGTCAGGTCGCGCGAGGGCTTGTAAAGATCCTCGGGTACATCGGTTACAGATTCGTCCTCTGCCTCGGTCTTTTTCTCGGTTGTTGTGGCGGGCGGCGTTGTCTTATTTCCGCATGCGGCAAGCACGGGCAGAAGCATCAGGCAGACAAGCGCCAAGATTAAAAATCGTTTCATCGGGTTCTCCTTATGGGTTAGGACGGGTTCAGCTCCAGTCCCAAGCGTTTTCGTCACCGTCTCCCCAGCCGTTGTACTTTGCGTTTGCGGTCAGAGAGGTAGCAATGACATCGGTATTATTGATGTTGAGCAGTTCCGCCATCGGGGAAAGATAAGTTTTCATGGTTGTATGCTCCTTTCCTTCAGTGCAGTTCGGTTGCCGCGGGGTCAACGGTAAAGACCTGCGTTGCGCCAAGCACAACAGTACCGTCGGCAGCGGTGTAATAAGTGGTAACTTCCATCGTAATAACGCCCGCATTGGCAGGGACATTGCGGCAAGGCAGGACGAACAGGTAATCACCGCCCAAGCTCTCGGCAGTGTACTCCGCAACAGTGGTTTCCCCCTTCGTGTAGCCGCTGATTGCGCTGTAGACCATGTCGGTGGTGTAGTCCTTCGCCTTCGTGGTCGCGCCGTAGTTCGCAACCACGCGGAAGCCGACTGCGGTGTAGTTCGACACCTTGCCGTCCGTAACGGTCTTGTTGTCGTCCGCCAGCTTCAGGGTTGCAACCAGACGGAGGTCAAACTTGTTGTCCGCCGCGTCGGAAACCTGATAGCCCGCCAGTTTGGTAACAGGCGTTTCGGCTGCGTCCGCCTTTGCAAGAATCGTTTCGCCAAAGGTCGTCACGATGCTGCGCGGGAGAGGAAGACCCGTTGTGGTCACGGTCCAGTCGGTCATTCCGGCAGCGGTCAGTTTCTCTGCCGCCGCAAGTCCGGTAATCTCCGCAGGAGTCACATGATGGTTGTTGGTTTTTTTGACTTCTTCCGGATCTTTACCGTTCTTCAGAAGTCCGACCATGCTCTCCGCAAGTATATAGCCAGCGTTCTTCACTGCCAGGTAGATATCCGTATACAGGCAGTTGGAAACCTCAATGGTGTTGGTTTGTGCCTGACCGATAATCGCGCCGCTTGCGTTGAAGTCAACCGTCCAAGGCGCAGGGGTCAGAACGCCCGCACCGATGCACTTATCAATTTTTGCAGTTCCTCTCACAATTCCGATGAATCCACCGTTCCAGTTGTTGAGGGAGTTATCAATTCCGCAGAACATCGAATTTTCAATGGTAACATTGGCGTTCTGATGGGATTCTCCCACAAAACCTCCGGTGGGACGAACACTGATGTTGTTGTTCACGGTTTCCATCGTACTTGCAACAACCGTATTGCGAATAGTAAGTGTAGCACCGGAATCAGCACATCCCACAACACCTCCGCTTTGTGAAGAGGGGCGAGGTTTGACTGCGTCCGCTAATGTTTCCCAAATCTGCGTATTGTTTACATAGTTATTCTGAATTTCAATTGTTCCGGAGCCGCCTCCGATAATGCCGCCAATCTTGGTCGTGGCTGTACCGCGAATCGTATTTTGGAAGAAGCAGTTGCGAATGGTAACATTGTTTCCGGAGGTAACATACCCAAACACGGAACCAACCTCGGTTGTCGCACCAACAATGGTGATTTCCATGTTGATATTCTCAATCAGAACATGTCTGCCTTTATCGTGTTCCGAAGCAGGAATCGCGCCAAACAAGCCGCCGACAATATTTTTAGAGGAAGTCACATACGAATTTTTGACTGTCAGGTTCTTCACACCCACAGGCTTTTCTTTCGTACCGCCCTTCAGGTTTCCGAAGATGCCCGTGTGGTTTGCAGCCGTTGACAAATAAATGCCGGAAATCGTGTGTCCGCCGCCGTCAATCATACCGGTAAAGCAATGGTAACTATCAGCCAGCCACTTGTTGAGCGGTGCAGTTTCACCCGCAGTCCAACCCGGGTTGAGGTCAATATCCGCAGTGATATGAACCGTTTTCCCCAAAAAGATTTTCATGCTCGCATCAACGGTATCCAAATCCGAATTCTTGTCGCCGTTCGCGCGCAGCTGTGTCGAAATCAGTTTGGAGAACCCAAGCAGTTCCGCCGCCGTGCCGATGTAGAGATCGGTCTCCTCCTTGTGTTTGTCATACCACGCCGTATCGGGCGTGAGCGCGGTAGCTTCCGCCGTTTCGCCGTCTGCGCCAACGGTAACAGACATCACCGAAACTACCGACAGAAGCATGCAAAGGGTTAAAAACAGAGCTAAGAGCTTTTTCATGGTTCGTTTCCTTTCCATTCGTAAAAATTCACGGGTTTCCCCTCGTGTGTCACCATTGTACCACAGAAAAGTTCCTCTTTCAACGCCGTAAAAATGCTGTTTTCTACCGGAAAGTGCTGTTTTGAGCCATCCAAAGTGCTATTTTAGTACTAATTACAGACCCCCCCCCCCTGAATTTGTACATCCTGCACAATTTTGGCTTTTTTGCATAAAAAAAGCCCCCGCAAAAATTGCTTCGCAGAAGCTTTTCTGACTCTTAATTCAAACCGGTTTCAATCATAAAAATTCTCCCCGCGCGGGGGGGGAGATAACACCAAACACGGGAGCGGACGAATCCCCCCTCATCAGTCGCTAACGCGACAAACTGCTTGCAGTTTTCTTCCCCCCGAGGGGAAGCCTTCCTTACGCTGTGCGAACAGGGTAAATAGGACTTCGAATCGTGGGTTGCTTTCACGATTCGCCCTCATCCGTCGCCTGCGGCGCCACCTTCCCCCTCGAAGGGGAAGGCTTCTATACATTCTGCGAATCACAAAGGGAGAACTTCAAACTTTGATATTTGGCATATCAAATTTCATGATATCACAAAAAGCGCTCGCACAATAGCCTTCCCCTTCGAGGGGGAAGGTGGCGC
>URHR01000042.1 GCA_900547725.1 uncultured Eubacteriales bacterium
AAGGTCTTGAAGGTTCTTAGGGGACTTCTCCTTAAGAAGTCCCCTAAGCAGGGTTCGGGACAGAGTCCCGAGGTCTTCCCCATACACAGAAAGGATAGAATCCCAATGACACAGGAACAGTACCTGAAAAATCTGATGCCCCCGAGCCACCGCGCGGACGTGATCCTCGATACCGACGCCTATAACGAGGTTGACGACCAGTTCGCAATCGCATATCTGCTGCGGTCGGAAAAGCTGAATCCGGTCGGCATCTGCGCCGCACCGTTTCTGAACGAAAAAAGCAGTTCCGCAGAGGACGGTATGCAGAAAAGCCACGCGGAAATTCTGAAACTGCTGAAGCTGATGAACCGCGAGGAGGTCGTGCCCCGCGTGTACCGAGGCTCTGACCGCTTCATGCGGGACGAGACCGACGCGGTCGATTCTCCCGCCGCCCGCTTCATTGCGGCAAGCGCGGCGCAGTATTCGGCGGAGCACCCGCTCTACGTCGTTGCCATCGGCGCAATTACAAACGTCGCCGCGGCAGTCCTGCTCGCGCCCGAAGCCATGCGGGAAAATACCGTCATCGTCTGGCTCGGCGGTCACGCGCTGGATTGGGCGGGACAAAACCGCGAGTTCAACCTGCGGCAGGACATCGCCGCCGCGCGCGTGGTGTTCGACTGCGGCGCACCCATGGTGCTCCTCCCCTGTAACGGGGTGGTCAGCTCCTTCCGCACAACAGCCCCGGAACTGGATTTCTGGCTCAAGGGCAAGAACCCGATTGCAACCTACCTTGCCGAGAACGCCGAGCGGGAAGCGAACGGCTACGCCGCAGGCAAACCGTGGAGTCGCTGTATCTGGGACGTGACCGCCGTGGCGTGGCTGCTCAACGACGGCGAGCGCTTCCTGAATACCTGCCAAGTCCCCGCGCCGATCCCCGAATATGACCACCGTTGGGCGCGTGACCCCTTCCGCCGCCCGATCGCCTACGTTTATAACGTCCGCCGCGACGCGCTCTTCGAGGATCTCTTCCAAAGCCTTACAAATACAAAGGAATAACGTTCCCTGTTTCTTCCGGTGACGGAAACGGCATACAAAAGCAACGGCTTTCGCGAAGGCGGAAGCCGTTTTGCGCTTCCGCCGCCTGTGTAAATGTGGAAAAATAGTTTGCGCGCCTCTTGACAATCCTTTTTTTGCGTGCTATAATAGTTGTACATACAACGATGTACCTACAACCAATCGGAAAGAGGGTTCTTATGGACAAAACAGAAAGAAAAATTACCAAAATCGCGCGGGAGGCGGAGAAACTGGTTCTGCTTTCCCTGCGCGAGCAGGGGGTGGGCACGGCGGAAATCGACCTGATCCACGCCCTGCGGCACAATCCCGGCTGCACGCAGGCAAAACTGGGTCAGCTTCTGCACGCAGACAAAGCCGCCGTTGCGCGGCGGACAAAAAATCTGGAGGCAAAGGGCTACCTCACGCGCAGGGAAGACCCCGCAGACCGGCGCAGTCAGCTGTTGTATCCCACCGCGAAGGCGGAGGAACTGAAAGCCTCAAAAGCGGAGATCGAGGCGGAGTTCTACGCGTATCTGCTCTCGGAACTGACCGCGGAAGAAGCCAATACCTTCGTCGCGCTTCTCGACCGCCTGTATCTTGCCTCCAAAACCGAGAGCCGCGCGGGATTCCCGCATTTTCCGCACGCCTGACGGGAGGGAACGGACATGAAACGCAAAGAACCGCTTGTGCCCGATCGGATCGGTTCTTATTTCCGCGCGGAACGGTTGCCGCTGACCTTCGTCACGGTTTCGGGACTGCTCTACAATGTCGGTCTGCTCGCATCGCCGTGGTTTGAAGGGCGGCTCGCCCAATGCCTTGCCGATATCCTCGGCGGGAACGCAACCGCAGGCGCGATGGCGGCGTTGGCGGTCGCCTATCTCGCCGTCACGCTTGCGGTGCAGGGCGCGCGCTTTGTCAAACGCTTTTACGTCCGGCGGTTTGCAAACAACATCAACCGCCGGATGAAGGGAATTCTGTATGCCAATCTGGTGCGGAAGAGCCGCGCGGAAACGGAAAAAGAGGGCGCGGGCGAACTGATGACCAAAGCGATTTCCGACGTGGACGACTGCGCCGAGGGGATGCGGAAATTCACCACCGAGGTCTTTGACACGGGCGTGGCACTGCTCGGCTATGCGGCGATGCTGTTTGTTTACGATTGGCGGCTGGCGCTGATGAGCCTGCTCTTTGCCCCGTTCCCGTATTTCTGCGCGGCGGGCATGAAGAAGATCGTTCAGCGCGCGGGGGCGGCGTACAAGAAAGCCGCAGGCGCTATGAGCGCCGCTACGCTGGATCGCGCCGGGAACGCCGTGACCTACCGCGTTTACGGCTGTGAGGAAGCGCAGGAGGTGCGCTACGAAAAAGTTCTGGATCGCTACGAGAGGAGTGCCGTGCGCGCCAACGTGTGGCAGACCGCGCTGTCGCCGCTCTATCTGGCGGTTTCCTGCGCGGGGGTGCTGTTCATCCTGTGGTTCGGCGGAAAGAACGTGCTCGGCACGGGTTGGCGGTCATGGGACATTGCGGCGTTCACAACCTTTCTTTCCTGCTTTACCAAGCTGACCGTCAAATCCTCCAAGGTGGCAAAGCTGTTCAACGCGGTGCAGAAGGCGGAAGTCTCATGGAAGCGCATCAAGCCGCTGATGCGGTCGCCCGAGCCGCTCGCGGAACTGGAGATCCCCGCGCCGCAGGACGTGACGCTTGCAAAGCTGTCCTTCTCCTGCGGCAACGTGCCGATCTTTTCCGACCTTTCGCTGACGGCGCACCCGGGGGATATCATCGGCGTAACGGGACCTGTTGCCTGCGGGAAATCCGCCTTTGGGCGCGTGTTCCTCTGCGAAGCGCCCTACGGCGGCTCGATCCGCTTCGGGGCGCGGGAGCTTTCCTCGCTTTCCCCGCGCGCGCTTGCCGCAACGGTCGGCTACCTCGGGCATGATCCCGAGTTGTTTGCCGACAGCCTGCGGAGCAATGTGCTCTGCGGCGGGGAAGGAGATCCGACGCCCTTCCTTTCCGCCGTCGCGCTCGACGGCGAGGTGTTTGCCATGGAAAACGGCGCGGATACCGTGATCGGGAGCGAGGGTGCGCGACTCTCGGGCGGGCAGGCGCAACGGCTTGCTCTGGCGAGAACGCTTGCGCACCCGCGACCGCTCCTGATTCTGGACGATCCGTTCTCCGCCCTCGACAGAGCAACCGAGGACAGCGTGTTCGCCAATCTGCGGGAGTATGCGCGGGACAAGGCGGTCTTTCTCATCTCGCACCGTCTTTATCATTTTCCGGAGCTCCGGCAGATCGTTTTTATGGAGAACGGGAACACAACCGTCGGAACGCACGCCGAACTGATGGCGTCGGTCCCGGCTTACCGGAAGTTGTATGTAAGTCAGACAGGAGGGGCAGGTCATGAAGCGGAAGAAAACGGATAAGACCCGAACGGGCGTGTTTGCGGCAGTCCGCGCGGCGGCGCTGGCGCATCCGGTTCTGACCGTCGGAACGCTTGTGTGCGTTGCGATGTCGGTGGGGTCTTCGCTGATTCCGCCGCTGTTGCTTGCCCGCGTGATCGATGACCTCGCGGGCGGAATCCCCCTTTCCTTTGCGGCGGTACTGCTTTCCTTCGGCAGTCTCGCGCTGGAGGGCGTGCTGTCCTCGGCGCAGGAAACGCTCCTTGCGCTGTTCGGACAGCGGATGACCCACGCGCTGCGCTCCGAAATGTCGCGGAAGCTGACCCGTCTGCCCGCCGCCACGCTCGTTGCGCAGAAGCCGGGGGAGGTCGCCGCGCGCTTTTCGGGGGATGTGGACACCGTGGAGACGCTCTTCACCTCGGGGCTTATCAGCATGATTGCCGACGCCTGCCGGATTCTCTCGATTCTGGCGGTCATCGCGGTGCGGAATACGGGACTTGCGCTGATTCTGCTTGCGGTGCTCCCGCTGCTCGCGCTCTTTACACGGTTCGTGCAGAAGCGGATGCTAGCCTCGCAACTCGAAAACCGCCGCGCGGTTGCCGCCGCGTCGGGGCAGATTCCCGAGACGTTGCATAACATCCGCACGGTGCACGCCCTCGGCATGGAAGCCTACATGGAGCGGCGCTATGACCGGAGCATTGGCGAGAGCTATGCCGCCGTGGAGAAAACCAACTTTTACGACGCCGTCTATTCCCCCGTGGTTCTGCTGCTCCATGCGGCGGTCGTCGGCATCGTGATGCTGCTTTCCGCTTCGGGGAACGCAAGGGTTCTGACCCTGTTCGGTATGTCGGTCGGTACTTCGGTTGCGGTGATCAACTACATTTCCCGCATTTTCTCGCCCATTGAGAGCCTTGGAACGGAGATTCAGACCATCCAGTCGGCAATGGCGGGCGTGCGGCGGATCGACGCTTTCCTCGCACAGGAGGAGCGCACCCTGCCGCCCGAGCGGGCGACTGCCGCGGGAGGCGATGTAGTGCTCTCGCACGTGACCTTCGGCTACGGGGAACGGACGGTTCTGCGCGACCTGTCCTTTTCCGTGCGGGAAGGGGAGCAGGTCACGCTGATCGGCAGGACGGGCGCGGGAAAGAGCACGGTGTTCCGCCTGCTCTTAGGACTGTATCAGCCGCAGAGCGGGACGGTCAGAATCGGCGGCGTGGACGCAACCGCGCTGACCGACCGCGAGCGGCGCGCCTGCGTGGGCTGTGTGGAACAGCACTTCTCCCGTGTTCCCGGCACGGTGTTGGATCAGATTACCCTCGGCGATCCGCGCGTGACCGAAGAGATGGCGCAAAAGGCGGCGGAGCTTGCGGGCATCGACGGTGCGATCCGCGCGCTCCCGGAGGGCTACGCAACCCCATGCGCCGACGGGATCTTTTCGCAGGGCGAGTGGCAGTTGCTTTCCATTGCGCGCGCCGCGGCGGCGAACCCTGCCGTTCTGCTTCTGGACGAAATTACCGCCAATCTGGACGCGCAGACCGAAGCGCGCGTGCTCGAAGCGCTCCGCCGCGCGTCAAAAGGGCGCACCGTGCTTTCGATTTCGCACCGCATCTGCGGAAATCCCGGCGGCAGAACCGTGGAGATCAAGCCCTGTGAAATGATGAATTGAAGGAAGACCTTGGGGCGTTGCCCCAAGCCCTGCTTAGGGGACTTCTTAAGGAAGAAGTAACGCTTCGCTACTGGCGGTTGCTCTGCAACCGCCACCCCTAAGAACCTTCAAGACCTTGAACTCAATTGGATTTAGGTATTTATTTTTACGTTGTACAGTTTTTGGTGTAGCCGTATTCCGTGCTGCTATTTCCGGCTGCTCCGAGACCAATCCCGTCGAGCGGGATTGGCACGGCTGTCGCCTCTCTCCGCTACCGGATAGAAATGGTTCAGGTTAGTTGAGGAACGGAGGGGTGGAACGATTGCGGGGCGCTCTCTTCGGTTTGCGCCCCTGCAAAGTACGTAAACTATTGGAAATGAGATGTTGTATGGAACGACCTATGTGTCGTTCCCTTTTTTCTTGTCTGAAAATTTCTCAAAAAAATAGTTGTCCTTAAGGCGGGCTTTAGGGTGGCGTGTTAAAATAGAGGCACAACAGGCAAGGGAGGGACTTTCCTATGAAACGAGTCATGAAAAACGGAATTCTGTTTGCGGCGATGCTTGTGGCGGTCGGAATGCTGACCCTGACGGTTCTGCACGGGTACGGCGTCATCGGCGGGACGGGAAACGGCGCGGTTATGGGCGATGGATTCCCGGGCGGCGGATCGAACGATTCCGAAGGCTTCAGGCGACCCGGCGGGAACAACGCCGGGAACAACGCCGGGAACAACCCGGACGGTGACGGGGAAGAGATCGGCGAGGTCACCCTTCCGGACGGCGGCAATCCGGGGAATTCGGGGAATTCGGGAAGCGCGCCGTCCGACGGAAACGGGCAGAATCGGGATATGACCCCGCCGCAAATGCCGGACGGGAACGGATCCGGCGGATTTGCCAATGCGGGGGACGGAAACAAAGCGCCCATGGGAGCGGGCGACAGTCTCGGCGGGCATCTTGCCTTTGCGGCAGTCTGGGTGTTCCTGTTCGCGTTCTGCCTTTCGTGGGCAATTTACAGTCGGTGCAATTCCGAATATGCGGGAAGGAAAGGGGGAGACAGGCAATGGAAGTCAGAACCTGCTTCAAACGGTACGAACTGAAATATCTGCTTGACGCGGAGCAATATGCCGCCGTGCGGGAGGCGATGCGCGGGCGCATGATTCCGGACGCTTACGGCAAAAGCCGCGTCTGCAACCTGTATTTCGACACGCCTGATTTCCGGATCATCCGCCGCTCGCTTGAGAAGCCGGTCTATAAGGAAAAACTTCGCCTGCGGAGTTACGGTCCTGTCGGCGCGGACGGAACGGTGTTTGCGGAACTGAAAAAGAAGTATCAGTCGGTGGTCTACAAGCGGCGGGCGACCATGAGAAGGGATGGCGCGATGGAATTCTTCCGTGCTCCCGACCCGCATACGCAGATCGAGCGCGAGCTTGCCTATTTCCTGACGGTCAATCCGACCGCCGAGCCGATGATCTGGCTCTCCTACGCAAGGGAAGCCTTCTTCGGCGCAAACAATCCCGATTTTCGCATGACCTTTGATACCGACGTGCTGGCGCGTTGGGACGACCTGACCCTCGGCGGCGGCATTTACGGCGCGCCGGTTCTTCCGCAGGGAAAGGTGCTGATGGAGGCCAAGGTCGCGGACGCGATGCCGCTCTGGCTGACAAATACGCTTTCGGCGGCGGGCATCCGCCCGACATCTTTTTCCAAATACGGCACGGCATACCTGCAGAGGCAGGAGACCGGGCTTCTCACAGGAGGACAACACTATGCTTAACAACCTGTTCAACAGCGTTTTCGCAAGCGAAACGCAATCCACGCTGTCCGTCGGACTGTTTCTGCTCTGCATCCTCGTCGCGCTGATCTGCGGCGGCATCTACGTTGCGGCGTTCTCCTTCCGCGCCCGCGGAAGTCGGAGTATGCGGCTCTCGCTGGCGCTCCTGCCTGCGGCGGTCTGCGTGGTTATCATGATGGTAAACGGAAGCGTCGGCGTTGGCGTGGCGGTGGCGGGCGCGTTTTCACTGGTTCGCTTCCGCTCCGCGCCGGGGAACGCAAAGGAGATTTCGGTCATCTTCATGGCAATGTGCTCGGGACTGATCGTCGGAGTCGGATATTTCGCATACGCCCTGCTTTTCAGCGTTCTGATGGGCGGGCTGTTGATGGCGCTGACCGCCTTCTGGGAAAAGGAGCGAAACCGCGACTGCGCAAGAACCCTGAAACTGACAGTTCCAGAAGATCTGGACTATACGGGCGCATTTGACGAGGTGTTTCATACCTATACCGAGAGTGCCGAACTCACCGCCGCGAAAACCGCGAATATGGGAAGCCTTTATAAGCTGACCTATCGGGTTGTTTTGAAACCGACCGTCAGCGAGAAACGGTTTCTGGATGACCTTCGCGTGCGGAACGGCAATCTGGAAATCCTCCTCGCCCGCGCGGAGGAAAACGAAAAGGATCTGTAATCTTAAAATTACATGATCCATTTCCGAAGGAGAAAAATCATGAAAAAGAACCTATTACGGAGCATCCTGCCAAGCCTGTTGCTTTCCGCCGCTTTGCTCGGAAGCTGTGCGCAGACGGGGAACGGCGGGAACAGCATAAACGGAGCGAACGGAACAAACAACTCCGGTCAGGCGAACAACGGCGGAACGATCACCGACGACAGCACCGTGACAACCGTCCCCGTCGATACCACCGCGCATGATTACGCCTTCGTGTCGCAGGACGGCGACAGCTACACCTATCGGTGCGACGATTGCGGCGAGAGCGCAACCGTGACGGTCAGATGCGAATTGGGAACAGCCGGGTGCGTAAAGGTCGAAGGCAATACCCTGACCCTTTCGGGCATGACCGAGGACAGCATCTATAGCCTTTCGGGCGTTTTTTACGGCAACATCGCGGTGGAAGGCAACGGGAATTGCAGAATCGAGTTGGAGTTGCAGGGCGTGACCGTGAATTCCGCCGCCGAATGCCCGCTGACCGTCAGCGGCGCGGGTGAGGTGACCATTTCGGCAAAGAAGGAAACCGATAACTATCTCTGCGACCTGCGCGCGGAAGTTACGGACGCAACCGCAATCAGCGCGGCGGTCTGGAGCGACTGCGACCTCAATCTGCAGGGCAAGGGGAATCTGTACGTCAGTTCGGTTGCAAATAACGGCGTTCACACCAAGGACGACCTGAAGGTCAAAAACCTGTTTTTGCAGGTGGAGTGCGAGGACAACGCGCTGAAGGGCAACGACAGCGTGACGGTTGAATCGGGAACGCTGATTCTGATTGCGCGGACGGGGGACGGCATCAAGACCACAAACAGCGACCTCTCCTCCAGGGGCAACCAGCGCGGAACGGTTGCAATCACGGGCGGGAATGTCCGCATCTACGCCGCCTGCGACGGAATCGACGCGGCGTATGACGTTACGGTGGACGAATCTTTCGCTACCGTGAACTTGACGGTCTTTACCGACAGGTATTCCAAGTATTCAAAGGAAGTCAACGCCGCCGATGAAAGCATTCTGTATCTGCGCGCCTCCGCAAGCAATTATCGGTATTCGCTCTATTTCTATAACAACGAGGGCGGCACGTGGTGCCGTGCGGAGAGCGCCAAGTCGACGGGAAACAGCCGCTACAGCTATTATACGGTGACAAAGCCGGACGGATATGAGAAATGCAACCTGTATGTCTACACCGCCGACCAAACGCCGGGGCAGAGCGACAGTTGCTACGCCGAAAAGGACGATATTACGCTCAACGAAAGTTACGATACCATCGCAATCTCGTTCAGCGGCAACAGGATGCGTCTAAGCTGGACCACCTACAGCACCGCGCAGGGCGGCATGGGCGGCATGAATGACGGGAACACCGATCAGGGCGACCATTCCACCAAAGGTCTGAAGGCGGCAAATGCGATCACGGTTTCGGCGGGAAGCGTGACGGTGGAGTCCTACGACGACTGCATCCATGCAAACAACACCACCACGCCGGAAAACGGCGCGGCGGCAACCGGGAACGTGACGGTCACAGGCGGAACGCTGACCCTCTCTTCCTGCGATGCCGCAATCCACGCGGACGGAGCGGTGACAGTCTCGGGCGGAACGGTCAACGTCCTGAAAAGCTACGAGGGCATCGAAGGCGCGACCGTCACCCTCGCGGGCGGCGACATCACGGTAGTTTCCTCGGATGACGGCGTGAACGGATCGGGAACGGGCGGAACGAGCATCGTCATCTCGGGCGGTACGCTCTATGTGCTGGCAGGCGGGGACGGCGTGGATTCCAACAGCCGCGATCCCTACGGCGGCATCCGGTTCGCGGGCGGCAGATCGGTCATCATTTCCACAGGACGTGCGGATTCGTCGATTGACACCGAGGCGGGCTATACCTATGAGGGCGGCTACGTCGTGGCAATCGGACTTGCGGGCGGCATGAGCACGGAGTCCACGCATTGCTCCCCGTCGCTGACGAGCGTTGGAATGAGCAAAAACGTGACTCTGACCGCAGGAAGCTACCTGACCGTGAGCGGCGTTGTGAGCGTCAAAGCCCCTGCGGCAATGAACGCATTGGTCATCTGCCTCGGGAAAACGAACGCAGGCATCTCGACGGGAACAACTGGGGGCGGAGACGCAGATGTCGTCTGGAGCGTTGCGGGGTAAAAATTAAGCGAAATAAAAAGGGGAGCGGCGGACATCAGTCCGCCGCTTTTGTTGTGGTGGCGGGGAATGAAATGATGTTTCGTTATATAACATTGGAAAAGATTATAAAAGACGGGGTTTTGAAACTTACGGTGAGCCCTCTTTCGAGATGCCCCCTGCAATCTCAGAGGCCTTTCTCCAACCTCCAAGTCCTTTCTTTGCCTGCAAGCAGAATATTACAAGGAAAAGCAGAGCAGTCCATTGATTTTCCTGCTTTTGATGTGCTAAAATGAGGATGAAACGGGGGAGTGGAAACTGTCGCTTCCCGAAAAGAAGAGGAGGAATATGATGAAACTGAAAAAATGGCTTTCTCTGCTGCTCGGACTTCTGTTGTTGGTCGTTCCGCTTGCAGCCTGCTCGTCGGGCAAGAACCCCGAGACGCCGAGCGGAAGTAAGACGGACGCTGGTGAAACCGAAGCGCCAACCGATCCCGTGGAGACCGCAGACCCCAATACGATTCCGGATCTGCCGAGTGATCTGGACTTCAAGGGCAAGACCATCCGAATCCTGACCCGCCAGAACCGGAACCGTTATCAGGAGTGGGGCTCCAACGGCGCTTTGGACGATAAAGCGGACGATATCGACGAACAGGTCTACTATCGGAATCTTGAGATTCAGAAAAAACTGAATGTCGAGTTCGATATCACGCACGCGACGGTTCATGACAATGACCTCAACGCATGGCTTCAGAGCACGGCGCTGCTGAATGATTCCTTTGATATCATCAGCAATAAAGCCTATCAGTCGGTCAGTTCGGAACTGCTCGGCTATTACATGAATCTTTATGACGTGGAGAACCTCAACCTCAATAAATCCTACTGGAATCAGACCTTTATTTCCGCAGGAACTGTCAACGATCATTTGTATACCGTGGTCGGTGATATGAACATTTCGGTGTATATGACCATGTTCTGCATGTTTTTCAATATCAACAAGTGCGAGGCGCAGGGCGAGGGATGGTCGATGGACGAAATTTTCGACGTGGCGTTGCAGGGCGACTGGACGTGGGAAAAATTCGCTTCCTATGTGAAGGACGCGGAGGTGGATCTCGGTGCGGAAAAGCCTGTTTACGCATTCTATTCGCATACTTATTCGCAGGCGTATGACGGATTGCTGCAGTCGTTTGAATTGAATCTCGTCAGCACCGATCCCGACGACGGAACGCATACGTTGGTTGCGGGAACACGCTATGAGAAACTGCAGAACGCAACAAAGGCGGTTTACGACCTTTACTCAAACACAAATGTCAAACTGGATACTTCCGGCTACGGAAGCGGGGAATACAACCTGTTCGACGCGGGCGAGGCGCTGTTCTCCATCGAGTGTGTGAACGACGCGCAGAACCGCAAGAACGCCAATCTGACCGATGAATACGGGCTTCTGCCGCTCCCGAAGTACGAAGCGGACGGAACCGCAAACTACTACACGGGTCTGCAGGACAGTCATAACGTTATCTCGGTTGTCAAGGGCAGAAGCAACTATGCGGCAATCGGTGCGGTTTTGGAACTGCTGTCGGCATATAGCTACGAGGGCATCCGTCCTTACTATGTCAATACGCTTGCAAAGCAGAAGTATCTGGATAACCTCAAGTCCCAGAAGGTGATGGATCTGATTCTGGACGGCGCGAGATGGGATTTTGCGGCAATCTATGCCGCCTACCTGCCCAACCGGGACGGAAACGCGCCGCATATGGCGCTCTGGAGAGGCGGATGCCAACACGGAAACACAGCGTACCG
This sequence comes from uncultured Eubacteriales bacterium, assembly GCA_900547725.1. Taxonomy (GTDB): domain Bacteria; phylum Bacillota; class Clostridia; order Oscillospirales; family CAG-272; genus UMGS1865. The sequence goes on from URHR01000042.1 coordinate 11,479, forward strand.
CTATGAACAACACAAGGACACTTGGAACAAGCTGCTCAAACAGTTTGACGCGGACGAACACTTTGCAAGGAAGAGCGCGTCATGAAACGGATTCTGAAACGGACGGTTCTGTCCGCCCTTGCCGCGCTTCTGCTGCTCGCGTCCTGCGCGGGCGGCGGAAACGGCGCGGGAACAGGGACTGCGGAACGGACAACCGAACGGCATACCGAAACCAACGCGCCGACCGAAGGCTTCGCGCTTCTGCGGGACGGGAAGGCAATTCCCGTGGTGTATTCGGAGCTTTCCTATGCAACCGAGGCGGAGCGATTGGCAAAAGCCATCGGTACGGTGGCGGGGACGGAGGAGGTCAACACCGAAAGGCGCACGGCGGGCAAGGCAACCGACAGCACGCGGGCGGAAATCCTGCTCGGGCGTGTGGACTGCGACGAAAGCAGACAGGCATATGACGAGCTGAACAACTATTCGGTCTGCACGGTGCGGGTCATCGGGAACAAGCTGGTCATTTCCTCGTTGGAAAAGGCGTCGGTGACCGAGGCGGTGACGAAACTGCGACTGGCAATCTCGCGCATGGAAGACAGGAATCTGACCCTTGCGGCGGATTTTTCCGAACGCTATTATTCCTCTTCCACACTTGCAAAGGCGCAACTGCCGATTGCCGAGGGACAGGAATTTGAAATCATCGAGGAAAGCAACGACAGCCTTCAGATTCTCTTCAGCGATACGAGCGAGGCGGCATTTGAGGCGTACTGTGAAAAGCTTGCGGAGGCGGGGTATACCCTGCGGCAGGAGAACACGCAGGAGGGCAACCGCCACCGAACTTACGTCAACGGTACCTGCTCGGTGCAGGTCAGCCGCTTTGCGGGAATCGGGCGGCTTTGCCTGTTTGTCGACCCCTACAAAAAGGAGGGACAGCTTCCCGCCCTTGAGGACAGCTACACGGCGATTTACGATGTGCCGCTCCTGACCCAACTCGGGCTTTACAGCAATGACCCCGAAATCGTGAATTCGCTTTGCGAGAATGCGATCGGAGGGAGTCTGTCTGCCGATGATATGAAAAAGCTGTCCCGTGACTCGGGCGGAATGGGCTATGTCATCCGTCTGCGGGACGGGCGGTTTCTGCTGATTGACGGCGGCTACGGCGTTGCGGACGACGGGAGCAGCGATCGGTTGGGCATTTACATGGAGTCCGAGGAATACCGGAACGACCCGACCAAGAGAGGCTTTGAGGATGCAGACCGCATTTACAATACGATGAAGGCGCAGACCGCCGAGGGGCAGGAGCCTCGGGTTGCGGCATGGATTTTCACCCACGCGGATATCGACCATGTGGGCGCGTTCATCAAATTTGCGGAGAAGTACGGAAAGACTGTTATCGTCGGACAGCTGATTTACAATTTCCCCGTGTCGTCGATTCTCACAGGTTGGGGAGACCAACGCACGGCGGTTGTTCAGGCGGCGGCAAAGTATTACGGGAGTGTTCCGACGGTCACGGCGCACGCGGGGCAGGTCTATCGGATTGCGGACCTGACGGTTCGGATGCTCTTCAATATGGAGCTTCTGGAACCCGATCTGCCGAAGAACCTGAAATTCAACGACACCAGTCTAGTCTTTCAGATTGAAACAGAGGACGGCACGCGGCTGATGATTCTCGGCGATTGCTACCCTTGCGAGGCGGAGGTCATTGATAAGCTGTACAGCGGGGAAACGCTGAAATCGGATATCGTGCAGGTGTCGCACCACGGCATTGAGGGCGTGGGGCACGGCGATAGCCTGTATGAAAACATCGGCGCAACGGCGGCGCTTTGGCCGGCGGGAACATGGAAGTACAATTACCCCTGCACGTTGGTGAATCGGAACACCGATCCTGCCGCCTGCCGGACGCGTGACGAGCGCGACTCCAAGCACAACAAATGGATTATGGACAACATCGGTATGAACGGGATCTACCTTGCGGGAGGTGAGAACACGGTCTTTGAACTGCGCGACCACGGTTTGACCCCAAAATCTTAAAAGAGCCGCGAAAAGCGGCGGAAAGGCTTGAACATGAAACGGTTTTTATCTGTTCTTTTGATTCTTGCAATGCTTGTCTGCGCGATTCCCGCATTTGCGGTTCTTGCAACTGCCGAAGGTGAAACGACCGCATGGGACGGAATTTCCTATGACGTGTCGTGGTGCGACACCGCCGACAGCGGCGTGGAAATCGGCGGCATCAAATACAAGGTCACCGGCTACACCGCGGAGGAAGCCAAGACCTACGAAATCAGCACTGCCGAGCAGTTGGCGGGACTGGCAAAGTTGGTCAACGCCTGCAAGGGCGACAGCTTTGCGAATGTTACAGTATACCTGACTGCGGACGTGGATCTCGGCGGGAAGGCTTGGACAATGATTGGCAAAAACGGGAAGGCGTACAGCGCAACTTACGCTTTTGCGGGTTCGTTTGTCGGAAAAAAGGCGGACGGGAGCAATGCGGTTATTTCCAATCTGATCGTGAAAGACGGTTCGACTTCGCAGGTTTGCGTGGGTCTGTTCGGTCTCTATCGCGGACCGCTGATGGCGAACCTGACACTGAAAAACGCGGTTATTGAGTCGGGCTACGGCAGAACGGGTTCGTTTGTCGGCACGGCGGGCGTTGCCGCAAAATTCAGCAATCTGACCTCGGATGCAAAGATTACCATGACCGCGACAACCGCATGGGGATGGACCTGTGCGGGTGGATTGTTCGGAACTTCCTTTAATGCCACCGACGGAATCGGAAATCTGTTTGAAAACTGTGTGTTTACCGGAACGATCGGGTGCAAGGACAGCACGACGAAGATGGAGACCTTCGGCGGCATTGTCGGAATCAGCGAAGGAATTGCGACTTTCAAAACTTGCACCGTAACCGGAGATATCAGCGGCGCCACCGCAGGTGTTGCGGATGCAAACGGTACGCACGGAGTGGGCGGTATTCTCGGCGCGGCGCGTTGGACAGCAAGTAAAGCCGCTATCGTGATGGAAAACTGCTATGTTTCTTCTACTCTGAAAGGGTATCAGCGTGTCGGCGGATTCCTTGGTGCACTGTATTCCACGCCCGGCAAGAATGCAAACAAATTTACGAACTGTCAGTTCGACGGCATGGTCGTCAGCGGCGGCGGTGACGCAAAGGCGGCGTTCCTCGGTTATCAGCAGTCAAATGATGCCAAACCGACCTTTACGAATTGCCTGAACACGGGCGTTGCCTCCTGCCGCTCGGACGGTTCTCTGAAAATGGGACTTGTCTACGGTAATCCCGCCGCTACCTTTACAAACTGCTACGGCACTTACAAGGCGCTTCTGAAAACAGGCGCAACCGAAACAACCGGTCTCACGGAGAACGGCAAACTGCCTGCAGACTTTGACGCGACGGTTTGGGAAGCCCGCGAGGGAAGCTATCCCGTCCTGAAGAACGCAAAGGTTTATGCGAATGCCGATTTCCTTACGGCGGATCTTTCATGGATCGATGCCGCAAATCTGACCAAAGCGGTCTGGATTGATACCGAGGCGGAACTGCTTGGCGCATTCCGGATGTTTGAAACCGATTCCTGGGTTCTCGGAGACCGTAAGCAGGGGGACGCCGTTTTCAACAACATGATGAACGTGCAGTTCTCGGGCATCGTTACCGAATGGCTGAAAAATGAGCCGTATACCACCGATACCGCCTTTGGTGACATCGCAGGCAATTGGAAAATGCCGATGAAAACCGGTGGTAAGACGAGCGCCGAGAACGTGAAGGCGCTTTACTATCAGACCACTGCGGCAAGCGACGGCAAGTACGGTGTGCGCTTTGCGGCAGAGATCAAAGGTTCTGATTGGAGCGCGGCGGAGTTCCGTCTGGTTGCCACCTACACCGATGCGGAAGGAAACACCAAAATTTCCGCGCTCAGGAAAGAGGCGATCACGGTCTGCTATTCCGCCTTGCTTGAAACACTTGACGGCGTGACCTCGCCCGCAACTCCTGCGGAAGGCTATGTCTGGATTGTGCTCGACATCGGCGCGATTTCCGAGAACTATACGAACATTTCCTTTGATATCTGTGCCTCGGTGACCGACAGCGAAGACAACACCTATTACAACGCGGTCTATGCGGTTTCCGTCTCCGCACCCGCCGCACAATAAGGAGGTTCGAATCATGAAAAAACAGTATCTTTCCGCAACCTGCGTTGTATTGGATTTGTCCTGCACCGATATTCTGACGCTTTCCAATTACGTTGACAACGGGATTCAGCAACCCAAAACCATCAATTTTGACGATCTGTTCTGACCAACCTCGGCGGAGCGCTTCGGCGCTCCGCCGCATTCTTTTTTGGGGGGAGGTATCTTCAAATGAAGCTATCTGTAAATGTTGAAAATCTGTTCTATCGGTTTCCGTTCGCGAAGGGGGCGGAAATCTACAAAAATGCGGGGTTCGATGCGGTGGATTACGCGCTTTCCGAGATGGTGAACGATACATCGCCGCTCTGCGGTCACGATTACCGCGCGAAAGCGGAGGAAATCCGCAAAACCGCCGAGGCGGTCGGAATCCCGATCAATCAGACGCATGCGCCCTTCACCTTCGCATATAAGCTCTGGGCGGACGAGACCTCCTACCGCGAAACCGTCTATCCGCGCCTGTGCCGCTCGGTTGAGATTTCGGCTCTGCTCGGCGCAAAGGTCGTGGTCATGCACCCGCTCCACCATTTTCCGTATCGTGGGCATGAGGAAGAAATTTTTGCGCGGAATATGGAGTTTTATCGCTCGCTGATTCCCGTCTGCCGCGATTGCGGTATCGTGATGGGCATTGAAAATATGTGGGCGGAGGACGGCAGGCACAAGGTCATTGTGCATGATACCTGCTCACAGGCGGCGGAGTTCGTGCGCTACATCGACACGCTTGACAGCGACTACATGAAAGCCTGCCTTGACCTCGGTCACGTCGGGCTTCCAGCCGAACAGCGCGACGAGGTGCAGGATGTGATCCGTATCCTCGGGCATGACCGCCTTGCGGCACTCCATGTACACGACAACGATTACCGCCGCGACCTGCACAACATCCCGTTCGAGGGACGGCTCAGGTGGGGCGAGATTATGCGGGCGCTGAAGGAGATCGGCTACACGGGGGACTTCACCTACGAGACCACAACCGAATTCATGCGCGGCGCACCCGATGACTTTGTCCCGATCGGCGCGCGCTACATGGCGGATGTCGGGCATTATCTCATCGGAATGGCGGAGGGGACGGAATGCTGAAAACAAGGAAAACGGAACTGCACCTCGGACTGCAGAAGCCGGTTCGGGTTTTGCACCTGACTGACATCCATCTGTCTTTGGCGGATAACGCGGACGGCGACTCAATGAAGCGCCACGCGCGCGGACGGCGGGCGGTCTTTCAGGGCGAGACAAATGCGGACGACGAAGCAAAGCTGCCGGGTCTGCTCCGCGAAGCGATGGAGTACGGGCGGCAGTTTGACGCAACGGTCATCACGGGCGATGTGTTGGATTTCGTGACGCACGGCAACCTCGAGACGGCGCAGGAAGTTCTTGCTCCATACGATTACCTTTTCTGTGCGGGCAACCATGAATTCACACCGCGTGTGGGACTGCCCGACCGTTTCTCCAACCGCGCCGCCTTTTACGACAGGGTACAGGCGGCATTTCGTGGGGATATGACCTTTGAGAGCCGCGTGGTGGGTGGGGTCAACCTGATTACCATGGAGAATGGGCTGTACGTCTGGTATCCGGGGCAGTTGGAGAAGCTGAAGCGGGAGGTCGCGCGCGGGTATCCCTGTGTGATTTTCTGTCATGTGCCGCTGACCTCGCCCGAGCTGAACCACACCCCCGAGCACGCGGGTCTGGAGGCGGATGAGGAGACGATTGCCATGACCCGCCGTCTGACACGATACATCGACGAGACCCCGCAGATTCAGGCGGTTTTCGCGGGGCATGAGCATCGGAATCTGACGTTGGCGCTTCCGTCGGGCAAGCCCTGCTATGTGCTGGGGGCGCTGTTCGACGGAACTGTCGGTGAGATTGTAATAGACTAAAAAGCGGGCACATCCCGG
>URHR01000043.1 GCA_900547725.1 uncultured Eubacteriales bacterium
GGCGGTTGCCGTGCAGGGAAGTTCGGGGAGGTGAGGGAGGTTTGGAGGGGGAGGACCCCCTTTCAAGGGGATTCCTCCCCCTCCAAGGTCTCTGTCCCTTTTCCCAACTTACTTCGCGTAATCCACAGCGCGGGTTTCGCGAATCAGGTTGATCTTGATCTGCCCCGGGTACTTGCACTCGTCCTCAATCTTCTTCGCCATGTCGCGCGCAATGAGCTTCATCTTCTCGTCACCAACGACTTCCGGCTTCACCATCACGCGGATTTCTCTGCCTGCCTGAATCGCATACGCCTTGTCAACACCCTCAAAGCCCGTTGCGATCGACTCCAGCTTTTCAAGCCGCTTGATGTAGTTCTCCATGTCCTCGCGGCGCGCACCGGGTCTTGCCGCCGAAACCGCGTCCGCCGCCTGAATCAGAACCGCAATCGGCGTCTGCGGCTCTACGTCGCCGTGGTGCGCCTCAATCGCGTGAATGACCTCGGGGCTTTCCTTGTACTTCTTCGCCGCCTGAACGCCCAGTTCAACGTGCGAGCCTTCCATATCCTGCGGGAACGCTTTGCCGATGTCGTGCAGAAGTCCCGCCCGACGTGCCACCGTCCCGTTCAAGCCGAGTTCTTCCGCCATCATGCCGGCGATCCACGAAACCTCAATCGAGTGCTTCAGAACGTTCTGCCCGTAGCTTGTGCGGTAACGCAAACGACCGAGCAGCTTTACAAGCTCGGGATGCAGACCGTGCACCCCCGTCTCAAACGTCGCTCGCTCGCCTGCCTGCTTGATCACCGCGTCGACTTCCTTGCGCGATTTCTCAACCATTTCCTCGATCTTAGCGGGATGAATTCGACCGTCCGAAATCAGCTTTTCAAGCGTCAGCCGCGCGACCTCGCGCCGCACGGGGTCGAAGCCCGAGATCGTGATTGCTTCGGGCGTATCGTCGATAATCAGCTCCACACCGGTCAGCGTTTCCAGTTTCTGAATGTTCCGTCCTTCGCGCCCGATGATGCGCCCCTTCATCTCATCGTTCGGCAACGAGACAACCGAAATCGTCGATTCCGCAACGTGATCCGCCGCGCAACGCTGAATTGCGAGCGTCAGGATATTGCGCGCTTTGGTTTCGGCTTCCTCCTTGAATTCCGACTCCAGTTCGTCGAGTTTCTGCGCCATTTCGTGGCGGGTTTCGGACTCCATCTGCGTGAGCAGTTCGGCTTTTGCCTCGTCGGCGGTATAGCCTGAAATTTCTTCCAGCCGCTGCAGGTGTTGTTCCTTGATCTTCTGGTTTTCCTCGCACTGAATATCGGCTTTTTTCAGCTTTTCGTCAAGCTGATCGTTCTTTTTCTCCAGCGCTTCGGTTTTGCGGTCGATGGTTTCCTCTTTTTGCATCAGTCGCCGTTCCTGCTTGGTGACTTCTGCGCGGCGGTCTTTCAGTTCCCGCTCCGCGTCGTTGCGCAACTGGAGGATTTCCTCTTTTGCGCCGAGGATCATGTCCCGCTTTTTGTTTTCCGCGTCTTTCGCGGCGTTGTCGAGAATCTGTTTTGCTTCCTGTTCGGCATCCGTGATCTTTTCTTTTCCGTTTTTCACACGAATGTTGCGGCGGATACGCGACGCAATGGCGAACGCCCCTGCGCCAACGACAAGTCCGATGACAATTCCGAGCAGGAGTGTGACTTCAAATGGCATAAAGCACCTCCCGAAAGAATGATAATTTTAGTATGGCAAAAGCACTGCGTGCACGGGCTATCCGTTCTTTTTACAACGTCGCCCATGTCGCGTTATGCATATCATACTTATTTTATTATATCAAATCTTGTGCCTTCTGTCAAGACCTCGCGGTCTTTTTTCACAAATCCGCCATATTTGGTGGGGGAGGGGGAGAAGGAGAAGACCTTGGGACTCTGTCCCAAACCCTGCTTAGGAAACTTCTTGAAAGAAGTTTCCTAAGAACCTTCAAGAACTTCACTGCAATTGGATTTATGTCTCTATTTTACGTTGTACAGATTCCGGTGTAGCCATATTCCGTGCTACGAATTCCGGCTGCTACGAGCCAAATCCCGTCCGACGGGATTTGGGCGGCGGTTTACCGCCTCTCTCCGCTACCGGGTAGAAATGGTAGGAAAGTTACAGGATGGTACAATGGGAATCATAAAAAGCAAGCGAAACGGACTTCGTCGTTTCGCTTGCTTTTTATTTGGATTTCCATTCGTCGGCTAAGATAGAGCAGATGCCGACGGTGACATAAGTGCCTTTTACCAGCATGGACTCGCGGAGGTAGCCTTCAAAGGTCATGCCGCAACGCTCCATTACGTGGAGGGACGCGTCGTTGCCTTTGATGAATTTTGCCTCGATGCGATGGAGGCGGAGATCCGAGAATCCGAAGCGCAGGACGCGTTCAAGGGCTTCTGCGGCGATTCCTTTGCCCCAATAGTCGGGATTGAGGACATAGCCGACCTCTGCGCTGTCCGATGGGCAATTAAAGGAAGTGAACCCGCAGGTTCCGACCATTTTACAGTCCGGCTCATAGACGATTGCCCAATCGTAAAACATACCTGCGGCGTACCGGCTTCCGAGGTATTGCAGATACTCCCTTGTATACGCTTTATCGGGATGCGGGTGCCATGTCAGATACTTTGTCACGTCGCTCCGGCAGGCATATTCATACATATCCTGCGTATCCGTAACCAACATTTTCCGCAGGGTCAGCCGTTCGGTCAACAGCTCGGGCAGATGCGAAAACACGCGGTAAAGCTTTTCCTTTTTCATGCCGTCTCCCCTCTCTGTGTTTTGTCAGCCCTTCTATTATATACGAAAACGGCTCGGATTGCAAGCCTTTTTCCGAAATTTTGCCGTTTTGAATTTCCGGGAAAAAATTTTGTCTCCCCTATGGCTTTTCCGCGCGGTTTGTGGTATAATATGAGGTAGTACGGAGAAAAGGAGGTATGCGGTTTTGCAATTCATCGAATCGGAAATTCTCGCGGGCGAACTGGTTCCCGTCCTGCTCGGGCAATCGGTTGAAACCAACGAGACCGCAAAGCGCATTTTCCGCAGATACCGCCTGATTTCTCACGTTTTCTGCGAGAAAAAGCCCCGCGTATTCGGGCTGACCTTCTGCACCAAGTATCACATCATCCGCCACGCGGCGGGAGAAGGTCTGATGCTGACCGCGCTGTTGGATTTTGCCAAGCGGTTGGCGAATGCCGATGTGATTTACTATCTCATTCCCTGCACGGTCGATTACGCGAATTTCGTCTGGCGCTACCATAACGAGCTGGAGCCATACTATGTGATTGCGGACTGGCAGGAGATGCAACGGGTCTGGTACGGAGAGGAGGAGTCATGATGCAGACACGGCTTTTGGGTGTACTGGGCGGTCTGGGTCCCATGTCGACCTTCCGTTTTTGTGAGCTTCTGACCGCGCACACCGCCGCAGACTGTGATGCGGATCACATTGACATGATTGTCAGCAGTCGCGCGTCCACGCCCGACCGCACGGCGTTCATTCTCGGCAAATCCGACCGCTCCCCTCTGCCCGCCATGCGCGAGGAAGCGGCGCGGTTGGTTGCGGCGGGCGCGGGGCTGATCGTCATCCCATGCAACACGGCGCATTACTTCTACGACGCGCTTGCCGCCGACTGTCCCGTTCCGATGCTGAACATCATCCGCGAAACCGTCGGGCTGCTGCACCGCGCGGGCATCAGGCGGTTCGGGCTTCTGGCAACCGAGGGGACTGTGCGATCCCGCTCTTACCACCGCTACGCCGAAGGAACAGAAACCGAATGTCTGATCCCGACCGATGTGGAGCAGGCGATCATTTCCGACATCATTTACGGTGCGGTCAAGCGCGGCGAAGCGCCCGACATGGAAGCCTTCCGCAGGGTTGCTGACGCACTGCTTGCGCGCGGATGCGAAGCGTTGGTGTTGGGTTGCACCGAGCTTTCCCTGCTCCCGAAGGACAGGCTTGACCCGTCGGTTTTTATTGACTCTCTCGACGTTCTGGCATACCGCACGATCGTGGAATGCGGCAAGAGACCGATCGGCTTCCCCGCTTTCTTCTCCGCCGAAAAGGAGATCTGCCATGACATTTGACGCGCTTCTCGCGCAGGCAAGCCGCTACCGCATGACCGAACAGGCATTGAAAGCCGACGCGGAATCCGTATTCGTCTGCATCCGCGGCGCGCACGCGGACGGACACGATTTTGCGCCCGAAGCTTACGCGCGCGGCTGCCGTCTGTTTGTTGCGGAGCATCCGCTCCCCCTCCCCGCCGACGCGGAAACCGTGACGGTTTCCGACACGCACACGGCGCTTGCGGCGCTTTCCTGCGCGCACGCGGGAGAGCCTTCCCGCGAACTGGCGGTCATCGGCATTACGGGAACAAAAGGAAAGACAACAACGGCATTGCTTCTCTCTCACATTCTGAATTCCGCAGGGGTACGGTGCGGGTATATCGGAACGAACGGCATGGATACGGGCGATGGAAGGCAGTCTCTCACTGCCAACACCACACCGGACGCGGTGACCCTGCAGAACGCTCTGCGGGAGATGGTGACGGCGGGCTGTCGCGCGGTTGCGTTGGAAGTTTCGTCGCAGGCGCTGAAACTGGGGCGCGTCTCGGGAACGGTCTTTGACACCTGCATCTTCACAAACCTTTCCCCCGACCACATCGGACCTTCGGAGCATCCCGACTTTGCCGATTACGCCGCCTGCAAGCGGAAGCTGTTTACCGACTACCCGACCCGCGCGGTGCTTTGCAATGCGGACGACCCGTTTTCGGCGACTTTGCTTACCGATACGCACGCGCCGCTTTGCGTGCGGTGTTCTTCCCAAGCTCCCGCCGACTGGACGGTTCGGGGGATTGAGCCGTACCGCCGCGAAACCGAACTTGGCAGTCGGTTTTCGGTGCTCCATGCCGGCGAAAAGCCGATTTCCTGCCGCCTGCCGCTCATCGGAAGCGGAAATGTTTCCAACGCATTGCTTGCGATTGCCTGCGCGGCAGAGCGGTTCGGAGTCTCGCCCGAAGCTGCGGCGAGGTCACTTGCGGACGTGCGCATAGCAGGGCGCTCGGAGGTCATGGGGCTTCCGAACGGAGCGCTCGCGGTCATTGACTACGCGCACAACGGAGTCAGTCTGCGACGGTTGCTTTGCGACCTGCGCGAATACCGACCGAGCCGTCTGATCGTCCTGTTCGGCTCGGTCGGCGAGCGGACGCGCCTGCGACGACGGGAACTTGGCGAGGTTGCCGAGGAATGCGCGGATCTTGCGATTCTGACCTCGGACAACCCCGGCGTTGAAGATCCGCAGGCAATCATCCGCGACATTGCGCTCGGGATGTCGCGCACACCGCACATGGATATTCCCGACCGCCGCGAGGCGATTCTGATCGCGCTCTCGCTTCTCCGCCCCGCCGACATTCTGGTTCTTGCGGGCAAGGGGCACGAGCGCTACCAGCTGATCGGCTCTCGGAAACTCCCCTTTTGCGAAAAAGAAATCATAAAGACCGCGGGACTTTGCCCTGCAACGCCGTCAGAACCTTCCTGAAAGAAGGTTCTGAGAAGGATGCAGGCAAAGCCCCGCGGCTTTCTCTTCAGCCGCGCCCTTGTGCGCGGACTTTTCTCATGCCCTGAACGGCTTTTTCGATGATGAGAACCAACATCATTCCGGTTGCGATTCCGAGAATCTCGGCAAGCGTGGAGACCGCTTTGGAAAAGCAGGCGTCCCACGCACCGTCCACGGCGTACCGCATGGTCTGATACAATCCTTTTCCGGGAACAAGAGAGATCATAACCGCCAGAAGAAAAACGGTTTTCGGAACTTTCAGAATGCGCGAAAGAAGCGTGGAGTAGCCGCTTCCAACAAAGGAAGCAATCAGAATGGCAAAGAAAGGCGCCATGCCCGCCTTGCCGCAGAACAACCACAAAAGGCAAGCCAGCGCGCCGCCCGCTGTGGTTACGGGCAACTGCCGCCCGTGCAGGCAGAACAGAAGGGAGAAACCGAATGTTCCGACCGTCCCCGACAGCAATACAATCCAATCCTGTCCCGTCATAACAAACCTCCCAGAAGCATCAGCGAGAGCGCAACCCCCGCCGCAAGAGCCAAGGATTTGATGATCGCCTCCGCGATTCCCATCAGCCCGGAGAGCGTGTCCCCCACCATCAGATTTTCAATCGATCCCGTCAGCGAAGCGCCCGGAATCAGGAGCATGATCACGCCGAACATGATATGATCCACCGAGTTGCCGATTCCGAGCAGAACGGTCAGAATCGCCAGAAGCCCCGCCACAAAGGAGGCGTTGAAATTGTACAGCACACGGTTGACCGAAAGACGAGCGGAAAGCATCTCCATTCCGAACATCCCAATGCCAACCAGAAGCGCCGCCAGACAGTCCCCGATTCCGCCGCCGAAAAACGCGGTGAACGAAAAACATACAATCAATGTACCGAGCGCACGAATCCATGTTTTCGGAGCGCTCCGGTCCATTGCCGCGTCAAACAGCCGCTTCGCCTCCGCAGGCGGAACGGGGTTGCCGCAAAGCCGACGGGAAAGCGAGTTCATCTCCTCCACGCGTCGCATATTTTTCCGATTTCCGTAAACGCGGCGGCTCAGCGTAAACGAGTTGCCGTCGCCGTCCGTCACACTGACCAGAATCAGAGAAGTAATCGCAAAAACATCCACCCGAGCCGCACCGTATGCCCGACTGATGCGCGTGACCGTGTCCTCAACACGGCTGATTTCCCCCTCGGAATAGAGAATCTGCTCGCCGATGTCAAGCGCCACACCAACCGCATCCCGCAACCGATCGGATTCCGTTTCCAATTCTTTCGCAGTCATTGCCGCTCCTTTCAAGCCAAAATCACAATGAAGATTATACCACAATCCCCCCTCTTTTGCAATAGAAACCGACAAAATATTCCCCCATATCTTCTTATATTTTTATTTTCCTTCCCATTGTAACATCCCTACCATTTCTATCCGGTAGCGAAAGCGAGGCGACAGCCTTAGCAGCCGGAATACGTAGCACGGAATATGGCTATACCAAAATCTGTACAACAAAAAAAGGGGTAAAAATCCCCTTAGTTAAAGGTCTTGAAGGTTCTTAGGGGTGACAGTTGCAAAGCAACTGTCAGTAGCGAAGCGTTACTTCTTCCTAAAGAAGTCCCCTAAGCAGGGTTTGGGACAGCGTCCCAAGGTCTTTCCCCTTTACACCCAGTAAACTACCACAGCCGTCGCATACGCAAACAGAAGCGGGAGCAGGAGACGACGCGGGCGGGGCTGTACAACCAGAGTCGCCACGCAGGGGAAATAGAAGAGGTAGAATACCATGAGGGAGAGCGCCGAACGGGCATTCAGAATACCGGACGCGGACAACGCAAGCCCGATACCGGACGGAGTCCCCTCCCCAAGCAGAACACCCAGAACCGAGAGCGTTGCCTCCTTTGCGCCGATTCCGCAGAGAAGCGCCGAAACAATCCGCCAATCCCCGCAACCGAACGGGCGGAACAGCGGCGCGAGAAACCCGCCGAGCACCGCAAGCATACTTTGGTCAACCGAAACCATACCCGCCTGCCCGAAGCGGAAATGCGACAGTCCCCAGACCCCCACCGAGGTCAGAAGAATCAGTCCCCCGGCGCGGGAGAAAAAATGAGCCAACTGCTCGCAAACCGCGCCGATGAGATCGGAGGCGGACGGAAGCCGCAGAAGCGGTAGCGCATCGGAATGTACCCCCGGAATCGCATTTACGCGCGACCGGCGAGCGTCCAACGCACAGAAAAGCAGAAACACACACCCGCTCAAAATCCAGAGGAGCGCACAGATCCACCAACCGTTTTTTCCGAAAAATGCCTCCGAAACCGTCAGACAGAGCGGAATCCGCGCCGAACACGCAACCGCCGGAAGATAATTGGCGCAACGGCGGCGCGCGCAACCGTCCCGCATCCCGCGCGTGCAAAGAACGGCGGGAACGGAACACCCAAAGCCGAGCAGAAGCGGCGTTACCGCATCCCCGCGCAGTCCGAAACGGCGGAAGAGCGGGTCAAACAGCCGCGCCGCGCGCGAAAGATACCCCGATTGCTCCAGAAAAGTCTGCATCAGAAACAAAAGCAACAGGCGCGGAAAAAATCCGAGAATTGCTCCCACCCCGCCGAGCACCCCGTCCGTCAACAGCGAGCGAAACCACGCCGCCGCGGGAATCCGCCCGAACAGCGCGGACAGCGGCGCAAGACAGCGCGCCGAAAAGCCGTCGGACAACAGCGTGCCGAACGATCCGAACACCAACCAAAGCACAGCCGTCATCAGAGCAAAAAAGAGCGGGAAGCCGACCGCCGGGTGCAGAAGTGCGCGATCCCATGCGGCAACCGCCCGACGCCTGCGGCTTCTGACCGATCCGACCGCCGCCGACAGCGGAGCGAGCAGAGCGCGGGACAACAGCCCGACCTTCGGCAGTTCTGCCCCGTCCGCAAACAGCGTGCGAACCTGCTCCACACCCATCCCCGACCGCGCGGACAGCGGCAGGAACGGAACGCGGGACAGCACCGTCAGCGCATTGGCAGAGGGAATCCGTTCCAACTCGTCACAGAAATTCAGAATCAGAACGGTTGGGACTGACGGAAACAGCGCCCGGTTCATTTCGCACAACAGTGGGTACTGTGCGGCAAAGCAGGTTGCGTCACAAACGGCAAGCACAAGGTCGGGGGGATTCGCGTGTAAAAAGCCGACCGTAACCCGCTCGTCCTCCGACTGCGGCGCGACTGCGCGAAGCCCCGGCAGATCGGTCAGAAGCCAATCGCTTCCTGCCACGCGCGCCGTGAGCGCCTCCACCGTAACCCCCGCGCGGTTTCCCACCCTGACGTGCTTTCCCGTCAAAAGCCGAAACAGCGAGCTTTTCCCGCAGTTCGGCGCGCCCACCAGAACAGCCTGTCTCATATCCGACCCTCCCCCAAAAACGCTTCCTTTGAGAATATGCCGAACAGACACGAAAAATTCCCCGAGGGCGCAAAACTGCAAAACTGCCAAACTGCCACGCTGCAACGGCTTGTCAATCGGAATCCGCATTTTTTTGATTTCTTTATCAGCGAACGCTCCGACGTGCAAATATTTTTGCAAAGCAGAGATTTTTTTCAAAAAAGGTATTGACAAACGGGAGAAAATCTGGTATAATATGCGTTGTCAATGCGGCATCGCCAAGCGGTAAGGCAACGGACTCTGACTCCGTCATTACCTAGGTTCGAATCCTAGTGCCGCAGCCAAAACCTTCCCGAACCTGGTTCGGGAAGGTTTTACTTTTTCACTCTTCACTCTTCGCTTACTGCGGGAGGTTTTTATGTCGGTTCGTTTCTTCCATACGAAAAAAGCACAGGGTGAAATCCGGATGACGGACGGCTCTCTGTGGAAAAATATGCTCCTGCTCAGCATTCCGCTGATGCTTTCCCAGTTGTTGCAGGTGCTCTTCAACATGGCGGACGTGGCGGTGGTGGGCAAATTCTCAAGCGCGGAAGCCTTGGGCGCGGTCGGCTCAACCACCATTCTGGTCTCCCTGTTTACGGGCTTTCTCATCGGAATGGGAAGTGCCGTCAACGTCCGCGTGGCGCAACACCTCGGCGCTCGCGAAAAGGCGCGTACATCGGCTACCATCCGCACCTCGTTTATCATCTGCCTTGCAACGGGCTGTATCATCACGGTGCTCTGCCTGCTTTCCGCGCGGTTCATGCTGGAGTTGCTCGGCACGAAGGAGGATCTCATCGAGGGGGCTGTCCTCTATTTCCGCATCTATGCGCTCGGAATGCCCGCGCTCGGAATCTTCAACTTCGGTAACGGCGTGCTCAGCGCGAACGGAGACACGAAGCGTCCGCTTGTCTATCTGATGATCGCGGGGCTTCTGAACGTCATGTTCAACCTGTTTTTTGTCATCGTCTGCGACATGGCGGAGGACGGCGTTGCACTCGCCAGTATCATCACGCAATATGTATCCGCAGTGCTCATTCTGATCCACATGGGACGGCAGACCGACGACTGCGCCTTCCGTCTCCGTGATCTGAAAGACGGAATTGACAGAACGGAAGGAAACCGCGTCCTCGGGCTTGGAATTCCGGCAGGACTTCAGAACGCTGTTTTTGCCGTTGCAAATCTCTTTATTCAGGGCGCGGTCAACTCCTTTGAATCGGTCATGGTGGAAGGAAACTCCGCCGCCGCAAACGCCGATGCCATCATTTACAACGTGATGGCGGCATTCTACACCGCCTGCTCGACCTTCATGGGTCAGAATCTCGGCGCGGGCAAGCGGGATCGCGTGCTGAAGAGTTACTTCATCGGCATTATATATTCCTTTGCGGCGGGCGCGATTCTCGGCGGCGCGCTGTTCCTGTTCGGCAAAGAGTTTTTGTCCCTGTTCACCAACGAAGAAGCAGTTGTGGAAGCGGGGTTGTTGCGGACGCGGATCATGTGCTTCTCCTATGCGGTCAGCGCTTTCATGGATTGCACCATCGCCGCCAACCGCGGAATCGGCAAGAGCCTTGTGCCGACCATCATTGTAATTATGGGCTCTTGCGTGTTCCGTATCGTGTGGATTTATACCGTGTTCGCCCATTTTCACACCATCCCGTCCCTGTATCTGCTGTACATCTTCTCGTGGACGATTACCGCGATTGCGGAAATCATTTGCTTTACCGTCAACTACAGAAAACTGGCAACGAACAAAATCTGAAGTCTTTCAACCTCCCATGCCCCCGTATGGGAGGTTTGCTTTTTTGGTTTCTCTTCACAGAGTTCTCTTTTTCGGGAACGCCTTCTTTTCTTCTCTCCCCCGCTTGCAATCCGCGTGAAAATATGCTATAATGATAGTACTTAACAGGAATGAAAAACGCGCTGAGCCGCATTTGCTATAAGGAGATCTTCATGAAACTGATTCACTGCGCCGACATCCATCTGGACGCTCCGTTGGAGTCGGTCTTTCCGCCCGAGGGCGCACGGGAATACCGTCGGGCGGTTCTTTCCGATTTTTCCGCACTGGTCGAAAGTGCCGACCGAAACGGCGCGGACGCACTTCTGATTGCGGGCGATCTCTTCGATTCCGACAACACCTCCGAGCGCACCGTGCGCCATGTGCTGGATCTTTTCCGCGCGCATCCCAATCTTTCGGTATTCTACCTTGCGGGAAATCACGACGGCGGCGGACTTACCGCGCGCTCCGATCTGCCCAGCAACCTGCACACCTTCGGGCAGGACTGGACCTATTTCGATTTCGGCGAGGTCATGATTGCAGGAGGAACTGCTCCCGACCCCGCCGCGCTCTCCCTGCCCCCCGAGCGCGTGAACGTTGTCCTGCTTCACGGGCAGGTACGCGGCGGCGGAAAAGGCGGCGAATATTCCATCTCTTTTTCCAAACTCAAGAACAAAAACATCGACTATCTCGCGCTGGGGCATCTGCACACCTATCGGGAAGCCACGCTCGACGCGCGCGGTATCGCCTGCTACTCCGGATGTCTGATGGGGCGCGGGTTTGACGAATGCGGCAGAAAAGGTTATGTGCTTCTGGAAACGGTCAACAGCCGCGTGAACCACACCTTTGTCCCCTTTGCCTCCCGTGTTTTTCACGAAATCTCCTTTGACGTCAGCGGCTACGCCTCCTGCCCCGAGTTGGAAAGCGCCCTGCGGAAGGAAACCGGGAATATTCCGAAAACGGACTTCTGCCGTCTGGTTCTGAAGGGGCAGGTCGACCCCGAGTGCCCGCCCGACATCAGACAACTGCAAACCGATCTTGCGGGCAGTTTTGCCCTGCTCCGCATCCGCGACGAAACAACCCTGCGCATTGACCCGCGGGACTATGAGAACGATATTTCCCTCAAGGGCGAATTCATCCGCCGGGTTCTTGCCTCAGAGCAGGATTCCGCCGAACAGGAGCGGATTATCGCCTGCGGATTGCGCGCCCTGCGCGGAGAGGAGCCTGAAATATGAAGCTGTTGCGATTGGAAATTCAGAATTTCGGAAAGTTCAGCGGCTACACCCAAGACCTCACGGGCGGGCTGAACACGCTCTGCGAGGAAAACGGTTGGGGCAAGAGCACACTGGCGGTCTTTATCAAGGCAATGCTCTACGGGCTTCCCGCCACGCGCAAAACCGATCTCGACCTCAACGAACGCCGCAAATACGCGCCGTGGAACGGCGGAACGTTTGGCGGCAGTCTCACGTTTGAAAGCGCCAAGGGGCGATTCCGCATCGAACGGGTGTTCGGAATCAAGGAAGCGCAGGACGAATTCCGTCTCTACGATCTGAAAACGAACAAGCCATCGGACGCTTACGGCTCTGATGTCGGCATCGAGCTGTTCGGCATTGACGCGGACGGCTTTGAGCGGAGCGCCTATCTCTCGGAGCGCTCGCTTGATCCCAAGAGCGAGAACGCCTCGATTCTCTCCAAGCTGACGGGGTTGATCGAAGACCCCGACGACATCGGCTGTTACGATGACGCGCAGGCACTGATTGATAAGCGCCGCCGCTATTACGAGATAAAGGGCGGAAGAGGTTACATCAGCGAACTGGATACCGAATGCGCGGAAAAGAAGCAACAGCTTGCCGACCTGCGGGAAAAGGCAGTCACGGAAGCCGAAACCGCGGCGGCTCTTCGGGAAGCGGAGAAAAAGACCGCCGCGGCGGAAAAAGCGTTGAACAACTGCCGCGCGGTCAAAAGCGCCGCCGACCGCAATCGGATTCTGCGGTCGCAATACAATTCCATGCAAACCGCCGTGCGTTCCAAAGAGCGGCGCGAAGCGGAAATTACAGGCGCGTTTGGCGGAACTGTTCCGACGGATGCGGAGGTCAGCGCCAATCGCGGGCGGCTTGCGGAATACCGCAGTACGCAACGGATGCTTGCAGATGCCGCGCTTCCCGCAGAGGAGCAGAAGCGGCTCTCCGAACTGTCCTCCCGTTTTCCGAAACGGATTCCGACATCCGCCGATTTTGACCGCGCTGACGCGTCAGAGCGCGCACTCCGCGATGCCGAATCCGCTCTGCGCGGCATGACCGAACCGAACGCCCCCCCTGCCGTTATGCGACTGTTACGCGTCGGAGTCCCCTCCGAGGAAAAACTGAACCGCGCGGTGCGGGCGCTTGAGGAAGCGGAACGCCTTGCCGCCGAAGAGCGCGCGGCGCACAGTTCCGGGCAATCCGGGCGGCGGATCCCGCTGTTCCTCCCCCTGCTTGCCCTGATTTGCAGCATCATGCTCTTCGCTCTGCTCGCTGTCCCTTCCCTGTCGCTTCAGCCGCTCCCGTTGGCACTGGGCGGCGGTGCGTTGGTGTTTGCGGCGGTGATCCTGTTTCTTGCGGGCGGCTCGCCGAAGAAAAGCGCGCGCCCCGAGCCGAAGAAGCAAACCTCTGCCGAAGTGGCAGCGCCGGTGATTTCCATGTTGGACAGCTACGGTTTGCACCGCGCGGACGGCAACTGCCGGGATGAGTTGGCGCAACTCTCAATGCTCTGCGCGCAGGCACGCACGCTTGAGGGGCTCAACCTCCAACTTGCGCCGAAGCGGCGGGAGCTGAACGGGAGGGTTGCCAAGCACACGGCGGATCTGAACGCCTTTTTCGCGGCGTTCGGGCTGTCCGTCCCCCCGCAAAAAGAAACCGCCCGCGCGCTTGCCCGTTTGCGGAGCGATGCGGATACGCTTGCAGACCTGCGACGCCGCGACGCCGCAGCGCGCGAAAAGCGGGTCGGATTGGAAGAGAAACTGAACGCAGAAAAAGCCGCGATGCAGACGTTTTTCAACCGTCTGACCGTTGCCCGTGCCGGAACTTTACTTGAGGACTGTCAGGCACAGATTGAGAGCCTTTGTCTGGAATACCGCCAGTTGCAACGGGATTTAGCCGAGGCGCGGAAGTCCGCCACTGAATTTTACGGAGCAAACCGGGCGATTCTGGATGCGCCCGAGCAACCCGCCGCAAACACCGCCGAAAAGGAAGCCGCGCTCCGCACGGCGCTTGAAAACGCCCGCAAAGAGGAGAACGCACTGCGCCTGTCTCTGAACCGTTTGAGCGAGGCAACCGCCGAAATACCCGGGTTGAACGACCGCATCGCCTACCTCTCCGAGCAAGCGGAAACGGCGCGTGCCAATCTCGCAACCCTGCGCAAAACCGCCAAGTATCTGGAAACCGCCAAGGAGGCGCTTTCCACGCGCTATCTGGGCGGAATGCAGACGGCGTTTGAGCGGCGGCTTGCTCTGCTCGGAAAGTCCACTGCTCCGCAGGCGGTCATCGACCCGCAGCTTTCCCTGACGGTTCGCGACGGCAGCATCAGCCGCAGTCTTGCAACCGCGAGCCGCGGAACACGTGACCTGTTACAGTTCTGCGCCCGTCTGGCGCTGACCGAGGTTCTCTCCGCCGAAGGAGAGAAGCCGTTCCTGCTTCTGGATGACCCGTTTGTCAACTTCGACGCGCCCCATCTGGAAGCGGCGCTCGCGTACCTGCGAGAACTCGGCAAAGAAATGCAGATCCTCTATCTGGTCTGCCACGGAAGCCGCGCCGCAAAGGAGGAACGCGCATGATCCGCAATCTGTTTTTCGATCTGGACGACACACTGCTTGACTTTCGCAGATCGGAGCACGACGCATTGAAAGAAACACTTCTCGCGGCGGGTATTCCCGTCACCGAGGCGCTTCTCGCCCGCTACGCCGAAATCAACGCGGGCTACTGGAAGCGTCTGGAGCGGCGGGAGGTCACACGCGACAAGCTGAAAATTCTCCGCTTCCGCGATCTGTTTGCGGAAATCGGCGCTGACGGCGCAGATCCCGCCGCAATCTGCGCCGCTTATGAAATGCGGCTCGGTCAACAGCATCACCTGATCCCGGGCGCAGCGGAAGCGCTTCGGGACCTTCGCAAGGATTACCGCCTGTTCGCGGCATCCAACGGGACAGGCTCTGTTCAGCGCTCCCGTCTCGCGGGCGCGGGAATTGCGGATTTGTTTGACGGCTTATTCATCTCCGAGGAGCTTGGCGTGGAAAAGCCTTCTGCGGCATTCTTTGATGCCTGTTTTGCGCGCTTTCCCGAGTTGAAGCGCTCCGAGACCGCCATGATCGGCGACAGTCTGACTTCCGACATTGCGGGAGGTCATGCCGCCGGGCTTCTGACCGTCTGGTTCAACCCCTCCCACGCGCCCAACCCCACTTCTATCCGCCCTGACCGGGAGGTGGAAAGGTTGTGCGAGGTGTAGAGAAAGACCTTGGGGCAACGCCCCAAGGTCTTATTTTTCCACCTCATACAGCCTCCCCTGCCAGCGGGACTCGCGGTATAGGAGCTTGTCGAGATCGTTGATGACGGCGGTCTTGCGGAGCGACCAGAGCGGGGCTAATAAGTCGTCGCGCGAGCCGTCGCCGGTCAGGCGGCAGATCACCGTTTCGGGCGGGAGCAGCTCCATAGCAGACGCGAGCAGACGAATATAGTGCGGCTCTTCAAGCGTTTGGTAGAAACCCGCGCGCCACTGCTTTTCCAACTCGGTTTCGCGCAGGACGTGAAGCAGATGCAGCTTGACCTGCTCGGGACGAAGTGCCGCAACGTCGCGCACGGTCTGTAGCATCGTTTCGTCATCCTCACCCGGCAACCCGAAGATCAGATGCACGCAGACCGCAATCTTTCCGCTTGCCGCACGCAGGCGATTGTAACCGTCCAGAAACTGCGCCCATGTGTGCCCGCGATGAATCCGCTCCGCCGTCACATCCGACGAGGACTGAAGCCCCAGTTCCACCGTCAGATCGGTTCGCTCCGCGAGATCTGCAAGGTACGCCACCACGTCGGGCGGCAGACAGTCCGCCCGGGTCGCGATGTTCAGCCCCACAATGCCGTCTACAGCGAGCGCCGCCTCGAATTTTTCACGCAGAACCGCCACGGGCGCATAGGTGTTGGTGCGCGCCTGAAAATACGCAATGCAAGCCGAGACGTCCCATTTGCGCGCATACAACGCCCGCTGACGGGCAATCTGCTCGGCAACGGACAGCCGCGCATCGGGCGCAAAATCGCCGCTCCCGCGCGCGGAACAGTAGATACAACCGCCCCTGCCGCAAGTTCCGTCAATGTTCGGGCAGGTAAACCCGCCGTCAAGCGGCAGCTTGACCACCCGCCGCCCGTAGGTTCGCCGCGCAAAATATTCAAAGGTCTGGTAGCGCTTGTTACTGTCGCTGTACGGATACGGGTTGCTCTCCCGCTGTGTCATGTGCCCTCCCTCGTCTCCGCACCGTCAGGGCGCAGAGCAAAACGAAAATCATCAGAATCGCCGAAACGGCGACAACCGCCCACGCGGTCGGCATCAGGCGCTCCATTCCGCTCAACAGTTTGACCGCGCCGCACGCCGCAAAAATGACAAACGACCCTGCGCGGAACAGCCGCTCCGGCAAATGCCGACCCAGAAGAACGCCGACCCCAACGCCGAGCAGTCCCGAGGCGAACAGCGCCGCCGTTGCGCCGAGAAAGACTGCGGGCATCGCGCGGGAATTCTCCGCCGAAAGCGCGAGCGTGGCAAGCTGCGTTTTGTCGCCCAACTCCGCCAGAAAATACGTGCCGAAGATCGCGGGAAACGCCCTGCCGCGACGGATTTTGCCGTCCTCCTCTCCGCCGCCGATTCCCGACCATGCAAAAAAGAGGAACGCGCCGCCCGCCACCAGAGAAATCAGCGTCATAGGCAACAGCTCCCCCAACAGCGCGCCGAGCGACACCGCAAGCCCGCACAGAACCGCAATCGCCGCAAATGTCCCCGCAAAAATATCCCGCAAGCGGTACTCCGCCGTCAGGGCCGCCATCAGGAGTTGCGATTTGTCCCCCATCTCCGCCAGAAAGATGACCGCAAAGGTACGCAAAAAAATTGCAGGCATGAAAGCCTCCGCTGAATGTTACTTCTGTCTTTTCACGTCTGTAAAAATCCCCTTCGTTTTGAGAATGAAATCCTATACTTTTTCCTATCTGTTTTAACACCTAAAAAGAAGGAAATTTATCCCCCCTCATCAGTCGCTGGCGCGACAGCTTCCCCCCAAGGGGAAGCCTAATGTACGCCATACTGACAGGATCAATACGATACCAAGTGTTTTTACACAAAGAAGATTATTTTTCACAGTGATGATTCCCGTGAATAACCCCGCGCATTTTTCTGCGGAACTCCTATATCAATATCTTATGTAACGATATATGTAACTACATCTTTGGATATGTTATAAATACTGCAAACCAAAGAAACCATGCAAAAAGGCTTCCCCTCGGGGGGAAGCTGTCGCGTTAGCGACTGATGAGGGGGGA
>URHR01000044.1 GCA_900547725.1 uncultured Eubacteriales bacterium
TTTGGTTGCGGGGGTGGGACTTGAACCTCACGACCTCCGGGTTATGAGCCCGACGAGCTACCAACTGCTCTACCCCGCGATATTCTGTTTCTCCGATCCGACCCGATGGTGCCGGTGACCGGGATCGAACCGGTACGATGCTCTCGCATCACGGGATTTTAAGTCCCGGGCGTCTGCCTGTTCCGCCACACCGGCGTTACACACCCTCGGAGCCTGCTTTCCTTTTCGGTTCGCATTTATTATTATATCACGTTCCGCTCCTTTTGTCAATATGTTTTTTGAAAAAAGTTCGCTTTTCTCAAAACTTTTTCTTTTGCCCTTGACTTTTTCTTCCGCTCGGGTTACAATATAGGGGAGTTGATTCTCCAAGGAGACTGTTTATGAAGCGTTCTTTGTCCGACGGCGGGTTCGTTTGCCGTCCCATTGCCTACATCCGAACCGATTTCCCCGAAAAATTCGGCATTCCGCGCCAGAGCGGTCTGCTCCCCGAACTGGAAGCGCGTATCGTTTTTCTGCCCGCGTTCCGCAATCCGGACGCGCTGCGCGGCATCACGGGCTTTTCGCATCTCTGGCTGCTTTGGGACTTTTCCGCCGTACCGCACAATGCAAAATTTCAGCCGATGGTTCGACCGCCGCGCCTTGGCGGGAACACGCCCGTCGGGGTGTTTGCCTCCCGCTCGCCATTCCGACCCAATCCGATCGGGTTGTCCTCGGTTCGTCTGCTTCGGTTGGAGGAGACCGAGGCGCAGGGGAGCGTTTTGGTCGTTGGCGGCGCGGATCTGATGGACGGAACGCCGATCCTCGACATCAAGCCGTACCTGCCCTACACCGACTGTCATGTGGGTGCGAGCGGCGGCTTTGCAGAGCCTGCCATGGCGCACCGGTTGGAGGTGGACTTTCCGCCCGCATTGTGTGATCTGCTCCCTGCGGAAAAGCGCGCTTCGGCCCGGCTTCTCTTGGAGAACGACCCGCGCCCGTCCTATCAGGACGACCCCTCCCGCGAATACGGGGTCAGTTTTGCGGGGTGGAACATCCTGTTTTGTGTGTCGGGGGATCGCCTGACGGTTACGGGGATGGAGTCGCTTGTCTGACATCCCTCCCCGAACGGAGTCCGGGTAAACGGTTGGTAATCCCGTTATGAGATTTACCGTGCGGAGAAAATATTGAAAACGGAGGATGACTACGGGAAAGCCGAAGAATTTTTTTGCGGTATGAAGTCCCAAAGGCGCATACAGCGAAAATCGCTTTCTCTCTTTCCCGAAGTTCCCGAAGAAAGGATTTTTATGCTCAGTGAAAAAGAAATAACAGAAGGTTTTGAAGATTATAAAAAATTCCGGCATCTGTACCTGACCGCTTTTCCGAAAGAGGAGCGCGTTCCGGCAAAATATCTGATGAAACACAACGACGAAAGCGAGTTGATCGCCTGTTACGACGGCGAGACTTTTTGCGGGTTTTATTCAACGCTCACGTTCGGAGATATCACACATATTCTGTTTCTTGCAATTGCGGAAAATCTTCGCGACCACGGATACGGCTCGCAGATTCTCCGATTGGTATCCGCCCGTTATCCCGGCAACAGAATCATTCTTGATATCGAGGCGGAGGATCCTTCGGCGCCGAATGCCGAACAGAGAACGAAGCGCAGGGCATTCTACGAAAGAAACGGTTATACCGATTCGGGGATTGCCTATGAATGGAAGGGCGTTCCGTACCGTATCCTGATCCGGAACGGGAGTATTTCGAAGGCGGAATTTGATGCTTTCTGGGATAACCTTGACGAAGTCCGCAGAAAGGAAATGTGAATGCGGGAAGGGGAGACGGTTTTCGATTTTTCCATAGGAAAGAAGGGGTGACGGTTGCCTGTAAGCTGAACCGTCACCCCTTCGGGCATTCTTATTTGCACGCCGCTTCCACGCGTTCGGTGAAACCGTTTTGGCAGAGCGTTGCCATGCGCAGAAGCATGGCGGTTACCGCGTCGCCCGTTGCAGAGCCGTGCCCCTTCATGACGGGGGCTTTGACCCCAAGCAGAATTGCGCCGCCCTGCGTGTTGTAGTCGTACTTTTCGCGGACTGCGGAAAGCGCTTCCCGCACCGCTTCGGGCGCATCCGGGAGACGTTCTTCCAGTTCGGCGATCACGGCTTTTGCCACGCCCTCGATGGATTTGAGCAGGATGTTCCCGTGGAAGCCGTCGCAGACGATGACGTCGGTCGTGCCTGCGAGCGCCGCAGTCGGCTCGATGTTGCCGAGGAAGCGGATCGGCAGCGTGTGCAGCAGTTGGTTTGCTTCCTTGACCGCCTCGCACCCCTTGGTGTCCTCTGCGCCGTTGGAGAGCAGGGAGATGCGCGGCGATTCGTAGCCGATGCTTTTCATGTACGCGTCGCCGAGATGGGCAAAGGACGCGTACAGTTCGGGGCGGCTGTCAATGTTCGCGCCGCAGTCCAGAAGCAGGAGCGGATCGCCGTGCGCGTTTTTCAGCTCCACGGCGAGAATCGGGCGCAAGCCGCGCAACTTGCCGAGCAGCATGATCGAGCAGACCAATACCGCTCCCGTTGCGCCGCAGGTTACCACACCGGCGGCTTTTTTGTCGCGCACCAGTTCCATCGCGCGCACCAGGGACGCGTCGGTGTTCCTGTAGCCCTCCATCGGGTTGTCGTAGTTGGTCAGCGCCGCAGGGGAGTCGACCAGTTCATACCGCCCCGCAAGGGTCGGTTCTGCGTCGGTCAGCGGGGCAAGTGCGTCCCGATGTCCGCAAAGATAGAGAAACAGTTCGGCATTCCGCTTCAGCGCCGAGAGAGCGCCGCGGCAGAGTTCGCGCTCGTCGGTGTCTGCGCCGAGCAGGTCAACAGCCAGTGAAATCATCTGCTTGTCTCCTTGATCCCGTCGCCGCTTTCGCGCTCCCGCCGCCAGACGTTTTCAAGAATGGTCCGGTAAACGGCAGAGGAGAAGGGCGGGCGGGTGATATCCCGGATTGTTTCGGGAGAGAGCGTTTCGCCCACGGCGTATTCCGCGCCTGCGGCGGTGAATTTTGCAACCGAACGGTCAACGCGTGCGCCGCCGTTGTCAATCATGGTCTTGTACTGCGGGCAGAGGATGGGCAGGAAATTGCCTTTGCCGAGAATGAGGTCGAATTCCCGCAGAATCGGGTCGTAGACCTCGTTCGTCTCGTTGTAGGCGCAACCCGAGATCAGGATGAATCTGCGATCCGCCTTCGGATACCGGAAGGTGTGCGCCGGTTCGCCGTTCTGTGGGGTGTTCTGCCCGTGGTACGCCATGACCATGGAGAGCAGGCGATCCATCATGACTTTGAACTGCCCGGGGATGCCGAAATAGTAGAGCGGGAAGGAGGCGATGAGGATATCCGAGGCAAGGATTTTTTCCTTGAGCGCGGGGATGTCGTCGTTTTTGATAACGCATTCGCCCTCGGTTCTCCCCCAACAGGAGAGGCAACCGAGGCAGGGGCGGATGTTCAGCGCCGCCACGTGAACCGTTTCGGCTTCGTAGTTTCCGCTTGACAGCATACCCCGCACAAAAGCGTTGGTCGCCACCATCGTGGTGCTTTTTTCTTTGTGGGGACTGCCGTTGAGAATCAGAATCTTCCGCATCTTACAGACTGAAGAAATGCCACTTGCGCAGGAAGGAATTCCGCGTGGAGTAGGCATCGTAGCGCCCGATTTTGCGGTACTTTTCTATGCGTTCCGCAACCAGCTTCTCGTCGCTCAGGCGCGAGAGCGCGCGGAACTCTTCGGCAAGACTGTCACCGAGCGCGGACATAAAGGCTTCGCGCTCCGCTTCGTCGGTGAAATCTGCAGGCTCGGCAACCTTGCGCTCGATGATGCCCATCGAAAGCAGGTCGTCCGCCGTCAGGCGCAGATGCTCCGCCGCTTCGGGCGCGCGCGCGGGATCTTTGAACAGGATGCTCGCGCAGGATTCGGGGGAAATGACCGAATAGTAGGCGTTTTCAAGCATCCACACGCGGTCGGCAACCGCCAGAGCCAGTGCTCCGCCGCTTCCGCCCTCGCCGATCATCAGCGAGATGACCGGAGTTTTGACGGTGGAAAGCTCGTAAAGGTTCTGCGCAATTGCTTCGCCTGCGCCTCTCTCCTCTGCACCCTTTCCGCAGTTTGCGCCCTGCGTGTCGACAAAGCAGATCACGGGGCGGTGGAATTTCTCCGCCTCGCGGATCAGGCGCAGCGCCTTGCGGTAGCCCTCGGGGAGCACGCAACCGAAATTGCGGTACATCCGCTCATGCAGATCGCGCCCTTTTTCAATACCGATCACCGTCACGGGCATTCCGCGCAGTTTGGCAATGCCGCCCACAATGGCGTGGTCGTCCGCAAAGGCGCGGTCACCGTGCAGTTCGCAGAAATCGGTGAAAAGCGAAGGGGAGGTGATGTAGTCCATCGAGGTCGCCCGACCGTTGCGGCGGGTGCGACAGATGCGTTCGTAGACCGATTGATTCTCTTCCATAACAGACCTCCTTATTGCGGCTCGTGAAGCGAGAGAAGCCGCCCGATGTGAATGCGCTGCTCTTCCCGCGGCAGGATTTCGTCCAGAAAGCCGTTCCGAAGCTGAAATTCGGCGGTCTGGAATTCGTCGGGGAGTTTTTCGCCCGTGACCTGTTCGACCACGCGCTTGCCCGCAAAACCGATGCGGGCGTTCGGCTCGGAGAAGATGATATCGCCGAGCATGGCAAAGGACGCGGTCACGCCGCCCATGGTGGGGTCGGTCAGACCGACGATGTAAAGCAGACCCGCGTCGCTGTGGCGCTTGACCGCGCCCGAAACCTTTGCCATCTGCATCAGGGACAGCATACCCTCCTGCATCCGCGCGCCGCCCGAGACGGTAAATCCGACCACGGGCAGGCGGTTTTTCAGCGCGTACTCAAACAGCGCCGTGATGCGGTCGCCGACCACAGTTCCCATCGAGCCGAGCATGAATTCGGGGTTCATCACGAAGATCGCGGTCTTTTGCCCTTCAATTCTGGTCACGCCGCAGAGAACGCCTTCGTTTTCCCGGCTTTTCGCTTTTGCGGACGTGTATTTTTCCCGATAGTCGGGGAAGCCGAGCGGGTCGGTGAAAACCTCCTCGCCGAACAGCTCCTCAAAGGTGTCGGTATCCGAGAGCAGATCGATCCGTACCCGCGCGGGCATGGGGATGTACGCGCCGCAAGAGGGGCAGACCCACAGGTGGGTGTCCAGTTCCTCTTCGGTAAAACTCTCCTTGCATTTCGGGCAGGTCTTGACCGAAAGACGCAGTGCGTCCTTCTCCCGCTCGTTGACTGCTTCAGCTATTGCCATGATCCATCAATCTCCCAAAAGTTCTTTCAAAACCGCCTCGTAGGACGGGAAATCGTTCACCGTCAGCGCGGTTGCATCGGGCAGCGTGCGCCGGACAAACCCGGTCAGGGTCGCGCCCGCGCCGACCTCCACAAACGTATCGATGCCGTCCGCCGCCATTGCGCGTAAGGTGTCCTCCCAGCGCACCGCGTGGCAGACCTGCTCCGAAAGCAGGGACGTGATGCCTTCGCGGTCGGCGGGGTAAAGTCCTGCTGTGCGGTTGGCGTAAACCGGAATCTGCGGGGCTTGCAGGGGCATTTTTTCAAGCGCCGTGCGCAGGACAGGCTCTACGTCCTTCATGTAGGGCGTGTGGAACGCGCCGCTGACGGGAAGCTTGACAGCACGTCCGCCCGCCGCCTTGATTGCTTCGCAGAACGCGTCGATCTCACCCGCATTGCCCGCGCAGGAGACCTGTCCCGGGCAGTTGTAGTTGACCGGCCAGACCTCGGAAAAGTCCGCGCAGGTCGCTTCCACGACCTCGGGGGTCAGCTTCAGCGCCGCCGCCATGCCGCCCGGGTGACGTGCGGATTCCGCCGCCATCGTTTCTCCGCGCAGAGAGACGAAACGGAAGCCGTCCGCGTCGGTCATCACGCCCGCAAACGCGAGCGCGGGAATCTCGCCCAGCGAAAAGCCCGCAACCGCCGCAGGGACAACACCCGCCGTGACAAGCGCCTGCGCGATGGCGTAATCGGTCAGATACAGGCAGGGTTGGGTGTTCTCGGTTTTCTTCAGCTCCTCGGGGTCGCCGGCAAAGCAAAGCCCCGTGACGCCCGGACGAAGGCTTTCGCCCATGTCGAATACCGCTTTTGCAACCGGCAGATGCTCTGCCATGTCCTTGCCCATGCCCACTGCCTGCGCGCCCTGACCCGCAAACAGGAATGCGATTTTTTTCATGCGTTTTCTCCGTTTCCTTCAATTGCCGCGCGGGGCATGGCGGTAAACGCCAGACTGCCCTTGGCGCGGGTCTGCCCGTCCACGGTCACAACCGCGTCAAAGGAAATGAGCGGTCCGCCCGCGCTTTTCTTGGTTACGCTGATCGTCATCACGTCGCCCGGCAGAACAGGCTTCAGGAATTTGAAGCCATCGATCTTGAGCAGGACATAAAGCACGCTCTCATTGTCTCCCTCGCTTTCCACGGTCAGGGAGCAGAGTTGCGCGCAGGTCTCCGCAATCAGCACGCCCGGCAGAATCGGAGTGCCGGGGAAGTGACCCGCAAACCACGGGTCGTTGATCGAGACGGTCTTGGTTCCGACCGCCGACTGCCCCGGAACCAGTTCCGTGACCTTTTCGATCATCTGGAACGGGGGGCGCTGGCGCAGATTCTTCTGCACGTCGAAAATGTTCATCACAGCGAGATTCCTCCGTCCACGGTCAGAATCTGACCCGTCATGTATGCGCAGGTGTCCGACGCGAGCATCGAAACGATTCCCGCCACATCCTCCACGCGCCCGAGACGGTGCATCGGGATCGCGTCGAGATATTCCTTCTTCTTTTCCTCGGGAAGCGCGTCGAGCATTTCGGTCTCGATAAAGCCCGGAGCAACCGCATTCACGCGGATGCCGTAGGGGGCAAGCTCCTTCGCCATGGTCTGAGTCATGGAGTTGACCGCGCCCTTGGTCGCGCTGTATACGCACTGTCCGGGGAGCGCCAGAATGCCGCTGACCGAGGACATATTGATGATCACCCCGCTCTTCTTGCGGAACATCTTCAGCACCGCCTGCTGCGCGCAGTAGAGGTATCCCTTGACGTTGAGTTCCATGCATTTGTCGAGCGTTTCGGGCGTGAGCATCAGCAGGTATTCGTCCTTGACGATACCCGCGTTGTTGACCAGAACGTCGATCTGCCCGTAGGCCTTGGAAACGTCGCGCATCATCGCCCGGACTTCCTCCACCTTCGAGACATCGGCGCGGTAAAGCATTCCGTCGCCGCCGTTTTCACGGATGGTGTCCAGAACCTTCTGCGCTTCGGTATCGCTGTGCGCGTAGTTGACGACCACCGTATAGCCGTCCTGCGCCAGACGGATGGCGCAGGCGCGACCGATGCCGCGCGAAGCGCCTGTGACAATTGCTACCTTCATGTTGTCCTCCGTTATCTTTCTGCAACGATTGCCGTATACGAACCGCCCGCCGCGAACGAGACCACCAGAATGCGGGAAAGATCTGCCGACTTCACGCCGACCTTCTTCATGCCGTCCGCCGCCGCGAGATACGCGTCGGGCTCTTCGGCAAGGTCACCGTGCAGCATCAGCGCCGCGTGCGCAAGTCCCAGCGTTGCGGAAGCCGCACGCCCTTCGCCTGCACGCTCCTTCACGCTGATGACGGGAACGCGCGAGAGATCAAAGCATTTGGAAAGCCCTTCGGCTTCCACTGCGTCAAGCGCACTGTGACCGTTTGCGAAACCGACGATCGCGTCGATGTCGGAGGCGGTGAGATGCGCGTCGTCAAGCGCCGCTTCCACGGCTGCCGTCAGACCCGTCGCCGAGCCTGTGACCTTGCCGAACGGAACGCTTCCGTGCGCCATGCCGTAGCCCGTTACGCGGCAGAGCGTCTCTGCGCCTCTTGCCTTTGCGGAATCCACCGTTTCAAGCAGTGCCGAAACCGAGCCGTCCGAGAGCGAGAAGACTTTCTTTTGGTCGTAGGGGCGAACCTTTTCGTCGGCAACCAATCCCAGTTTTCCGTACAGTTCGGAGATGATTTCGCTGTTCTCGTCCGTACCGGTTGCGAGCATCGCGTCCTCCCAGCCGTTGCGGATGACCTGCATCGCGTAAGCGACCGACTGAAGCCCGGACTGCGCGCCGTTGGTCACGGTCACGTTGTAGCCCTTGATGCCCGAGCAGATGGAGAGATAACCGCCCGCCGCATTGTATACGGTGTTCGGGAATTTGAATGCAGAGCCGCCCGCATTGCCCTTTTCGGCAATGATGCTCTGGAATTCGCAGCTCGGACCGAGCGCGCCTTCGGAAGTGCCCACAATCATACCGATGCGGGTCGCGTTTTCGTCGGTGACCTCATATTTCGCATCATGCAGAGCATCCATACCGGACACCGCCTGCAACTGGCTGAGGTGGTCGAGCTTGCGGTAGAAGTTCATCTTCAGCCCCTGCGCGTCGTAATCGGGAATGCCGATGACCGACGCGGCGGAGGCGCCGCATTCCGCGCCGTTCTTCACCGCCGCAACATAGGCTTCGCGCCCGTTGCCGAGCGGGGTCACAAGTCCGAGTCCCGTAACGGCGATTTCCTTTGCCGCGGGCGCTTCGGGCACGTTACCCTTGTCCTTGCTGAAGATGATGCTTGCGTTGTTGCCGCCGAACGCGAAGGAGTTGTTCATCACCGCGCCAAGCTTCTTCTTTTCGGGCTTGTTGGGAACGAAATCCAGTTTGCCTGCCTTTTCGGCAAGCGTCGCAAGATCTTCTTCCGTGTAGCCGAGCGTGGGGGGCACGGTGTCGTCAACCAATGCCATAATCGCATAGACGGCTTCGATCGCACCCGCCGCGCCGAGGCAGTGCCCGGTCATGGCTTTGGTCGAGCTGACCGACAGGTTGTCGTTCTTGCCGTCGAAAATGGTGTGCAGGGAGAGGAATTCCGCCTCGTCGTTCTTGGCAGTTCCCGTTCCGTGCGCGTTGACGTAATCCACATCCGCTTCGGTCAGACCCGAATGTGCGATTGCCGCGCGGATGGCGTTCATCTGCCCCTCGCCGTCGGGACGGGGAGCGGTGATGTGGTGCGCGTCGCTGCTGATGCCCGCGCCGAGCACTTCACAATAGATGTGCGCGCCTCTTGCCTTGGCGTGCTCATAGGACTCCACAACCACAGCGCCCGCGCCCTCGCCGAGCGTGATGCCGTGCGAGCGGTTGAACGGGGAGCAGGAGTTCTCGTCCAGCGCGTGGAGCGAGAGGAAGCCCGAGTAGGGGACAGAGGAGAACGCGTCTGTTCCGCCCGCGATGACAACGTCGGCTTTTCCGGCGCGGATGAGGTCGGAGGCGTATGCAATGCTGATTGTGCCCGCCGCGCAGGCGTTTGCAACGTTGGTGACAACGCCGCCCGCATGAACCGATTCCGCAACATGGTTCGCAATCGGGGAGATCGGCATTTTCAGCACATCGGCAGGCTGTTTGCCGCCGCGATAGTAGGATTCCAGACTTCTGCCGCCGCCCACGCAGCTGCCCATGATCACGCTGACGCGCGGGTTGCCGCCGAAATCGGAAAGTCCCGCATCGGCAACCGCCTCGCTTGTGGCGGTCAGGCAGAGCGCCGTTGCACGGTCAAGGGACGGGTCTGTTTCGGTAAAGTCCTTGACCTCCGCCGCAAAATCGGCGTAGCAGTTTTCGGTGTCGAGGGTGTGGGTGTGGTCAATGCCGCTCTTCGACGCGAGGATGTTCCTGCGGTTTTCCTCTACGCCGCGACCGATGGCACTGATCACGCCCAGTCCCGTAATGACGCATCTGTTCTGCATTTCGGATCACTCCGCGTGCGCAACGACGTAAGCCGCAAGCGCGTCGATGTTTTGGAAGTGCTCCTTGCCAACGCCCGTCATCGGAACGCCGTACTCTTCGTCAATGGCGGAGATGATTTCGAGCGAGTCGATGGAATCCAGACCAATTCCGTCGTTGAACAGGGGGGTGTCGTACTCCAGGGCGCTCGCGTCGATTCCGAGTCTGTCACAGAGCATTTCCTTGATCTTTGCTTTTACTTCATTTGCGTTCATGTCGTTAAACCTCTCTTAATTTTTTATGTTTGAGTTTATATTATCACAACGATGTGTTATGACCGTAAGAATTGGAGTTCGGTGTCTCTTCGCGCTCGCGGTATTCCACCACGCGCACCGAGGTCAGCACCGTGCAGGCGCTCATCACGCCCTCTATCAGAAATGTTACGCCGAGAACGATGGTCAGAACCTGTACGCCCGTCCACGGGTAGGTTGCAACGATCAGTCCGTCCACGGAGGCGAGTGCGGCAAACACCATGATGAGCCACCACAGCGTAATGCCGAAGGATTTTGCGTGCCGTGCCACCTGAATTTTGATCACGCCGTCGCTGAATACCACAAGACCCAGAATGACGCCCGCGATTTCAGCGCTCATGTTCGGGCGGATCAGGAAAACAAGCCCCACGCCGGCGAGCACGCATCCGAACACGAGGTCGTATTGGAATGCGAGCCGGTAGAGGTCTTTGGAAGCATAGCCCGTGATTTTGACGGCTCCAAACAGGATCAGCAGGGCACCGCAGACGGCTATCCATACGGAAAAAGGAAACCGCACGCCCGCAAGCAGCAGGCTTGCAAGCACAATGATTGCACCGGACAACACAACATGCCCGATTTTTGCAATCCGCATCGGAACAGCAGAATACATACGAACAAACGCTCCTTTCGGTTCATATGCGATTATTATACAGAACCTCGCGCGGAAAAGCAACTGACAAAAAGCCCTCCCGTGTCACACTTTAGGACACGGGAGGGTGTTTTGTAATACAATTATTGTTCAGGAACGGAACAGATCGGCGGAAATTGCCGCAATCAGGTTGACCGAACGGTGATATTTGTCGGAAATATCGTCGTTCATGCCGTTTCTTGTCCAGTCCATGCAAAGCCCGATGAACTGGCATCTGACAAAGTAGGTCAGCGCGTCGCGATCCGCGTCGGAAATACCTTTGCCCGCAAGCTGTTCGCGCACCAGGAGCGTAGCGGTGTGCTCGCACATCTTCATTACGAAATCTTCGTATGCAGAGCGGTCGACCGAATTATAGATATGGTAGACTGCTTTCTTGTTTGCTTTGACATACGCGAACGCCGTTTCGATGCATTCGCCCATGGACTTGACCGTGTCGTTCTCTTTGACCAGTGTGTTGGCGGAGTCGATGATGATTTCCTCCAGCAGGCGCGGGATGTCCTGAAAGTGGTAGTAAAAGGTGTTGCGGCTGATGTTGCAGATGTCCACAATGCTCTTGACGCTGATTTTGTTCAGCGGTCGCTCATTGAGCAATTTGATAAACGCCGCCTTGATGGAATCCTTGGTGTAATCGTTCGGCATCCCGCACCTCCTTTTTCCGAAATAGAATCTGACAGTATTGTACCACAAAACCGACCGGAAATCAATACTTTTTTGTTTTCTTCTTTTTATAGACGCTTTTTGACAGCGTTTATTGGAATGAAATTTGTTATCATTCTTGAAAATTAGGTGAAAGCACACAAAAAATCGGCATCCCGTTTGTTTGGAATGCCGATTTTGGATTCAGAAACGGATGACGCCGAGATGTTCGAACAGAATTTTTGTTCCGATGAGAATCAGGATCAGTCCGCCGACGAATTCCGCTTTGTTTTTGTAGCGCAGACCGAACACACTGCCGATGCGCAGACCGAGCGCCGAGAGCAGGAAGGTCGCCACGCCGATGATCGGCGCTGCCAGTGCAATGTTCACGTTGTCCATTGCGAACGCGACTCCTACCGCGAGCGCGTCAATACTGGTCGCAATGGCGAGCAGAAGCATGGCGAGCGGCGCGAAGGATGCGTTTTTTTCCTCGTTTGTCTCTTTGGAAAACGCTTCGCGGATCATGTTTGCGCCGATCAGCATGAGCAGAACGAACGCGATCCAACTGCTGACCCGATCCACATAGGACTTGAACAGCGAGCCGAGGAAGTATCCGACCGTCGGCATCAGCGCCTGAAAGCCGCCGAACCACAGTCCGATGAGCAGATAGTGCTGCGGCTTCGGCTTTCCAACCGAAAGCCCCTTGCAGACCGCCACCGCGAAGGCGTCCATCGACAGCCCGACCGCAAGCAAAAGCAGTTCCCGGATTCCCATAGCCTGTCCTCCCAAAAAAGAAAAAAGTCCGGATGCCTACCCGAACAAAAAGCCCAAGTATGGCATTCCATACCTGAGTCTCGAAATCAGGACAACACCGTTGCCCCCAGACAAGCCAGACGGCATCCCGTCAGTCTGTTGACTTGCCGCGCCGATTGCGCAATCTACTCCCTCAATACTTTTCATTATACCATAATGCCGTGCGGATGTCAACCGAATTTTTCGAAAAAGTCGAAAATTAGTCACAACTAACCGCAAAGCCGGGATCGTCAGCCCTTTCCGACGCACGTTCACAAAACTGACTGCGAAAAGGATGTTAAGAAGATATCGATGAAAAACAACAGAGAATAATGTTAAAAACATACAAATTTATATTTGCATTTTTGCTTAAATTGTGGAAAAAATAAAAAAGAGACGTTTGCTATTGAAAAAAAGGACGATTTGTGTTAGAATATAGTTACTTGCAACCTGCATACGACGAGCCGTAGGCTGTAAGCCGCTAAGTGAAATATATCCCATGACCGTCGCGCTCCCGTTTCCAATGTACCCCCTGTCTGCTTTACAGACTTCCACGGATCGTGCGCGCACGGGATTCCGCCGGAATGCATTCCGGCTTTTCATTTGCGGAAAGTTCCGGAAAGATCGGCGGCTTCGCCTCCGTTTTTTTCTCTGAAAGGATTGAATTATGAATCAGATACAGAAGGACGGGCAAACGCGGGAGCGCAGATTTTTCAACTCCCGATGGAAACTCGTGGCGTATGATCTTTTCATCTGTCTGGTGGTGGAAATTCTGTTCCTGTTGGTTTACAAGGGAACGCCCGACAACCTCGGCAGCATGGATGTCCTGCTTCACATGGTGATTGTCACCGCTTCGATTTTCGGAATGCGGGCGGTCTGGAAGGTTTACAATCAGGTCTGGCGGTATGGCGGCATCCAGAGTTATATCCGCCTGTTGGTGGCGGACGGATGCGCGGCGATTCTGTACAGCGTATTGCAGAAAGTGTTGCCGATTCATGGCATTTCGCTTCTGCGTTCGCTTTCCATCAACTGCATGTGTCTTCTGATCTGCCTTGCGATCCGCATGGTTTACCGGTATGCCTACAAATGCTGTCGGAAGGATTCGGTGCTCGGCAGGATTCTCGGTCCGCTGATCCGCGTGTTTGCGGGGGAGAACATCCGTCTGGGCGCGGGAGAGCAGAACAACAAGATCCGCGTTGCGATCGTCGGTGCGGGGCGCGTGGGCGTGGCGTTGGCGGAAGAGCTGACGAACTCCGCTACTTCGTCCTACGTGCCGAAGTGCTTTATTGATACCAACGAAGAAAAGGTCGGCAGACAGATTTACAATGTGCCGATCATTGATGAAAAGGACGTAACCCTTGAGACGCTGGATCACTTCGGCATACAGGAGATCATTTTCGCGCTTCCGCGTCTGGGCGCGGACGAGAAGCGTGCGCTTTACGAGCGCTACAAGGCGTTCGGCAGAAAGGTAAAGATTTACGACTACCCTGTGATGGAGCAGGTCGGCGAGGGCAAGCGGCATCTGCGCGAGTTTGACATTGAGGAGTTGCTTTTCCGCAAGCCGATTGAGGTGGCGGACGAGAAGACCGGCGCGTTCTATCGCGGCAAGGTGGTGCTGATTACGGGCGGCGGCGGAAGCATCGGAAGCGAGCTGTGCCGTCAGATTGCAAAGATGCAACCGCGCAGGCTGGTGATTCTGGATGTTTACGAAAACGGCGCATATGACGTTCAGCAGGAGCTGAAGATTGCTTACGGCGACGCGTTGGATCTGCGGGTGGAGATTCTGTCGGTCTGCAACCGCGAGGCATTGGAGCAGATTTTTGCAACCTACCGCCCCGATGTGGTTCTGCACGCGGCGGCGCACAAGCACGTCCCACTGATGGAACACAACTGTTGCGAGGCGATTGAAAACAACGTGTTCGGCACGCTCAACACGGTGGAGCTGTCCGAAAAGTACGGCGTGGGACGGTTCATGATGGTTTCCACCGACAAGGCGGTCAATCCGACCAACGTCATGGGTGCGACCAAGCGGATGTGCGAGATGATTGTGCAGAGCCACAGCCGCACGTCGACGACAACGACCTTCAGCGCAACGCGGTTCGGCAACGTGCTGGGAAGCGCGGGGTCGGTGATTCCGCTGTTCCGCCGACAGATTATGAACGGCGGACCGATTACCGTGACCGACAAGCGGATTATCCGCTATTTCATGACGATTCCCGAAGCGAGCCAGTTGGTTCTGCAATCGGGCGCGATGGCGAAAAACGGGGAACTGTTCGTGCTGGATATGGGCAGACCCGTGAAGATTCTGGATCTGGCGGAGAACATGGTGCGCCTGAGCGGCTACGAGCCGTATCGCGACATTGACATCATCGAAACCGGGTTGCGCCCGGGCGAGAAGCTGTATGAGGAGCTGTTGGTCAAGACCGAGGAATTGGGCAAGACCGAGAACCGCCTGATCTTCATCGAGCGGGACGAGCCGATCGGACCTGAGGCGTTGGCGGAGAAGCTGGCGATTCTGCGCGCGGCGGTTTCGGGTGAGGACAATGCGCGCGCAAAGGCGGCGCTGCACGAGGTGGTTCCGACATTCCACCGCCCGGAGGAAGTGAACCGGACGGCGCAGAGGTCGGAGGAAATGAAGATTGCGGAGGCGGGTGTTCCCGCAGGCGTATGAGAAAAGCGGGAGCGGTTCTGCGCGACCGACGGACATGGCGCGCGGCGTTGTGGGTTCTGGTCGGGCTTACGGTTGGGTTTATTCTGTCGCGTTCCATGCGCGGGAAGGTTGCGTCGGACGGGGAGAGTCAATGGGTGACCGATCTGCTTCGTGAGATTTTTCACAGCGACAGCATCAGCCATGCGTTTGTGCGGAAATTGGCGCATTTTACCGAGTTCTTCATTCTCGGGGCGGAGCTGTCGGGGCTTCTTTGGCTGGAGCGGCGGCGCTCGGTTCAAAGTTACCTGAACATTTGGTTTGCGGGCGAGTTATGCGCGCTTTTGGACGAGACGGTTCAGATTTTCAGCGGGCGCGGACCGAGTGTGGCGGACGTCTGGCTTGACACGGCGGGGGCGACCTGCGGCATATTCCTTTTGCTCGGGATTCGGGTTCTCTGCAGGAAGTGTCAGAGGAAGTGAAAGACCTTTGAGGGAGAGGGCGTCCTCTTGAAAGAGGACGCCCTCTCCCTCAAAACCTTCCATCAGGCGTACCCGCCTGTACGCGGCAAAGCGTTGTTTCTGAAAATAAAAAAGAAGGGCTTCTCGGAAGAAGCCCTTTGGGGGATTACGGGAAAGGATAAGAACCTGCGACGGTTGCGAAGAAGATTTTGCCGATTTTGTATTTGTTGCAGGCGGATTCGAAGCTGACGATCAGGCGACCGTCCTTCACTGTGAGATCCTCGCTGAATGCGGGAGCTGCAACGGTTTTGATATGGTTCTTCTCTCCGATGTAATAAACGGGAACGGCCTTGGAGGAGTAGTCCACGCGGGCGGAGACTTTATCGGTGGCTTCCATACCGCGGTAGAACTCGATGGAAGAGGAATTCAATCCCCAGGACCGCGAGATTGCGATCACGCCGTTATAAACCGCAAAGCCCTGCACAAGCCCGGGAACGGAAATCCAATAATCGGGGATGGATTCCAGCGTGCCGTCATCGTGGATGGTGTAGCAGGAAACAATGGCGCGGTGCTCTTCGCCCTCAGGTGTGGTGTAATGGTGCGTGGTATCCTCAATCTCGTAGTTTCCTGCGCGATAAAATTCGCCGACATACATTTTGTCGCCGTCCGCAAAGCAGAACGAAGCGGAGTTATCGACTTTGATTTCCTCAAGGCAGGTAATCCGGTCTCCCGCTTTTGCCGCAAGAACCCCGGAGAGATCATAGCGGAGCAGGGCGCCGTCGCCCGCGATGTAAACGTACCTGTCGGTTGCGGTCACACCGCCGCCGTGACCCTTGCCGAGGTTGCCCGACATATCAAGCGGCAGGAGCTTTTTATGATCCGTTCCCTTGACATAGTAGAGTGCGAGGTGCTCCCCGTCGTAGCCCGACTGGAGGTAAGCGTCCGACGCGGGCAGATAGGTAATCCCCTGCGGAGTGAAGCCGCTGTGGATGTCGGGGATTTCGCAGGCAGGCTTGTAGCCTTCATAGTAGTCGGCGTAGACGATGTACTTGGCGATGTCGAGCGCCGTCCATGCGATGATGGCGACCAGAACGATGATGCCGAGAACGGAGAAGAATACTTTGAGAAACTTTTTCATGGGAATGCCGTCCTTTCGTTTGATATGCCTTTATTATAACACCGATATATGAAGCCGCTATGAACAAACGGAATCAGCTGAATCAGCTGAGTCAGCAGAATCAGCAGAATCAGCAGAATCAGCAGAATCAGCAGAATCTCTCCTTTTACGGATTACGCACTTTGCAGGGGCGCAATCCGCAGGGAGCGCCCCGCATTCCATCTTGCCATCCGTTCTTAACTAACCTGAACCATTTCTATCCGGTAGCGGAGAGAAACGGCAAGCCGTTG
>URHR01000045.1 GCA_900547725.1 uncultured Eubacteriales bacterium
CTTGCTTAAAGTTCTTGAAGGTTCTTAGGAAACTTCTTTCAAGAAGTTTCCTAAGTAGGGTTCGGGGCAACGCCCCGAGGTCTTAAGAAAGGAAACACATATGAACCAACTGGCAGATGTGCTCAGACCGAGCGGGTTCGACGGAATTGTCGGACAGGATCATTTGTTCGGCGAGCGGGGCACAATCAGGCGGATGTGCCAAAGCGGAAGAATGACCAATATGATCTTCTTCGGTCCTCCCGGTACGGGAAAAACAACCGCCGCAGGAATCATCGCAAAGCAATCGGGCATGACGTTTCGAAAGCTGAACGCAACCTCGGCAAGCCTCTCGGACGTGAAGGACGTCATCGCCGAAACCGCAAACCTGTTCGGCTCGGGCGGGCTGCTTCTCTACCTCGACGAAATCCAGTATTTCAACCGGAAGCAACAACAAACCCTGCTGGAATATATCGAGGACGGAAGAATCACCCTCATCGCGTCAACAGCCG
This sequence comes from uncultured Eubacteriales bacterium, assembly GCA_900547725.1. Classification (GTDB taxonomy): domain Bacteria; phylum Bacillota; class Clostridia; order Oscillospirales; family CAG-272; genus UMGS1865. Next base: position 489 of record URHR01000045.1, read on the forward strand.
ATAACCCCTACTTCTGCGTGTATAAAGCGCTCATGTCACGGTGCTCGGTCTTTGAGTTCAAACCCGTGAGCGGACAGGCGGTCGTCCCCGTCCTGCGCCGCGCACTGGATTACCTCAACAACGAAACGGGACAGCATAAAACCGCAGACGACGCACTTCTGGCAAAAATCGGACAGCTTGCGCAGGGCGACGTCCGCCATTCCATCGTCCTCTTTGAGAACACCTACCACGCCGCCGAGGATAAGCTGACCGAAGCCGACATCGAAGCCTTCCACCCGCAGGGAACGGGACTTTCCGACGACATCCACTACGACCTGCTCTCCTGCCTGCAGAAATCCATCCGCGGCTCTGATCCAGACGCGGCAATCTTTTACCTTGCCAAACTCCTGTCCGCAGGCGAACTGCTCTCCGCCTGCCGCCGCCTGCAGGTCATCGCCTCCGAGGATATCGGACTCGCCTACCCGCTTGCCGCCGCAGTCACCCGCGCGTGCTGTGAGTCCGCAAAGGATCTCGGAATGCCGGAAGCGCGACTGCCGCTTGCAAACGCCGTGATTCTGCTTGCCACCGCGCCGAAGTCCAACGCCGCGCACAACGCCGTAAACGCCGCCATGCAGGACGTGGAAGCGGGCAAGGGCGTTCGCGTTCCCGAACATCTGCAAAGCCCGCTCTTCCGCGGCTACCTCTACCCCCACGACTACCCGAACCATTACGTCGACCAACGCTACCTCCCACTCGACCTCCCCGCCGATACGCAGTATTACGTCCCCGCCCCGAACAAAACCGAGCAAGCCGCCGCCGACTATTGGCAGAAAATCAAAAAGCCGCGATAGGATGCGAAGGGGGATCTTTCCGAGGAAAGATCCCCCTTCAAAGACTTTCAACTCCTTATCCAACGCGTTTTTTGATAAGCATTCCTCCCACCAAACGGGCGCGAAGCCGCACACTCCAAAAAACTCGCACCTCCCAATCCAACTCAAAACTTCCCCACAAGACCCCGCCATGACTCGAGCGAAATTTCGTTTCGCTTTTTGTGGTGGCGGGGTCTTGTGGGGAAGTTCGGGGAGGATGAGGGAGGTTTGGAGGGAGAAGGGACACCCTCCGAAAGGGGGTCCCTTCTCCCTCCAAGGTCTTTCTTACCCCTTCTTCACCCTCGGTTTGCGGGGGGCGGGGATCGCGAGTTTCAGAGCGGACGCGCGCATCGCGTCGCCTTCGACCGTCAGGATTCCGTCTGCAATTGCCTTGTCGAAATCCAACTTGCCCGAAAGAATCGCAATCAAATCCGCGCTGTTTACCGTGAACAGCGCGTCACGGTCGCGGTAGTCGTATGGCTCTGCGTGGAAAACGCCGTCTGTCGCCTCCATGTAGCAAATGCCGGACCCATGCTCATCCGTCAGATTTACCTGAATCGCCAGATGTTCGGTTACCTTGCCCTTTTTCAGCTTGCCGACCGCCTTCCGTACTGCCTCAAATGCTTCCAGATAACTCATAACCGTTCCTCCTTTATTATTGCACGACCTGCACCTTGAGCAGGTTCGTTGTTCCCGTTTGCTTCAGCGGAACGCCTGCGGTGATAACCACCGTGTCCCCCGCCGTGACCAGATCCATCTGCTTCGCGCAGTCCACCGCGTGTACAAACAAATGCTCGGTGTCCTCCTGATTCAACGCCAGAACAGGCTCAACGCCCCACGAAAGGCTCAACTGGTGGAAGGTCTTGACCGACGGCGTTGCCGCAACAATCGTCTGCAAGGGGCGGAATTTCGACACCCTGCGCGCGGTGAGCCCAGAGGTTGTTACCGCAATGATCGCCTTCGCGTGAACGTCCCGCGCGGTCGTGACTGCCGCATCGCAGATCGCGTTTGTCACGTCCGAGGTGTCAATGTCATAGGGAATCCCGCGATAGACCTGCATTTCAAACGCGTCCTCTTCCGCCTGCTCCGCAATGCGCGACATCACCCGCACCACAAGCGCCGGGTGATCCCCCGCCGCCGTCTCTGCCGAGAGCATGACCGCCGAAGTTCCGTCAAACACCGCGTTGGCAACGTCGGTGATCTCCGCACGGGTCGGCGTGGTGGAGTGAATCATGGATTCGAGCATCTGCGTGGCGGTAATCACCATTTTGCCCGACTGATAGCACTTGCGGATAAAGCGCTTCTGAAGCCCCGGCAGGCGCTCGAACTCTACCTCTACGCCCATGTCGCCGCGCGCGACCATAATGCCGTCGCAGTTGGCAAGAATTTCGTCAAAGTGATTGACGCCCTCGATGTTCTCGATCTTTGCAACGATGCGGATGCGGTGTCCGCCGTGGTAGTCCAGAAACTTGCGCAGGGCAATGACGTCCTCCCTCCGCCGCACAAAGGACGCCGCCACAAAGTCCACGTCCTGCTCGATGCCGAAGATCAGATCCGACTCGTCCTGCGGGCTGAGGTACTCCATGTCAATCGGGAAATTCGGAATGTTCAGGCTCTTGCGATCGGAAAGCGTTCCGCCCGCTTCCACAGAGCAGATGATATCGGTCTCCGTGATCTCCTTGGTCATCAGCGCCACCTTGCCGTCGTCCAGAAGAATCCGGATGCCCGGGCGGAGCTGCGCAGGAAGCGAGGGGAAGGAAATGCTGACTTCCTGCCCGTTTCCCTCCACCTCGCGGGTGGTCAGCGTAAAGGTTGCGCCGCGATGCAGGGTCGCCTTGCCGCCCGCAAAGGTGCGCAGACGGATTTCGGGACCTTTGGTGTCCAGAAGCACCGCCGCCGGCAGATGCAACCGATCCCGGACGCGGCGGAACGTATCCATCATGTTTTTGTGATATTCATGGTCGCCGTGCGAGAAATTAAAGCGCGCGATATTCATACCCGCCCGCAACATTTCCGCCATCACGCCCTCGTCCGCACAGGCAGGCCCCATTGTGCAGATGATCTTTGTTTTTCTCATTCGGTTATCGCCTCCCGACATTCATACAAATTCAAAAATAACGCCAGTATATATTATAACACCAAACCCCATGGAGCGGTTCTCCCGGATTGCCTTTTTATCAGAAAATTTACAAATCCTATTTACTTTCCGCCGCAGTTGTGGTAAAATAGAAAGGAATTCTATGTAAAAGAGGTTCGAAATGAATAACACAGAACGTTTCCTTTCTGTCTATCAGGAAAAAATTCACCGCGAGGGCGCTGACAAACTGCTCGACTACCTCCGCACGGGAACGGATTTCTTTACCGCTCCCGCCTCCACCCGCTATCACGGCGCGCACGAGGGCGGACTTCTGGAGCACAGTCTGAATGTGTACGACTGTCTGTGCGACATTCTGGCACGTCCGCGCATGAAGGAGGTCTACGGGCTTTCCTACAGCGACGAAAGCATTGCGATTGTCTCGCTCCTGCACGATGTCTGCAAGACCAACTTCTACAAGGTCGGCACGCGCAACCAGAAGGACGAAACCGGGCGTTGGGTTACAGTTCCCTACTATACCATTGAAGACACGCTCCCCTACGGACACGGCGAAAAGTCGGCTTACATCGTTTCGGGCTTCCTGCGGCTGACCCGTGAAGAAGCATTTGCAATCCGTTACCACATGGGCTTTTCGGGCACGGAAGATCCGGGAAATGTCGGGAAGGCGCTGGAGATGTTCCCGCTTGCCTATGCCCTTGTCTGCGCGGATATGGAGGCGGCATTCCTGATGGAGGGCAAACTGACTCCGCCCGCCGATGCGGTGAAGCCGTGAAAGGTACGCCGCAAGCTCGCGCGGCATGGATTCGCGTTGCCTATTTCGGGATTTTTCCAACGGGAATTCTTGCCTTGTTTCTGGGCTTTTATCCACATTTGTTCTTTACCTCGGGCGGGGAGCTGTTCGATTCGGTCAGCTACTTCGGGTTTCTCGGGAATCTGCGGGAAACCTGCCTGTCGGCGCTGGACGGCACGGCTTCCGTCTCTCCCGACGCTGTGCGGTTTTCCTACATTATGATTGTCTTTTGGGGATTGACCTGCTTTCTCATGGTGTGGTACGTGCTTTTCCTGCTTTCCACCGCGCTTCTGGCTTCGGTTGCGCTGTCTCCGCGCGCCGCATCCCCTCTGCTGAACCGTTGCAAGCGGCTCTACCGCATTCTTGTTCCCGCGCGCGGCTTTTTCGTTTTTCTCTCCCTCGTCCCCGCGCTCCTCTCCTGTCTGCCGTGGCTCTTCACCGTCTTTTACCGCTCCGTTCTCAACCAATCCGCGGTTCTGCACTACGACCTTCTCCCCGACGTCGTCCCGCTTGCCCTTCTCTCCGTCCCCGTCGCAGCGCTCTTTCTCCTCACCCTCCCCTCTCAACGCGACCTGAAACTCGATCTGTTCCGGATTTACAAGGTGGGGAAATAATAGAAAGGAAGGTCGCAGGGCGTTGCCCCGCGACCTTCCTTTTTATTATCTTCTCACTATGCAAATTCAAAGCAGGTAATTTTTTGTACATAGCAAATAAAAAAACGCATTCCTTTTTTGGTGGAATTGGGATATAATAAAGACAACGACAAAAAGTCGAAAAAAACGGAGGTACACTCAAATGAAAAAGCAACTCGCACTCATCCTTTCCCTTGCTCTCGCGCTGACCATGCTGGCAGGTCTGGTCTCCTGCAAGAAAGACAACTCCGATGGTGAAGTTTCGGTCTTTTATTACACCTACAGCGACACCTACATTTCCAGTGTTCGTTCCGAGATGGACGCTATGCTCAAGAAAGCCGGACTCAAGTATCAAAACTACGACGCAAACGGCAACCAGACCACCCAGACCGAGCAGATCACCACTGCTCTGGCAAAGAACTCCCGCCTTCTGATCGTCAACGTTGTTGACACCGGATCGGACGATGCGGCGCAGAACATCGTCGACCTTGCAAAGGCGAAGAATGTGCCCGTTATCTTCTTCAACCGCTCGGTTAACGAAAAGGTCGTTTCTTCCTACGAAAAGTGCGTGTTCGTCGGAACAGACTATGAGGAAGCAGGTCACCTGCAGGGCAAGATGATCGGCGACTATGTGCTTAAGAACTACGACAAGCTCGACCTGAACGGCGACGGCAAGATCAGCTACGCAATGTTCAAGGGTCAGGAAGGCAACATGGAGGCGATCGCCCGCACCCAGTACGCGGTTGAGGACGCAAACAAGATCCTGACTGCGGCAGGCAAGTCCGAGCTGGTGTTCTTCGACAGCCACAACGCCAACAAGTATCAGGTTGACCAGAACGGTCAGTGGTCCTCCGCTGCGGCAACGGACTATATGAACACCAACCTGAGCCAGTTCAACGAAGGAAACGGAAACATGATCGAGTTGGTTATTGCCAACAACGACGAGATGGCGCTCGGCGCGATCACTTCCCTTCAGACCAAGGGCTACAACAAGGAAGGCGGCAAGCTGATCCCCGTGTTCGGCGTTGACGCAACCGAGGCTGCGAAGAACGCGATTAAGGAAGGTTCGATGGTCGGAACCATCAAGCAGGATGCCGCCGGTATGGCAGAAGCCATCTCCACCATCGCGCAGAATATGCTGAACAGCAAGTCCTTCTTTGAGGGCATTACGGCTGAGAATGTTGTCGGCACATGGAGAGTCAATATCCCCTACGCAACCTATCTCGGCGAATAAAAGAATCAGATCATAAACCCACACACCGGAGCGGCTTTTCAGCCGCTCCGGCAGAAATCCATCCGGAAAGGCAGGATTCCTCTGTATGAACGAAACTACTGAACGAACAACTGCGGCACCGGTGCTTCTCCGCATGGAAGAAATCGAAAAATCTTTCCCCGGAGTCAAAGCACTTGACCGCGTCAGCCTGACCGTGAAAGCAGGCACGGTTCACGCACTGATGGGCGAAAACGGCGCAGGTAAATCCACGCTGATGAAATGCCTGTTCGGCGTTTATGCCAAGGACAGCGGTCATATTTATCTGGACGGCAAGGAAGTCAATTTCAAAAACGCCAAGGAAGCGTTGGAAAACGGCGTTGCCATGGTGCATCAGGAGCTGAACCAGGCGCTCAAGCGCAACGTAATGGACAATATGTGGCTCGGGCGCTTCCCTACCGTTGCACGCGGACTTCCCTTTACAAGTGAAAAAAAGATGTACCAAGCGACCAAGGAGCTGTTTGACCGCCTCGGCGTGAATGTGGACCCGCGAACCGTGATGAGCAAAATGCCGGTCTCCCAACGCCAGATGGTGGAAATCGCAAAGGCGGTCTCCTACAACGCGAAGGTCATTGTATTCGATGAACCGACCTCCTCGCTGACCGAGGACGAGGTGGAACATCTGTTCCGTATCATCAATATGCTGCGCGACGAAGGCTGCGCGATTATCTATATCTCGCACAAAATGAAGGAAATTCTGGAGATTTCGGACGAGGTTACGGTCATGCGCGACGGAAAGTGGATTGCCACCCGCAACGCAAAGGATCTGACAACCGACGAAATTATCAAACTGATGGTGGGACGGGAGCTGACCAACGTCTATCCCCCGAAAACCAATCAGGCAGGCGATGTGCTTCTGAAAGTGGAGCATATGACCGCCATGTACAATAAGCTGAGCGATGTTTCGTTCCATGCACGGCGAGGCGAGATCATCGGTATCGCCGGTCTGGACGGCTCCGGCAGAACCGAATTGCTCGAAACGCTTTACGGTACAGCAACACGGAAGGAAGGAACCATTACGCTGGACGGGCGGGTCGTTCGGAATCGCTCGGCGCGGGAATCCATCCGCAACGGCTTTGCCCTTCTGACCGAAGAGCGGCGCGCCACGGGTATCTTCGGAATTCTGAACATCCGCGAAAATGCCACAATCTCCAGCCTTGACAAGGATCGCGTCGGTCCGTTTTTAAGCGAAAAGAAACGGCGCGAAAGCACCGAGCAGGTCATCCGGTCGATGCACGTCAAGACGCCGAATCAGGAAACAAAAATCCGCTCGCTTTCGGGCGGAAACCAACAGAAGGTCATTCTCGGACGTTGGCTTCTGACCGACCCGACTGTGCTTTTGCTCGATGAGCCGACGCGCGGCATTGACGTGGGCGCAAAATATGAAATCTACCAATTGATTATCGACCTTGCCGCAAAGGGCAAAACGGTGATTATGGTCTCAAGCGAAATGCCCGAGTTGCTCGGCGTATGCGACAGAATCCTTGTCATGTCCGGCGGTCGTCTGGCGGGCGAGGTCAACGCAGAAACGGCTACGCAGGAAGAGATCATGGCGCTTGCCGCAAAATTTGCATAACGGAGGAAAAACGGAATATGCCAACCGAAACCATCAAACGCAAAAACCGCCTGACACTGTGGTTTGAAAAGTTCCGCGCACAATCTGCGGCGGACAAGCGCAGGACCATCACGGACCTGCTGTTCAACAACGCCATGTATATCATCATCTTTATCGCAATCATTTATGTTGCGATTCGTGTACCGGCGTTTCTTTCCATGTCGTCCATCGTCAACATCATTTCCCTGACCGCCGCGAAACTGCCGATCGCACTCGGTATCGGCGGAGCGATCGTGCTGACGGGTACTGATATTTCCGCAGGTCGCGCGGTGGGACTTACCGCCTGCATTGCCGCGTCGCTCCTGCAGATGACAACCTACTCAAGCAAACTGTTCCCGAACCTCGGAGTCATGCCGCTTCCGGTTGTGATTCTGATCGTTCTTGCCGTGGGCGCGCTGATCGGATTGGTCAACGGCTTCTTCGTGGCAAAATTCAAGCTCCACCCCTTTATCGTCACCCTTTCCACACAGCTCATTCTGTTCGGTCTGATCCTGATGTACCTGATGATCGGCGGAAACAACGGACAGACGCTTTCGGGTCTGGACCCCTCCTACACGAACTTCGTGCGCGGCACGCTATTCACCATCGGCGGCGTGGCTGTCCCCCGCTATGTGCTCTATGCAATCATCCTGACCGCGCTGATGTGGGTCATCTGGAACAAAACCAAGTTCGGTAAAAATATGTTTGCGGTCGGTTCCAATGAGGAAGCCGCGAATGTTTCGGGCGTAAATGTGTTCTGGACCATTATTCTGGTGTTCGTTCTCGCAGGCATGATGTACGGTATCACGGGCTTCATTGAAGGCGCACGGATCTCCTCTATCGCCGCGAATACGGGTCTGAACTACGAATCCGACGCAATTGCAGCCTGCGTCATCGGCGGTGTGTCCTTTGTCGGTGGCACGGGTAAGATCAGCGGCATTGTGGTTGGAGTATTCCTGCTCCAGATCATTTTCGTCGGTTTGAACTTCCTCTCTGTCGACCAGAATATGCTTTACGTCATTAAGGGTCTGATCATCCTCTTTGCCTGCGCGATCGATATGCGGAAGTATCTGGCGAAGAAATAAGAGATTCCGAACTGCACAAACAGCAAAACCGCACTGCTCTTTTTGAAAGGAGAACGACCGTGGAAACCGAAGAAAGAAAGCAGAATCAAGAACAAGAACAAAACTCTGTCCAAATCAAGCGGAAAGGCGGACTGTACGCAAAAGTCAAAATGTCGGTACGGAGTGCAAACATTCTGGTTTTGGTACTTGCAATCGTTCTGATTGGGGCTATGATCTTTGTTATCTCGCACAACGGGTTCACGGTCAGCTTTGAGACGAACGGCGGTTCTTCGGTTTCGAGTGTGCGGGTTCTGCACGGAGAAACAGTTCCGCAGGAACAGATCCCGACGCGCGAGGGCTACGTCTTTACGGGGTGGTACTCCGACCGCGCCTGCACCGTTCCGTGGGCGATAGAATCCGATGTGGTCACGGGCAGCCTGACCCTTTACGCAGGGTGGGCTGAGAAGTAACCGGAAAGACCGCGGGGAGGGAGAGAGACTGTTTTCTGTGGGTCTCTCTCCCTCCCCTCACCCCTCCTGCTCTCCCCGAACTTCCCTGCCCGATAACCGCCGATTTTAAGAATAAAATCGATTCAAACCAAATCGGCGGTTATCGGGCAGGGATTTTTGGATTTTGGAGGCGGTGTGGCATCCTGTAATATCGCTTTTTTTCCTTTGAATCTTGCTTTTTGGCGGAAAAGATGGTATAATAAAAGCAGAACGAATCCGTCAAAGGAGGACATGACGTTGCATTATACCGTCCTTGTAGTGGATGACGAGCAGGATCAGCGACAGGCAATTATTGAGCGCGTGCGTTGGGCAGACGCGGGGTTTGAGGTCGTGGGCGAAGCGGAAAACGGTGTGGAGGCTCTGGATCTGATTGAAGCGCTTGAGCCTGACCTGATTCTGACCGATATCCGGATGCCGATGATCTCGGGTCTGGAACTTGCGCGGCGGGTGCGGGAGGTGCGCCCCGCAACGCAGATTGTCATTCTCAGCGGCTACGACAGCTTCGAGTACGCGCGCGAGGCAATCGACTACAACATCATCAGCTATCTGCTCAAGCCGATCTCTTCGGACGAGCTGTCGGCGGCGCTGTTTGACATCCGCAGGAAGATGGACGAGCGGCTCGGGCAGTTGCTTCCGTCCCAAGACCCCGACATTGAGGCACAGTTGCACCGCCTGCGGGTGATTGAATTCCTGTTGCCGCTGATTCTCGGCGTCAACGAACTGAAGCAGGACGACGCGGATCTGCTTGCGAAAGCGCAGAGCCTCGGAATTGTCCCGTCCGGGATTTCCGCTCCGCGTTTCTGTTTTCTGGTATCGAAATTCAAGGCTGCCGACGGAAATTACGTTGCCAACAACCGTCACGCCGAATTCATCGACAATCTGTTTGCGCGCCACGGGGTGCACACCGAAAGCATCATCGCCTACCGCCGTGCGGTAACGTTGGTGGTTGTCGACGGAGGCGGGGCTCTGACCAACCTGTTGGAGCTTCCGCTGACCGAAACGGTACAGACCGCGCGCAGGATGCTTTCCGAGCGTTGCACAATCGGCGTAAGCCGTGAATTCTCCGCATTTTCGGAATGCTCGAACGGGTATTTTCAGGCGGTGACCGCGCGGCGGTACACATCGGACGGCGCGGGCGACATCCGTTTCATCGACGACGAGGAAAAGAAAGAGGAACTTGCCATCGACCAAGCCGAAAAGGCGGTGGTCCTGTTGGAACAATTGCTCAAAGTCGGAACACAGGAGCAGTTGGACGACTTCGTCGAAGGGCTTTACCGTTCCGGAACGCGCGAAAACGCCAATCTGTTGGTCATTCAGATGATTGCAACGGTTTGCCGCGTTGTCAGTTCGGTTTCCGACCGTCCCGACGCGTTCCGTCTGCTCTCCTCAAATCCGCTCTTCTCCCGCATTACCGCCAACAGCACGGAAGAGGCGACCAAGTCGGAGATTCTTGACTTCTGTATGCGCGCGCAGACCCTGATTACGCAATCCCGTAAACGCGAATCCGAGGTGCTGTGCGACCGCGTGGTTCGGATCATCGACGAACGCTTTTCCGACGAGAGTCTGTCTCTGGTCGGAGTCAGCAACGAGTTGGCGGTCAGCCCGAACTATCTCAGCGCGCTCATCAAGAAAGTTCGGAAGAAGAATTTCATCACGCTTCTGACCGAGCGACGGATGCAGGCGGCGCACGATATGCTGCTCTGCTCCAACATGAAGATTGCGGAGATCACCGAGCGTTGCGGCTACAGCGATCAGCATTATTTCAGCTACTGTTTCAAAAAATTCTACGGAGAGTCCCCCAACCGCATTCGGCAGACTGCAGCGGGAGACCCATCCTGAAGGAGGTTCGATATGCGAACCGGAAAACATCCGCACAGCCATCCGACGGTTCGTCTGCGCACCATTACGCTGTTGTCGGTCACGCTTGCCGTGCTGATTTCGGTAAGCGTCTGCATTGCGGTATTCGCAAGCGTTTACAGCAAAACGGTTCTGCAGGACGCACAGGTCAATGCCGGGCAGGCGGTGGAACAGACCGCTACGGAGGTCGGCAACCGGCTGGACGGAATGAAAGCCAAACTGACCGCCATCAGCGGCATGGTGCGCGAATGCGCGACCACCGCGGATTTTTCCGCCCGCATTGCCGCGCTGACGGCGGTTGAGCGCGAGATTTTTGCCGTGACGGTCTACGACCGCGACGGCGGAATTGCGGTCACCGTGGGAAGCGGAGACGCCCGCAAGGAAACGCCCCTGCGCGACCTCTCCTTCAACCGCGCGCTGCTTGAATCCGCTTCCGGTTTCGCGCTTTCCGCGCCGCATGTGCAGACCTTATTCGAGGGCGTTTATCCATGGGTGGTAACGCTCGCCGTGCGCACGGAGGAACCCGTTTTCTCCACAGGCGCTTTCATTGCAATCGACTTCGGCTTCTCGGAGCTTGCGGGGTACATCGACAAGGTCGGCGTGGGACGGCACGGTTACTGTTATCTCATGGACAGCGAGGGCACTTCTGTCTATCATCCGCAACAGCAGCTGATCTTCTCGGGCTTGCGGGATGAGAACACCGCCTACATTGCCTCGCTTTCGGACGGCACACACACCGAACGGGATCGGATTTACTCCATCCGCACCGTTGCGGACAGCGACTGGCGCGTTGTGGGCGTGAGTTTCACCGATGAGGTGGCGGTTGAGAGGCGGACGCAGATCCTCGGGAGCATTGCGATCTCTCTGGGGTGCAGTGCGGTCATTCTCTGCGCGGTGCTGTTGGTTTATTCCCGCTTTGTCAATCGCCCCGTGCGCGAATTGGCGGGCGCAATGAAACGGTTTGAATCCGCCGCCGACAGTTTTCGCTATACGGCTCCCCCGACTGCGGTAACCGAGCTCCAAACGCTTTCCGACAGTTTCGGACATCTGACCGCGCGGGTTCTGGAACTGATGGAAGAGATCCGCCGCGAGGAAACCGAATTGCGCATGACCGAACTGAAAGCGCTTCAGGCGCAGATCAACCCGCATTTTCTTTACAACACACTCGATTCGGTTCAGTGGATGTGCGAACGGGGCAAAACCGAGGACGCCGCGCGGATGGTGCGGGCGCTTGCAAAGCTGTTCCGCATCAGCATCAGTCGCGGGCATGAACTGATTCCGCTCTCGGATGAATTGGAGCACGCGCGGAGCTATCTGGTGATTCAGAGTTTCCGCTACCGCGACCAGTTCTCCTACCGTTTTGATGTTGACGAACATCTCGGGCATTACCTGTGCAACAAGATCACGATTCAGCCGCTGATTGAAAACGCGATCTACCACGGCATTGACCGCATGGTGGACGAGGGAGAGATCGTCATTTCGGTTCACGAAGCGGCGGATAACCCGAACGATATTCTGATTACCGTTTCCGACAACGGCGTTGGCATGACCCCCGAGCAATGTCGGAAAATCCTGCAAAAAGCGCGGAGCGATTCGGGCGGAATCGGGGTCAAGAACGTCAACGACCGTCTGAAAATCCGCTTCGGCGAGCGCTTTGGCATCACGCTGAAAAGCGAGCAGGATGTCGGCACGGTTGTAACCGTCCGCATTCCGAAAATCACCGACGAGGAGGAACAGCCATGAAGCACACAAACAAATGCGTTGCCGCTCTTTTGGCGCTTCTTCTGCTCTGCTTTCCGCTTGCCGCCTGTCGGAAAAGCGGCGGAACGGTCACCCGGATTGCGGTCATCGTCAAGGCAGTGGACTCGGACTTCTGGCACGCGGTGAAGAGCGGCGTGGAGGCGGCTGCAACCGAATACAACGTTTCCGTAACCTTTGAAGGACCTGAAAACGAGGAGGATTTTGAAGCGCAGAACCGCATGATTGCGGACGCGGTTCAGAACGGCGCGGATGTAATCGTCCTCTCCGCGATCGACTACGACAAAAATGCCGCCGCCGTGAACGCCGCCGTGCGGAGCGGCACAAAGGTCATTGCCATTGACAGCGGCGTTAACAGCGCGCTTGTCAGCCAATTCATCGGAACAAACAACGATGAAGCGGGCGTTGCGGCGGCGCGGGCGGCTGTGGATTTCACGCCTGCGGACGGTGCAAAAATCCGCATCGGGTTGGTCAACTACATGACCGACACCGCAAACGGACGGCGGCGTGAGAAAGGCTTCCGCACCTATCTTGCAGGCCTTGCGAATGCGGAGATTGTTGCCACGGTCACCGCCGACAGCAACGAGGAAAGCGCCACCGCCTGCGCGAAAGAACTGCTCCGCGCGCATCCCGAGATCAATGTTCTGGTCGGCTTCAATGAATGGATGACTCTTGGGATCGGAAATGCAATCCATACGCTTGGGTGCGCAGACCGTGTCCGCGGCGTCGGGTTTGACTCCAACATCCGCTCGGTCGGACAGTTGGAATGCGGCGAAATGGACGCGTTGATCGTGCAGAATCCGTTTGCCATCGGCTATCTCGGCGTTCGGAACGCGGCGCTCCTTGCCTCGGGCGATGACATCGGCTCTGCCGAAATCGCAACCGACATGACGACGGTCACACAATCGAATATGTTTGACGCGGACATTCAGAAAATTCTGTTCCGGTACAATTAAAAATTAAAAAAGGAGCGATTATCATGTACACTGCAGATGCAAACCGTTATACCGACATGATCTACAACCGTTGCGGCGCATCGGGATTGAAGCTCCCCGCCGTTTCACTCGGTCTTTGGCACAACTTCGGCGACACCTCCCCTTTTGAAAACATGAAAGCGCTTTGCTTCACGGCTTTTGACCACGGCATCACACACTTTGACCTTGCCAACAACTACGGGCCTGAACCGGGTGCGGCGGAGCGCAATTTCGGGCGCATTCTGCGCGAAGAATTCGGCGCTTACCGTGACGAACTGATTATCAGCACGAAGGCCGGTTACACGATGTGGGATGGTCCTTACGGGGACTGGGGAAGCCGAAAGTATCTGCTTTCCAGTCTTGACGCGAGCCTTTCGCGGCTCGGGCTTGATTATGTGGACATTTTCTACCACCACCGCCCCGACCCCGAAACGCCGCTTGAAGAGACGATGGGTGCGCTTGCGCAGGCTGTGAGAAGCGGAAAGGCGCTCTATGCGGGGCTTTCCAACTACGACGGGGCGCGCTTGGAGGCGGCTTGCGCGATTCTGACCGATCTGGGCTGCCCGTTCATCATCAACCAGAACCGCTACTCGATCTTTGACCGCACGATTGAGCGCAACGGGTTAAAGGAGACCGCGGTCAGGCTCGGCAAGGGCATCATTGCGTTCAGTCCTCTGGCGCAGGGACTGCTTACGGATCGCTATCTCAAGGGCATTCCCGCAGACAGCCGCATTGCGACCGACGGCAGATTCCTGCATGCGGACGCGCTGACCCCCGAGCGCCTGTCGCAGATTCGGGGACTTGCCGATATTGCCGCGGCGCGTGGCCAGTCTTTGGCGCAGATGGCTTTGGCTTGGGATCTTCGCGACGGCGCTGTGACTTCGGTTCTGATCGGTGCTTCAAAGCCCGAGCAGATTCTCGACAACCTCGCCGCCCTTGGCAACGTCTCGTTTTCGCCGGACGAGCTTAGGGAGATTGATAGGTTGAGTTAAGACCTTGGGGAGAGGGCGCCCCCCCTTTCGGAGGGGTGTGCCCTCTCCCCAAGCCCCTCACCCACCCCCGAACTTCGCTGAGCCGAATCTCATTCACAGTGCATATCAGGTTGCCCGACTGCGCGGCGTTGCGCGGGGTGGGTCTCTGTATGTGGGAATGAGATTCGGCTCAGCGAAGTTTTTTTGTAGTTCGGGAGGGGATTTTTGGGGTGGGTGCGGCTGTCGCGCTCGCTTGGTGGGCGGGGGCGTTTGGAACTTTTTAAAATGTCATGTCGGATAGATTGTTGATTCGTTCAATCATAATTGTTTACCCCAAGTCCTCGGGTTTACATAAACAAATCGGTCGCTCCCAAACAGGACTTATTTCGTTGTTTTTGTTAAAGTTATGGAATCCACTGAATTGTTGTAAAACATATCTCCTTTGATGCAATCAAGAATTAAGGTGTCAGTGTTAGATAAAGTGCCGGAAGCATATAAAATTAGCTTTTTTTCTTCGCTACTTACATCATAAACCTTTAGTCCTGGACCGTATGGTAACAATTCAATCTCTATCGGTATTTTTTTGTCGTTGACATTCCACTCGCCAACATTGGTGCTGGGAGAATACCAAAACGTGTGCTCCAGTGACCGATATACTGTGGAATCATTATAATTGATGAATTCTTTCCATTCAGAAGAAGTGATAGAAAAAGCAATGCTTTCTCGATAAGATGTTTCAACTTTTGACGCATAGATGACATTTCCAGTTGATTCATTCCTAATGTGAATAATACCTTTTTTACGGTCAGGATTGCTTAGATAAAATGATTCTGAACTTGTGTTTTCGGAAACATCGAATCCCAAAAACAATCTAGATAAATCGGAATCATTTCTGCTCTTGTAACAAAACATACGATATGCATTTGCATTCCTTATAGGTTGATAAACACTACCAATCGAAATGAGGGAGATGTCGGTACCGTTTACCCATTCGCCTATGCCGCTATCCATCAGAAAATGGATATATTCTGTGTCGGATATTGTCATTACAACATAGTTAGCGTCTTTGCTCCATTGGAATACATAACCTTCTCCACGGTTTATGCCCTTACATGATGATAAACCGATACAAGCAGACAGTAGAATTAAAACGATAAAACACGACTTTCTCATAAACGCTCCTATGTTCTGAAACTAAAGATTTATAGTATCATAGCGAATTTTACCAAACGCCTTCTTGTTATTGGCAAGCCTTTTCATTTCTTATGAAAACATCAAAAAAGTGGTGGGATGAGGTACTCGATGAAATGAACCGCATCGGTTCTCCCACCAAAGGAGCGCGAAGCCGCACGCTTCAAGAAATTCGTACCTCCCGCCCAAACCCAAAGCTTCCCCCATATCCCCGCCACTCCCCAAAAGC
>URHR01000046.1 GCA_900547725.1 uncultured Eubacteriales bacterium
GAGGGTAGGGAGACCCCTCCGAAAGGGGTCTCCCTGCGCCTCCAAGGTCTTCCTTATCCTATTCAAACTACCTCAGACTTACGAACGCCAACACCCTTGTAGCATTCCATACCGGTTCCGGCAGGAATCAGCTTGCCGATGATAACGTTTTCCTTCAAGCCGCGCAGGTAGTCGGTCTTGCCTTCAATGGCAGCCTCGGTCAGAACCTTCGTGGTCTCCTGGAAGGACGCCGCAGACATAAACGATTCGGTCTGGAGAGAAGCCTTCGTGATACCGAGCAGAATGACACTGCCCTTTGCAAGCTGCAGTCCCTCTTCGCCGTTCGCAATGCGCGCCTTGACCGCGTCGTTCGCGCGTTCGAATTCGCCCGCGTCCACACGAGAACCGACCAGAAGCCCGGTGTCGCCGCCGTCCTCAATCACCATCTTGCGCGTCATCTGACGGGCAATGATCTCGATGTGCTTGTCGTTGACGTTACAGGACTGCGAACGGTACACCTTCTGGATTTCGCGGATCAGGTACGAGTAAACCGCATCCAGTCCGAGAATCCGCATGATGTCGGCAGGCGCTTTGTTGCCTTCGGTGATCGACTGACCGATCTCCAGATGCTGATCGTTTCTGATCGCCAGCTTCGTGCCGTAGGGAATCTGGTATTCCTTCACCTCGGGAACAACCCCCTCGGGCTGATCCGCGTCGGGCGTAACCGTAACCATGTGAATGGAGTTCTCGCCCGTCGTAATGCGTGCAGTACCGTTGACCTCGCAAATGATTGCGGGCTTCTTCGGCTGACGCGCCTCAAACAATTCCTCAACACGCGGCAGACCCTGCGTGATATCCGAACCTGCAACACCGCCGGAGTGGAAGGTTCTCATCGTCAGCTGCGTACCCGGCTCGCCGATGGACTGCGCCGCAATGATACCCACCGCTTCGCCGACGTTGACCAGCTTGCCGTTTGCAAGATCCGCGCCGTAGCAGTGCGCGCAGATACCGTAGCGCGCGTGGCAGTGAATCACCGTGCGGATGTTGACCGCCGTGATGCCCGCCTCGTCGATCTGCTTTGCCATGTCGTCGGTAATCATCACGTCGTCGTCGATCATCACCTCGCCGGTTGCCGGATTGATGACGGGACCCATCGTGAATCTGCCCGTGATACGGTCAGCCAACGGCTCGAGCATGCTTCCGTCGGTCTCGGTGACTGCCGTGACAAGCTCGCCTTCCTGCGTGTCGCACTTGATCTCGCGGACGATCACGTCCTGCGAAACGTCCACCAGACGGCGGGTCAGGTAACCCGAGTCGGCGGTACGGAGCGCGGTGTCGGACAGCGACTTACGCGAACCCTTCGCGCCCATGAAATATTCCAGAATGTTCAGACCTTCGCGGAAGTTCGACTTGATCGGGATTTCGATGGTACGACCGTTCGTTGCGAACATCAGTCCGCGCATACCTGCCAGCTGACGCATCTGCTCCACAGAGCCGCGCGCGCCGGAGTCGGACATGATATTGATCGGGTTGTAACGGCTGAAGCTTTCCTGCAGCTTTGCCGTAACCTGCGCCGTGGTGTTCTCCCAGAGGTGAATGACCGCGTTGTAGCGCTCTTCGCCCGAGTACAGACCCATGCGGTAGTATTCGTTCAGAACGTCGACCTGCTTCTGCGCCGCCGCGATGATTTCCGACTTTTCCTTCGGAATGGTCATGTCGTAAACCGAGATCGAGAAGGACGCGCGGGTCGAATACTTGTAGCCCATCGCCTTGATCGCGTCCAGCATATCCGCGCAGACCGCAGGACCGTTATAGCGGATGCAGCGGTCGATGATCTGACCGAGCTGCTTCTTCTTGACGATGAAATCGACCTCGAGCCGGAACTCGTTTCCGGGCTTGGTGCGGTCGACAAAGCCGAGGTTCTGCGGAATCGCCTGATTGTAAATCAGACGTCCGAGCGTTGCGTCGATGACCGCCGAGGACTTCTTGCCCTCGTACTCCTTGGTCACGCGGATGCGGATCGGCGCGTGCAGACCGAGAACGCCGTTCTGGTATGCGCACATCGCCTCGTTGAAATCGCGGTAAATTCCGCCCTCGCCCGGCTCACCCGCCTTTTCCATGGTCAGGTAGTATGCGCCGAGGATCATATCCTGCGACGGGACAGTGACCGCCTTACCGTCCATAGGCTTGAGCAGGTTGTTGGCGGAGAGCATGAGGAAGCGCGCCTCTGCCTGTGCCTCTGCGGACAGCGGCACGTGAACCGGCATCTGGTCGCCGTCGAAGTCCGCGTTGAACGCGGGGCAGACCAGCGGGTGCAGCTTGATGGCTCTTCCTTCAACCAGAATCGGCTCGAACGCCTGAATCGACAGACGGTGCAGCGTCGGCGCACGGTTCAGAAGCACTGGGTGCTCCTTGATGACGTTCTCGAGCGCGTCCCACACGCAGGCATTCGCCGCGTCGTAGGCACGGTCGATCTTCTTCTGCGCGTCCTTGACGTTGGTCGCCTTGCCCATTTCCACAAGCCGCTTGATGACAAACGGCTTGAACAGCTCGATTGCCATTTCCTTCGGCAGACCGCACTGGTAAATCTTCAGATTCGGACCGACCACGATAACCGAACGTCCCGAATAGTCCACGCGCTTGCCGAGCAGGTTCTGACGGAAACGTCCCTGCTTACCGCGCAGCATCTCGGAAAGCGACTTGAGCGGACGGTTGGAAGCGCCCGTAACCGGCTTTCCTCTCTTGCCGTTGTCGATCAGCGCGTCAACGGCTTCCTGCAGCATTCTCTTCTCGTTCCGCACCACGATTTCGGGCGTGCGGATCTCCATCAGCTTCTTCAGACGGTTGTTCCGCGCGATCACGCGGCGGTACAGCTCGTTGAGGTCGGAGGACGCAAACCGTCCGCCGTCCAGCTGGGTCATCGGACGGATGTCGGGAGGCGTGACCGGAATCACGTCCAGTACCATCCAATCCAGATGGTTGCCCGACTTGCGGAAGGCTTCCATCACTTCAAGCCGCTTGATCACGCGGGTCTTTTTCTGACCCGACGCGGTTTTCAGCTCCTCTTTGAGCGACGCGCAGGTTTCCTCCACGTTGATGCTCTGCAACAGCTCCTTGATCGCCTCCGCGCCCATGCCGACGCGGAACGCGTCTTCGCCATACAGCTCCTGATTCTCGCGCAGGGTCTTTTCATTCAGAACCATTCCGCGCTCAAGCGGGGTGGTGCCGGGATCCAGCACCACGTTTTCCGCGAAATACAGCACCTGTTCCAGCGCCTTCGGGGACATATCCAACACCAGCGCCATCCGCGACGGAACTGCTTTGAAATACCAGATATGGGAAACGGGACAAGCCAGTTCAATGTGCCCCATGCGCTCGCGGCGAACCTTTTTGGTGGTTACGTCCACGCCGCACTTCTCGCACTTGATGACTTCCTTGCTGTGCGAATTCTTGTACTTTCCGCACATGCAGGCGCCGTCCTTGGTCGGCCCGAAAATCCGCTCGCAGAACAGACCGCCGATTTCGGCCTTGAGCGTCCGGTAGTTGATGGTCTCGGGCTTGGTTACCTCGCCGTAGGACCACTCCCGAATCATCTCGGGGGAAGCCAGACCGATTTTGATCGAATAAAATTCCTTATTCTCCACCGTTAATCTCCCTCTGCAACACAATTACTCATCGGCTCCGTCGCCGTCGCCGTCATCGAAAAACTCGGTTCCGTAGGCGTCGTCCTCTTCTTTTCCGAACAGCTCGTCGTCCTCTTCGGTCTCGTCATCCTCAATCGGATTGCCGTCCTCGTCAAGGATCTGGTTGGAATCCTCCAACTCGTCCTCATCGCCCGACTTGTTCAGCGCCTCGGCGATTGCCGACGCGTCCACGCGGCTGATCGGGTACGGGTCGTCCTCCACGCAAAGTTCGGACAAATCAATCTCGTTGCCGTTCTTATCCTGCACGCGCACATCCAGTGCCAGAGACTGCAACTCCTTGACCAACACCTTGAAGGATTCGGGAATGCCCGGCGTGGGGATGTTCTGCCCCTTGATAATCGCTTCGTAAGCGCGGCGGCGTCCGTTGATATCGTCGGACTTCACCGTCAGCAGCTCCTGCAACGTGTAAGCCGCGCCGTAAGCCTCGAGCGCCCAGACTTCCATTTCTCCGAAACGCTGTCCGCCGAACTGCGCCTTGCCGCCCAGAGGCTGCTGCGTAACCAGAGAGTACGGACCGTTGGAACGCGCGTGAATCTTATCGTCCACGAGGTGGTGGAGCTTCAGGTAGTACATGATACCCACCGTTACGGGGTTATCGAACGGCTCGCCCGTCCGGCCGTCGTAAAGAATGGTCTTGCCGTCCAGAATCTTCAGCCGCTTCTCGGCGCGGAGTCTGTCGATCAGTTCGGCATTCTCGCGATCTTCGGGGGTCAGCTCGCGCAGGCTCTCTTCTCCGGTTTCCTCATTCACGGTCGCCTCGAACAGCGCCTTGCCCTCGGGATTCTCAAGCGGGAAGATATCGCGCTGCAGTCCCGCCATCTTCAGGCACTCCAGAATGTCCTTCTCGTGCGCGCCGTCAAAGACCGGTGTCATGATCTTCCAGCCGAGTTTCTTTGCAGCAATGCCGAGGTGCACTTCCAGCACCTGTCCGATATTCATACGCGACGGCACGCCGAGCGGGTTGAGCACGATGTCAAGCGGCGTTCCGTCCGGCAAAAACGGCATATCCTCGGGCGGCAGAATGCGCGACACGACGCCCTTGTTGCCGTGACGGCCTGCCATCTTGTCTCCCACGGAAATCTTCCGCTTCTGCGCGATATAAACCTTTACGACCTTTTTCACGCCCGCGGGAAGTTCGTCGCCCGCCTCCTGCGAAAAGACTCTGACGTCCACCACGATGCCGGATTCTCCGTGCGCCAGTCTGAGAGACGTGTCTCTGACTTCTCTCGACTTCTCACCGAAGATGGCGCGGAGCAGTCTCTCCTCCGCCGTCAGTTCGGTCTCGCCCTTCGGGGTGACCTTACCGACCAGAATGTCGCCCGAGCGCACCTCCGTGCCTCTCTTGACGATACCCTCGGCGTTAAGGTCTTTCAGCGCGTCCTCGCCGACGTTCGGGATTTCGCGCGTGATCTCTTCCGGCCCGAGCTTGGTCTCTCTCGCTTCGTGCGTATATTCCTCGATGTGGAGCGACGTGTAAACGTCGTCGCGCACCAGTTTTTCGTTCAGCAGAACCGCGTCCTCATAGTTGTAGCCTTCCCACGTCATGAAGCCGATCAGCGCGTTCTTGCCGAGCGACACCTCGCCGTGGTAGGTTGCGGGACCGTCCGCAATGACCTGTCCCTCCTCAACCCGCTCGCCCTTCCTGACGATCGGGCGCTGATTGTAGCAAGTGCCCTGGTTGGTCCGTTTGAACTTGATGAGCGGATAGATATCCTTCATTCCGCTGTCGGTGACAATGCGGATTTCGTCCGCCTGCACCCGCTCTACCGTACCCGCGCGCTGTGCCGTTACCACAACACCCGAATCGAGCGCCGCTTTGTACTCCATACCGGTTCCGACAATCGGCGAATCGCTCACCATCAGCGGCACTGCCTGCTTCTGCATGTTCGAGCCCATCAGCGCACGCGTGTTATCGTCGTTTTCCAGGAACGGAATCATTGCCGAGGCAACCGACACCAGCATCTTCGGCGCAACGTCCATGTAGTCGATCATTGCGGGGTCGACTTCAACGAACTCGGTCTTTTCACGACCCGTAACCTTCTGGTTGACGAAGCAGTTGTTTCCGTCAAGCGGCTCGTTCGCCTGCGCCACAATGTAGTGATCCTCGGTATCGGCGGTCATGTACACCACCTCGTCGGTGACGTGGTGGGAAACAGTTCCGTCGGGATTCGTGATATGCTCCACCTTGCGGTAAGGGGCTTCGATAAAGCCGTAATCCGAGATCTTGGCATAGGTGGTCAGGTAGGAAATCAGACCGATGTTCGGTCCTTCGGGAGATTCGATCGGGCAGATACGGCCGTACTGCGTGTAGTGGACGTCACGGACGTCGAATGACGCGCGGTCACGCGACAGACCGCCGGGGCCCAGCGCGGACAGACGGCGCTTGTGGGAAAGTTCCGCAAGCGGGTTGTTCTGATCCATGAACTGCGACAGCTGGCTCGATCCGAAGAACTCGCGGATGGCAGTGGTCACGGGACGGATATTGATCAGCGACTGGGTGGTCAGCTTCTCGTTGTCCTGCGTGGTCATGCGCTCCTTGATGATCTTGTCCATCCGGGTAAAGCCGATGCGGAGCTGATTCTGAAGCTGTTCGCCGACCGAACGGATGCGGCGGTTGCCCAGATGGTCGATATCGTCCACGCTTCCCACGTCGTGCATCAGGTCGATCAGGTAGCTGATCGAAGCGAAGATGTCCGCGCAGGTCAGGTGCTTCGGGCAGAGATCCGCAATTCTGCGGCGCGCCTCTTCCTTCAGCCCTTCCACGTCGTCGCCGAACTGTTCCTTCAGTTCGCACAGCACGGGAATGCTTGCCTTTTCCCGCACGCCGCAGTCGGTCAGGTCGTAGCCGAGGACATACTCCGGCTCGAGCGTGTTGTTGCCGATGACCTTCACCTTGTCGCCGTTGTCGAGCCGGATCGTGATTTCGTTCACGCCCGCACGCTCGATCGCAAAGGCAAGGTCGCGGTTGATGACGTCGCCCTCGTTTGCAAGCACCTCGCCGGTCAGGGGGCTGACGACGGTCTCGCCCGCGCGGCGGTTGGCAATCCGGCTGTGGATCGCCATTTTCTTGTTGTACTTATACCGACCCACGGCGGCAATGTCGTAACGCTTGGGGTCGAAGAAATAGTTATGCAGGAGGGTCTTCGCCGCTTCTTCGATCGGCGGTTCGCCCGGGCGCAGTTTCTTGTAGATTTCCTTGATGGCTTCCACGCTGACGGCAGAGCGGTTTGCGGCTGCCAGTTCCTCGCTCTCGTCGCGCTCGAAGGTCAGCGTCAGTCTGTCGTCCTCGCCGAACTTCTCATAGATCTGCTCCCGCGTTTCCAGCGTCTCACCGCTTTCGAAGGTGAGGGCGCGGAGGAACATGGTCAGCGGAACTTTTCTGGTTTTATCGATGCGGACAGCCATCACGCCGTTCGCGTCGACCTCATACTCCAACCACGCGCCTCTGTACGGGATGACCGTGGTTGCATAGGTCTTTTTACCCGCCTTGTCGATCTCCGAGGAATAGTACATTCCCGGGGAACGGATGATCTGGGAAACAATGACACGCTCCGCGCCGTTGATGACGAACGTACCCGTTTCGGTCATCAGCGGGAAATCGCCCATGAAAATTTCGTTTTCTTTGACCTCTCCCGTCGCCTTGTTGGTCAGGCGGACCGTGACCCGCAGCGGCGCGGCAAAGTTGACGTCTCTTTCCTTGCACTCCTCAACCGGATACTTCGGGTTTTCGGTGTCAAGGGAGTAGTCAATGAATTCGATCTCGAGGTTGCCGGAAAAGTCCCTGATCGGCGAAACGTCATGCAGAACCTCGCGTAGCCCCTCGTCAAGAAACCACTTGTAGGATTTGGTCTGAATTTCGACCAGATTCGGAAGCGGATAGTCGAAGCGGGATCTGGCAAAGCTCTTTCTGACGTTCTGACCAAGTCTCTGCTCTTTTAATTCGATCATTGATTCCATCACTCCATTCAGATAATTGGGGAATCCCCGGAAAACGGTCGGGTCGACCGACAGCCGTCGAACCCGCCCACCGCCCGCGCCGAAAACAGCCGATTCGGGAGCGCCGCTTTTGTGCAATCTGCCATGCCGATTTTTGTCGGCAAAATCGCGCGGTCGCATACTACAGGCGATTATAATGCAGTTTACTATTTTACCATCTTTTTTTCGATTTGTCAAGTCTTTCGGACGAATTTCCCCGAAAAAATTTTCTTCTTTCATTTTATAGGCGCAAAAAGGCGTGCCCGGACGTCCGTTTCCCGCCTCATTCGTGGAAGAAAATTCCATTTCACAAGCGGTCTCCCTCCGGCTTTGGCAAAATCCACAAAGAAAAAATCGCCGAAAATCTCAAAAAAGCAGGATTTTTTTTGAAAAAGCTCTTGCAATTCGGAAAAAAGTATGGTACAATATCAGGGTATATGGATGAAAACCGAGCGCACCCTCTCAGGCGCCGTTTTCAGGCATACCATTCCATTCCGCAAAAAGCGGAAAATACAGAGGGAGGTAAAGACTGATGCCGAATATCAAATCCGCAAAGAAAAGAGTCAAGGTGATCAAGGTCAAGACCCTGCAGAACAAAATGCACACGACCGCTCTGAAAACCGAGATCAAGAAGTTTGACGCGGCTGTGGCTTCCGGCGACAAGGAAGCGGCTCAGGTTGCGTACAAGGCAGCGGTGAAGAAGATCGATCAGGCAGCGGCTTACGGAATCATCCATAAGAACGCCGCGGCTCACAAGAAGAGCCAGTTCACCAAAAAGATCAACGCTATGGCGTAAGATGCGAACCGAGGTCGGACGGGAAGAAAGACCTCGGGAAGAGGGCGACCCCCTTTCGTAGAGGGTCGCCCTCTTCCCAATCCCCTCTCCCACCCCCGAACTTCCCTGCGCGGCAACCGCCGATTTGGTCTGCAAGAGTTTCTTACAGACTTCTTCGGCGATTACCGCGCAGGGAAGTTTTTTCGGTTTCGGAGGGGGATCGCCGGACAGATTGTCTTTTTTTGCGGATAAGGGGTTGACATCGGCGGCGGTTATTTGTATAATAGAAAAGTCACGTTTACCCGTGACCTTGGAAACACCACGCAACGAAGCGCATATCGTTTTGTTGCGACAGACGCAAGGCAGAAAGCGTTTGTACCCGGCAGATTCTGTTGGGTGCAGGCACTGCCTGCCGGTGGCGGTTGCTTCCTTCCGACTTCGGAGGGAGCAGGTCTTTTCTCCTTCCGAGAGGAAGGAGGTGATGCTCATGAACCTGCATGATCTGGTTATGGCTGCTTTGTTAGCCCTGAACCTCGTGCTCGAATACATTGCGCAACATAAAAAAAGATAACCGCCCAGACTTCCAAACCGAAGCGGTTATCTAATCACTTAGGAAGGAAGCAACCGTCGCCGGTGTTTCCTCGTATTTTTATGATATCACACTTTTCCCGTTTTGTCAACCCCTTTTGCGGAAAAAGACAAAACCGGATACCACAGGGAATCCGACCGCATCATGCCGATGCCCGCATCCTCGCCCTACGGAATGCGCCCCGCTCACAAAAAGAGCGCGATAGCCGCACGCGGCAAAAAAGCCGCTCCTCCCCAAAACACCAAAGACTTCCCCCATGTCCCCGCCACTTCAAAAAAGCGAAACAAAATTCCGCTTCGTAAGTGGCGGGGACATGGGGGAAGTTCTCGGAAGGTGAGGGAGGCTTGGAGGGAGAGGAACCCCTCTTTCAAGAGGGGTTCCTCTCCCTCCAAGGTCTTTCTATCCCTTCATCCCGCGCATCGCGGCGCGGATTTCGGACTTCAGCTCTTCGCGGCGCTCGGGCGTAACGTCGGGATTCCCGTATTCCGCCAGAAGAGAGGAAACGCGCAGCTCCGCATGGCGGAGAACCGTCGCGTCTTCCGTCAACTGCCACTTTTCCAACTTCCGTGACAGAAACAGCGTCCGGTCGGGCAGAACCAGTAATTCAATTCCCGCGCAACCCGCAAATACCCCTTTTTCAAGCGTAACCCGCGAGGGCGGCAGAATCACCGTTGTCAGACGGTAGCAGTCAGCAAACGCCCGCTTGCCCACCCGCTTCAGCGCGTGCGGCAGACTCAACGTCTCAATCGCCGTCCCCTCAAATACCGAGTCGCCCAACTCCACAAGCCCCGCCGGTAACCCGACCGCCCACAGCACCGCGCAACCGCGGAACGCCGCGTCGCCGATCTCCCGAACCCCGTCCGGGATGTCGACCCGCTCCAGCGCGCGGCAGGCCAGAAAAGTCTCGTGCCCGATTCCCGTCAGCCCGCTCCCGAGCCGCACCGACAAAAGCCCGTTGCAGTAGGCAAATGCCGAAGCGCCCAACGTCTCTACCTGATCCGACAGCTCCATTTCCGTAAGCCCGGAACACCCCAGAAACGCGCTTTCGCCAATGTTCGTCAGCCCCTCCGGCAGCTTCAGCTCGGTCAGCGACCGACACGCGGAAAACGTGTGGTTTCCGATTCTCGTCAGCCCTTCCGGCAGAGATACGCTCTCCAACCGCCGACACCCCGCAAACAGCTCGTTGCCGAGGAAGCTGACCTGCTCGGGCACGCGGAACGCGCGCAGATTTTCGCACGCGCAGAACGCCCCCGTTCCGATATAGGTCACACCGTCCGGCAGGACAATGTCGGTCAGCGCGTCGCAAAGCGCAAACGCGTAGCTTCCGATGGTGCGAACACTCTCGGGAATGTGAATATGCCGCAGCCCCGTGCAACGGAAAAACGTGCTGCGGTGAATCGCGTCCAACCCCTCGGGAAGCAGAACCTCTTCCAACGCGGCGCAGTCGGCAAACGCGAACGCGCCGAGATTCTCAAGCGACGTGGGCAGAATCACCTTTTTCAGCGAACCGCACCGCTCAAACGCGGAATTTCCGACCGTGAAAACCGTTTTCGGCAGGGATACCGCCACGAGCGACTCGCAACGCGAAAAAGCCCGCTCGCCGACCTCTTTCAGCCCTACGGGGAACGTGATCTGGCGCAGTCGCCGACAGTCGGCAAACGCGCCGTCATGAATGGACGTAACCCGTTTTCCAAGCGTGACGTTCGTCAGCTTCTTACAGCCGCGAAACGCGCCCGACGCAATAATCGTTACGTTGTCCGGCACGGTCAGATCCGTTTCGTTTCCGTAATATCGGATCAGCTCGCCGTTCCGTATCTCGCTGTATCGTTCGAAATCTTCAGCCATTTACCCTCCTCAGGGGACGCGGGGGATGCGAGGATGCGGGGGATGCGATGGGGAAAACTTTTTGGGAAAAGTTTTCCCCATCCCCCTTTCAAAAACTTTCAACTCATTGGATGAGCAAACCGCGTCTCGCCCTGCGTTTTTCGTTTTGGTGGTTGGAGGCAAGCGTTGCACGCAAATCAACCCGCCCGCCGTTCAGTAACTAACTTCCTACCATTTCTATCCGGTAGCGGAGAGAAGGCAAGGCAACAAGTTGCCGCCGTGCCAATCCCGCTCGACGGGATTGGTCTCGGAGCAGCCGGAATTCGTAGCACGGAATACGGCTACACCAAACCTTGTACAACGTAAAGATAGAATCAAAAATCCCCTTGCGTTGAAGGTCTTGAAGGTTCTTAGGGGTGGCGGTTGCAAAGCAACCGCCAGTAGCGAAGCGTTACTTCTTCCTTAAGAAGTCACCTAAGTGGGGTGCGGGGCAAAGCCCCGCGACCTTCACTCTTTCCCCTCTTTGTTCGCAATCTTCCCGATCAGATCGGAGAGATCAATGCCGGTCGCCTGCTTCAAGCCGTCGACAACCTGACTCGTGCTGTTCATCACATCGCGAACCAGACGCGTGCTGTTGCCGTCGCCGTACATGACAATCTTGTCGGTCTTTTCAAGCGGCATCGCGGCGTTCTTGACCACCTCGGGCAGAGCCTGCAGGTACATTTCCAGAACAGAGGCTTCGCCCATCTTCTTCTGCGCTTCGGCTTTCCGCTCGATGGCTTCCGCCTCGGCAAGACCCTTGGCGCGGATACCCGCGGCTTCCTGCTCCATCGCGTAGCGCTGCGCCTCGGCTTCCGCCTTGCGGGCTTCGGCTTCCTGCTCCGCGCGGTAACGCTGCGCTTCGGCTTCGCGCTGGCTCTTCACCAACTCTGCCGCCGCCTGCTGCTCCGCCTGATACTTCATCGCGTCCGCCTGCTTGCGAACCTCCGCGTCCAACTGACGTTCGCGCAGAGCGATCTCCTTTTCGGCAAGCTCGGCTTCCTTCTCTTTTTTCGCAATGTCGGCGTTGACCTTCGTCACCTCGATGGTCTTGCGCTGATTCTCCTGCTGAATGGAGTAAGCTGCGTCCGCCTCGGCGCGCTTCGTCTCGGAGCGTACCGTCATGTCCGCCTGCTGAACCGCCAGTTCGGCGTTCTGCTCGGCAACCTTCTTTTCCGCTTCCACACGCACGGCGTTGGCTTCCTGCTGCGCGTTCGCGGTTGCAATGGAAATGTCGCGCTGCGCGTTCGCCTTCGCAATCTGCGCGTTCTTGCGGATCTGCTCCACGTTGTCAATACCCATGTTCTCAATCGTCCCCGCCGCGTCGCGGAAGTTTTGAATGTTGAAGTTCACAACCTCAATTCCGAGCTTCTGCATATCGGGCACAACGTTTTCGGTGATCTTCTTCGCCACACCCTGCCGATCCTGTACCATCTCTTTCAGACCGACCGAACCGACAATTTCGCGCATATTGCCTTCCAATACCTGCGTAACCAGCGCAATCAGCTCGTTCTGGTGCATATTCAGAAGCGACTCGGACGCGCGCTCCAACAGACTCGGGTCGGAAGAAATCTTGATGTTCGCAACACCGTCCACCGTGACGTTGATAAACTCGTTCGTCGGCACGGCTTCGCTCGTCTTGACGTCCACCTGCATCACACGCAGGGAAAGACGGTCAACGCGCGTGAAGAACGGCATCCGCCACCCCGCTTTACCGATCAGAATCCGACGTTTGTTCGGTCCTGTGATGATATAAGCCGTGTCCGGCGGCGCTTTGAGGTAACCGGAGGCAAACAGAAGGATAACGAACAGAAGTACGACTGCACCTGCAATGATAGGTCCCATTTGGGAGTCCTCCTTAAAAAATTTTTTGATACCACGTGTATCTGTCTTTATTATATCACACAGTCACGTGATTGTCAATCGTTTTCACGTGAATATTTAAAAATCAGCACCTTGTACAATCACACCATACCGTTTTTGTACAATCACACCATTTCGCAAATCGCACCCCGCCCGCAAACCGGGCGCGAAGCCGCACCATCAAACGCCAACCTCCAAGGTCTACTTCCATTCCACCGTCAGCTTTTCCTCGTACCCGGCGAGAAGGGAGTCCAGGCGGCGGGAACGAAGCTCGTCGCGTACCGCAAGCCCCTGAAGCGCCGCCATGTCCTCGCGTTCCTCGGCGCTCACCGATAAACGGCGGTAAACCGAATACATTCCGCGTTCGGAAATGATTGCGGAAAGCGTTGTGTTGTCGGCAGGAAGCGCGAAAAGAAGTTTGTCCAGTTCCTCGCCGCCAAGCCCCAAAAAGCAGTAGCTTGCAGAAGCCTTCACGCCGCCGCAGGTCGCGTAAAGCGCGTCCGCGTCGCCGCCCGCTGCCGCCGCGAGAAACGCCTCCGCTTCCGCTTCGCTCCGGAAATCGTAGCGTTCCACCCGCGCGTAGTGCGCGTCGTCGGTCAGCCACTCCGCAAAGGAAGTCGCGTTCTCCAATTCCGTGCCCGCAAAAAGCTTTTCCGTTACAAGCCGCTGAATCTCCGCCACCGCAAGCATCCGCTTCAGGTGGTGCTCGGTCAGCGACTGCTCCGCAAGCGCCGCGCGGTAAGCGTCCTTTCCGCCGTACTCCGCAATCGCTTCCTTCACGCCCGCCCTGACCGCCGCTTTGACCGCCTTGTCATCCACCGTCAGCCCGTCCAACAGATCCGCGCCCGCCGCAAGAATCGCGCGATCCTCGATGATGGACGGCGCGATTTTTTCGCGGATTTCCTCCTCACCGAGACCCGCGTCCGTAAGCTTCCCCGCAAGGAACGAATATTCCTCCCGCAGAACGGGATCTCCGCCGCAGGTGGCAACCACCTCTTTGTTCGCCGAGGTGCACCCCGCGGCAAACAGCCCGACAAGCAGCGTGACCGCAGCAAGATGCGGCAAAAAGCGCCGCATATTTCCGTGTTTCATATTCCGCCCTCCCTTTTCTGTTCTTATTATACAGGATAATTGTGATATTTCTGTTAATACGCGCCCGCGCGCTAAAATTTTTTCAAAAAACATTCCATTTTGCCGCGCTTTATGCTATAATACATAGGATGAAGAGGGCGCAGGGTTGCTTGCGGCGTCGCGGGCGACACCCCCGAAAGGAGATAGGATGAAACAGGATTACAAGATTGCGCTGTCGAAGATTGTGGAGGAATTCCGCTTTGAGGTGTTGGTACGCCCCGAAAAATTCGACGAAATCATGATCGAAACGCCCGAGGTCAACCGCCCGGGACTTGCTCTGGCGGGCTTTTACGGCGATTTCAAGGCGGAACGGATTCAACTGATCGGAAAGGCGGAAACTTCCTATCTGCAGTCCATCGAGCCGAGCACCAAGCGCGTGATGCTGCAGAAATTAGTTGACGCGCACCCCGTGGCGATCCTGTACACAACCTCCTTGCCGGCGGATCATGCGCTGATCGAGCGCGCCGAGCGGGAGCAGATTCCGGTTCTGCGAACCGATATCAAGACCAGTCCGATCATGTCCAGCCTCATTGCTTCGCTGAACACCTACTTAGCGCCCCGCATCACGCGGCACGGCGGGCTTGTGGAGGTCTACGGCGAGGGGTTGCTGCTTCTGGGCGACAGCGGGGTCGGCAAGAGCGAAACGGCAATCGAGTTGGTCAAGCGCGGACACCGTCTGATTGCGGATGACGCGGTGGAGATCAAGCGGGTATCGGAAAAGACGTTGATCGGCTCTGCGCCCGAGATGATCCGCCACTATGTGGAGTTGCGCGGCATCGGCATTGTGGACGTGCGCCGCTTATTCGGTATCGGTGCGGTCAAGGAGACCGAGCGGATTGATCTTGTGATTCAGCTGGAAAACTGGGTGGAGGGCAAGATGTACGACCGTCTCGGGATGGAGGACGAGACGATCAACATTCTCGGTCTGAACATTCCGTGCGTAACCGTTCCGGTTCGCCCCGGGCGGAATCTTGCGATCATTCTGGAAATCGCCGCGATGAACAACCGTCAGAAAAAAATGGGCTTCAACACGGCTCTTGAATTCAACAAGCGCCTGATGGAGCAGATGGGGATAAAGGAGCAAGGGAAAGACTGAAAGACCTTGGAGGGGCAGGGGAAGACCTTGGAGGGGGAAGAGACCCCTTTCGGAGATG
>URHR01000047.1 GCA_900547725.1 uncultured Eubacteriales bacterium
AAACCAACAAAAAACCTCCCCCCATGCCCCCGCCACTCACAAAAAGCGAAACAAATCTTCGCTTCGAAAGTGGCGGGGTCATGGGGGAAGTTCGGGGTGGGTCAGGGAGGTTTGGAGGGTAGGTGACAGATTTTGCGTTGCAAAATCTTGTCAATAGCGGCTTTGCAGCGTTGAGTACCTCCTCCGAAAGGGGTCTCCCTGCGCCTCCAAGGTCTTTCCCTTACCCCCGTCAGACCTTCTCCCCGAACGTGTCGGGACGGGCGGGGTCGAACTGCTCGTTCGCCCACATCACCGTGACAAGATCCTCCGTGTCGGAAAGGTTGATGATGTTGTGTGTGTAGCCCGGAAGCATGTGAACCGCCTCGATCTTCTCGCCCGAGACTTCAAACCGCAGAACCTCGTCCGAGCCGATTCTGCGTTCCTCAATCATGCCGTGCCCCGATACCACAATGAAAAATTCCCACTTGCTGTTGTGCCAGTGCTGCCCCTTCGTAATCCCCGGCTTGGAAATGTTGACGCTCACCTGCCCGCATTTTTCGGTTTTCAGCAGCTCCGTAAAGCTTCCCCGTGCGTCAATATTCATCTTCAGCGGGAACGCCACCTTCTCCTGCGGCAGATAGGACAGATACATCGAATACAGCTTCTTCTCAAAACTGCCGTCCGGGATCTCGGGAATCACCAACGTCTCGGGCTGATCGCGGAACTTTTGCAGACACTCCACAATGTACCCGAGCGTCACCCGGTGCGTCACGGGCGCGGCGCAGTACCTGCCGCCCTCGGCCAGTACCGCGTTCACACCGTCAAATACGCAACGGTGCTCCCGTCCTTCCAACGCGTCGAATAATTCCTCCACCAGATCGTCGATGAACAACAGCTCCAACTCCACCGACGGATCGTTGACCGTAATCGGCAGATCGTGCGCAATGTTGTTGCAGAAGGTCGCAACCGCGCTGTTGTAGTTCGGTCGCGCCCACTTGCCCGCAAGGTTCGGGAAACGGTAGACCAACACCTTCGCGCCCGTCTCTTTCCCGTAGGCAAAGACCAACGCCTCCCCCGCTTTCTTGCTCCTGCCGTAGTCGCTGTCGTAGCGCCCGATGCAGGTTGCCTGAATCGAGGAGGAAATCATCACGGGGCACTTGTTCCCGTGCTTTTTCAGCGTGTCCAGAAGCACGGAGGTAAAGCCGTAATTGCCCGCGCGGAATTCGGCAGGGTCTTTCGGGCGGTTCACCCCCGCAAGGTGGAACACAAAATCCGCCTTCGCGCAGAATCCGTCCAGCTCCTCCGCCGTGCTGTCGATGTCATACTCGTAAATCTCCTCAATCCGGAGGTTCGGTCTTGTGCGGTTCTTGCCGTCGCGCAGATTCTTCAGATTCTCGCAGAGATTCCGCCCGACAAAGCCCTTTGCTCCCGTTACCAGTATGTTCATTGCTCTTTTCTCCAGACCATTTTATTGACCACGCCCGTGTAGGACTGAATGATCTTGACCACCTTGGTGGAAACATTCTCCTCCACATAATCGGGCACGG
Organism: uncultured Eubacteriales bacterium; assembly: GCA_900547725.1. Taxonomy (GTDB): domain Bacteria; phylum Bacillota; class Clostridia; order Oscillospirales; family CAG-272; genus UMGS1865. Next base: position 1,527 of record URHR01000047.1, read on the forward strand.
GAATGCCGTAGTCGCCGTTCCGGTTCATCTCCACCGCCGTGTCAACCGACTGAAGCAAGCCCTTCTCGTCGATGCCCGAGAGAATGAAGCACGCCTTGTCCAACGCCTCGGGGCGCTCGGTCGAAGTGCGGATGCAGACTGCGGGGAACGGATGCCCGATCGACGTGAAGAAGCTGCTTTCCTCGGGAAGCGTGCCGCTGTCGGAGACAACGCAGAAAGCGTTCATTTGCAGGCAGTTGTAATCGTGGAAGCCGAGAGGTTCATGTTGAATCACGCGACGGTCGAGCGCAAAACCGCTTGTTTCAAGCCTCTTGCGGCTGCGCGGGTGGCAGGAATACAGGATGGGCATATCGTATTTCTCCGCCATTTTGTTGATCGCCGTAAACAGGCTTGTGAAGTTCTTTTCGGTGTCGATGTTCTCCTCGCGGTGCGCGGAAAGCAGAATATACTTTCCCTTCTCCAACCCGAGACGGGCATGAATGTCGCTCGCTTCGATTTCGGCAAGGTTGTTCCGGAGCACCTCCGCCATCGGAGAACCCGTAACATAGGTGCGCTCCTTTGGCAGTCCGCAGTCGGCAAGATAGCGCCGCGCGTGCTCGGAGTACGCCATGTTGACATCCGAAATGATATCCACAATGCGGCGGTTGGTTTCCTCGGGCAGGCATTCGTCCTTGCAACGGTTGCCCGCTTCCATGTGGAAGATCGGAATATGCAACCGCTTTGCCCCGATGACCGACAGGCAGGAGTTGGTGTCGCCCAGAACCAACACCGCGTCGGGTTTGATTTCCGCCATGAGCGTGTAGGACTTCGCGATGATATTCCCGCAGGTTTCCCCGAGGTTCGAGCCGACCGCGTCGAGATAAACTTCGGGGTCGGCAAGCTTCAGATCCCGAAAGAAGATCCCGTTGAGGTTGTAGTCGTAGTTCTGCCCCGTGTGGGCAAGCACGGTATTGAAATATCTGCGGCACTTGGTGATAACCGCCGCAAGGCGGATGATTTCGGGGCGCGTTCCCACGATAATCAGCAGCTTTAATTTGCCGTTTTCCTGCCACTTCACATTCTCAAACATTTATTTTCCCACCTTTGCAAGCTCTTCCTGAATGTAGGCAAGCGACGCGATCTTCGCCTTGGTCTCCTCCACGTCCAACAGGCGCGTGTTGTTGGAGTTGAACTCGGTCAGCACGTTGCGCTTCTCGTCGCCCACCCGGAAGTACTTGTCGTAATTCAGCCCGCGGTTGTCGGCGGGAACGCGATAGAAATTGCCCATATCGATCGCCTTCGCGCACTCCTCGTTGGTCAGAAGCGTTTCGTACATCTTCTCGCCGTGGCGGATACCGATCACCTTGATATCCTCCTTCTTTCCGCCGAACAGTTCGCAGACCGCCTGCGCCTGTGTGCCGATGGTGCAGGCGGGCGCTTTCTGGATCAGCAGGTCGCCGTTCTCGCCGTGCTCAAAGGCAAAGAGCACGAGGTCGACCGCTTCCTCCAGAGACATGATAAAGCGGGTCATCTTCGGCTCGGTGATGGTAATCGGGTTGCCGCTTCTGATCTGGTCGATCCAGAGCGGGATGACCGAGCCGCGCGAGCACATGACATTCCCGTATCGGGTGCAGCAGATCTTGGTCTTGCCCGAATTGCGGGACTTTGCCACCGCAACCTTCTCTTCAATCGCCTTGGTAATGCCCATGGCGTTGATCGGGTACGCCGCCTTGTCGGTGGAGAGACAGATCACGCACTCCACGCCCGCTTCGATTGCGGCGGTCAGCACGTTGTCCGTGCCGATGACGTTGGTGCGGACGGCTTCCATCGGGAAGAACTCGCAGGAGGGAACCTGTTTGAGCGCCGCCGCGTGGAAAATGTAGTCCACGCCGCACATTGCGCCGCGGCAGGACTGCAGATCGCGCACGTCGCCGATATAGAACTTGATTTTGTCCGCCACTTCGGGCATCTTCGCCTGAAACTCGTGGCGCATATCGTCCTGCTTCTTCTCATCGCGGGAGAAAATGCGGATCTCGCCGATATCCGTGCGGAGAAAACGGTTCAGAACCGCGTTGCCGAACGAACCTGTCCCGCCCGTAATCAGCAGGGTCTTGTTTTGAAAGAGTGACATTTTCTTTACCTTCCTAATCTTTAATCTTCCCGATTTTTTTATGATGCTCTTCAGTGTGACAGCTCGGCATCCGCAGATCTTTCGATCATGGCGCAGATTTTTGCGGAAATCTCTTCGGGAACAGAGCTGTGCAGTCTGCCGTTCAGAATGTTCCGCACAAACGCAACGATTTCATACCGGATGCCTTCGCCGTCCAGCTGATAAAAGAATTTTTTCGTTTCGTTGATGTCCTCGTACCGGACTTCAAAATAGTCGGTTTTCCACCACGGAGCGGGAACATACAGATACCCGTTCGATCCGCTGACCACAAGGCTGCCCTCGGATTTCACGCCGTTTCCGATTTTGATCGAGGCAACCGCGTCCGGGTAGATCCAGTCGATTTTCGTAAAAGTATCAAACCGCTTTTGCGGATCGGCAAACAGCGAGGCCGTTTCCGCCCTGCAGAAATCGGTTCCCAGCAGTTCAAAGACCGGTAACATCGCCGTCGGCCCCCAGAAGCACATACTGTTCCACTCCCGCGCCAAAAACGCCGGGTCGTCCGCCCGCACCTCCCGCAGGCTGGTACAGGTTGCGTCCACCGAACGGATTCTGCCGATCTTTCCGCTTTTGAGCAGACCCAGCAGGCGGCTATATGCGGTCGAGTACGCCGTTTTGATCGCGTCCATCAACACGCAGCTCCGCTCATGCGCCAAGCGGAACAGCTCCCGGCATTCCTGTTCCGTCATGGCAATCGGCGACTCGCAGATCACATGAATCCCCTTGTTCAGGGCAAGCCGGATCTGCTCCGCGTGCACGGAGGGATGCGACGCGATGTAAACCGCGTCCACCTGCTCCAGCAGCTCGCCGTAATCCTGCGTGCGGACGCGCAGCGTATCGTAATTCATCAGATACCTGCGATCCGCCGAGCAGATTCCGACAACATCAACCCCGTTGACATAGGAGCATTCCTTGCGGAATTTTCCCACAAGATGGGATTCCCCCACAAAGCCGAGGCGCAGATTCCGTTGAGCCGAACGGATCTCCGTGGAGGAAATCCCCTCCGTGCGGGGCAGATAGATCACACGGCAGTAATCGTTGAGATAGTCGAACTTTCCTACCCAATCCGAACCGACGGTGAAAATATCCACCTCATATTTCCGGATATCATCAATCTTCTGTCCTTCGTACTCTTCCACAATCACCATATCGGCGATGCCGAGCGCTTTTACCGCTTCCATCCGCTCGATCAGCGACTGCTGAATGTTGATCTTCCCGCGCGTTTTATCAAAGTCATCCGAAGTAACCCCGACAATCAGGTAATCGCCCAACGCTTTCGCGCGTTGCAGAAGCCGTATGTGACCGTTATGCAACAGGTCAAATGTCCCGTAAGTGATTACTTTTACCATACAGTCCTCCGTTTTCAGAGGATGCCTTTTGCCCGCATATCGCGGAACGCCGTAATCAGCTGATCGTAATCCGCCTCATTCAGCGCGCCGATATGACCGACGCGGAATACCGTTTCCCGCAATGCGCCGCCGTTCGGGCAGACCCAGATGCCGTATTCGTCTTTCAGCGCAGTAAAGAGATCCGCCGCAGAGGCGGTCAACGGACGGAGTGCCGTGCAGGCATTGGACATGGATTCGGAAAAGAATGCAAACGGCAGATCCGTAATCCGCTCGCGGAAATAGGTTGCCAGCTTCGCAATGCGTTCGGTCTCCCGCCCGATTCCGCCCTTTTCGGCAATCTCGTTCAGGCGGGCATGAATCTGCAACAGCGTTCCGACCGCCGGTGTAAACGGGGTCTGTCCCCGTTCTCCGTTTACCAACGCACTTTTCAGATTCAGATACAGAATCTTGGGATCCATGCGATGAACACGGTCGATCGCGGCGGGAGACAGCATGATCACGGAAATACCGGGCGGGCAAGCCAATGCCTTCTGCGACCCCGTGATCATCACATCGATTCCCAGTGCCTCCATATCGATCGGATCGGCGATAAAAGAGCTGATTGCATCCACAATCAGAAACAGCCCGTTCCGTTGACAGAATTCATGAATCAGACCCGCGTCATACAACACGCCTGTGGATGTTTCGTGTATGTTCACAACGAATGCCGTGTATCCCTTCCCGTCAAACGGCTCCAGCATTTGCGCCGTCAGCTTTTTGCCCGGCTCGGGGCGGATGACATCGTGCGGGATTCCGTGAAGCGAAAGAAGCTCCTCAAACCTTGCCCCAAAACTTCCTCCGTTTACCAAAATTACCCGATCAGACGGGAAAAGCGTATTCATAACCGCCGCTTCCATGGACGCAGTTCCGGATCCCGTTATGAATACGGCTCGGGAGTCCTTCGGCGCTTTGGCAAACTGCAAGATCCAACGTTCGTTTTCAAGCATGACCTGCGAAAATTCCGGCGTTCTGAAATACGGAACCTGTTCCGCTCCGATCCGGCGCACACATTCGTCTGACTGAACAGGACCAACAGTAAAGTTTATCATATCTGCTCCTTTACGGTGTTCTCAATTCTCACCGTAGTTATTTTGAATATCGGGATATCCGTCCCTCATTGTCTCCGTTATGCTTCCCCGTCATTCCGATACGCCACAAACGAATGATGGGTCACGCGCTCGTTTTCGGGCGGAAGCTGCATATAGTCGCCGTAGTAGCAGGTCAGCCATTCGTCCCAACCGACAGGCGCTTTGTATTGCTTGCCTTCAAATTCCACCAGGGCAAAGGAATCGAACACCCGACGGTCGCACATCATGCGGGAAAAGCCGGTAAAATCCCCAACCCGCTTCGTGTCAGCCTTGGCAAAACGGGTGGCATTGTCAATCATCTGCTGTATAATTTTTCCACGGTAGAGAACCCGATACGCAAGCTTTCGGAAGCCACGCAGAGGTTTTGTAACAATGTTGCCGAAAGCAGGGGTGCTTTGAATGGAATGAATCCGCCTCAGGGCATCTCTGCGGTCAAACATCTCGCCTGCAATTTTGTCATCATCGGGCGCGCGGTCGTACGGAAAAACGTCGACATTTATGTGTAGCTTAAACCCTTTTTCATCCGGCTCGTACAAAACCGTGGTCGTATCGCAAACCTTCGTAAACGGAAGATAAAACTTGGGGTCGTTCTCAAGGCTCACAGCGCGGTAACGATCATTGCTCTTATTAAAAATCGAAAGAAACCGCTCGTAATCCTCCCGCAACATTCCGAGATCGACATCGTCGTCCCACGGGATATACCCTTTGTGACGGATCGCGCCCAACAGCGTCCCGCTGTCGAGCCAGTAACGGATTCCGTTTGCATCGCAGAACTGCGTTACAACATCAAGGATTTCAAGCTGAATTTTCTTTAACTGTTCGCCGGTTACCTGTTTCATACTGCTTCTCCAATCAATTGATTTGTTTTTAATGCCCGGTCTGCTTTCGTTTTGCCAGAAGCACTTTCACCGCCTTCACGCAATCGGCAGGGTTCAGCGCCTTTATCATGAGGCGGTTATTGTATCGGATCGGCTTGATGATAAATCCGATAATCACATTCGTAAAAATCTGCGTAATCAGCGAGGCAAGCGCCGCACCCATAATCCCCATTACGGGAATCAGAAAATAGTTGAGCACCACATTCGCCGCCGCTCCCGTCAGGTTGATGACCCACAGATACTTCTGTTTGCTCTCCGCAAGAATCCAGATGTTCCGCACCGATCCGACATAGGAAAATGTGGTATACCATACGATCAGCCGCAACGCGCTGACTGACGGCGCATAGTCGACGCCGTACAGAATCCGTATAATCAGGCCCGCAAACGCCGTGATGAACACGCTTTGCAGAAGTGACAGATAGATGATGATGCTGTAGAGTCTGCACACATCCTTTTCGTATTGCTCTTCGTTGTTCTTCTTGTCGTCAAAGATCATCGGGCGGAACGAATCGATGACTGCGGAAAACACAAACGCCGTCATGCCTGCGCAGGCAACTGCCGCCGAATAGTAGCCCGTTGCCGCGTCGTCGATCATCAGTTTGAGCATGATACGGTCGGTCTGCGCAAAGATTGCGACCATCATGTCGGGAATGATATAGTAACGGCTCTTTTTCAGCAGGTTCTTTGCCGTTTCCGTTGAAAGCCGCAGCCTCGCGCCGCCCATCCGCCGATAGACGAAAAGGAGACCGATCGCAATCACCATGTAGTCCAATGCGTTGGAAACGGCAAACCAATATACGCTCTTTCCGGTTGCAAGCAGGAAAATCTTATACCCCGAAATGATCAGATACGCAAACAGCGCCACCATTGAGGAATATTTGGACAACAGCTTTGCCTGAAACCAATAGATCATGATTTCAAGGCTCTGGAAAATCAGGAGCGTACTGTAGAGCAGGCAGACCAGAAAGGTATCCCGCTCCCCGAAGTTTGCGATTGTAACAAACGCCGCCACGCCGCCGATGCAGAAAAGCGAAGAACAAAGGGTCAGAAAAATCGAAGTTCCGAGAATTTCACCCTCCCGCTCGGGATGCGTGACCAGTTCCTGCACCAACACGCCCGTCAGCCCCAGATACATGATCGGCGCGACAAAGGACACGATGGACGCGGCATAGTTAATCAGCCCGAAGCCGGAAGGTCCCAGAAAGCGCGCCGTCAGCATGGAAATCACCATGGCAAGCAACGATTTGACCAGTTGGATGCCGATGAGCCACGACGCGTTTTTTACTACTTTATTTCGGTTCATTTACGGTTTCGTAAAGCCTCACATATTCCATGAATTTCTCTTTCCGATCAAACCCCTGCGCCCGTTTCAGGCAGGCTTCCGGGGGATACGGCTTGTCCGTCCGGATTCGCACGATCTCCCGCTCCAGTGCGTCCACGTCATCTTTCGGGATCACACTGCCGCAGGTTTCGTCCGGGATTTCGGGACTGCCGCCCGTGCGGAAGGTCACAACGGGTGTTCCGCAGGCGAGCGCCTCCATGTTGACCGTCGGGTAATTCTCCTCGCGCGTCGGGTTCACAAACAGATCCGCCGCCGTGTAGATTTCGGCAAGCTCGGTCGGGTTCTGCGTGCGGTGGACGGTCAGAATCCCCTCGGGCAGACTGCGGTCGACCTCTTCGTTCGTCCCCACCAGTACGATCCGGTACTGCGCGGAATCCAGTCTGCGGTACAGTTCCGCAAACACATCCAGCCCCTTCCGAACCTCCCAGTCAAACGCAACGCCGAGAAGCAGGAAACAGTCGGCGGGAATCCCATGCTTTGCGCGAAAATCCGAATCGGTCGGCTTGAACACCGAAAGGTCGATTCCGTTGCGGATCACCCGAACCGGATATCCCCCCAGATAGGATTGCTTCACAAGCCCCGCCAGCCACTCGGACGGCGTGACAACGGTCAGGCTTTTCACGCCGCAGAACCATTTTTTCTTCCTGCGGTGCATACGCCCCGCGTTGTCGGTCAGGCTCTCGGGATAGCGCCGATGGAGCGAGCACCCCCGACAGTCGGTTTTCCATTTGTCGCATCCCGCCATGTCGAAATACGGGCAATGCCCCGTAAACGCCCAGCAGTCGTGCAACGTCCAGACCACGGGAATGTTTTCCTTCTTGATATACCGGAACAGCATCGGCAGATTGATATACCAGCTGTGCAGATTGTGCAGGTGGATCACGTCGGGCTTCAGCTTCCGCAGCCTGCGGATCAGCCGCGCAGTTCCGAAGGCGGTAAAATGCCCTTCCAGTCCCGTCAGTCTGCTCAGGAAATGGTGCAGACCGTTCTCGAAAAAAGACCCGACGTAAAGATGCTTTGCGTGCTTGGGGGTCTGCTTTCCCTTCCACTTTCGCGAGACGGTGTAGACCGAGAAGCCGTTCTTCTCTCCGCAGTCCGCAATCTGCAACATGATGTTTCCCGTACTGCCGTAATCCGAGGTGTTGATCTCAACAACCGTTTTTCCCATTCGCTCCCCCTTCACTCCGCACGCCCTATGGAACAGCCGCTCGCCGTCTCCAGAATTTCGCGGCAGACCGCGCTGTTTTTCGCTTCGTCATGACACCGCTTTGCAACCGCCAGAGCGTTCCGTGCGGTCTCTTCCCGCAAAGTCCGGTTTTCAAACGCTTCCTCCAGCCGCGCCCGCAGGTCGTCCCGCGCGGTGGCGCAGATTGCGCAACGGTTTTCGGTCAGATGCCGCATGGACGCCACACAGTCAGGCCCGTATGCAAACAGGCAGATTCCGCTTGCAAGGCTGTTCGCAATCTTGGTGGAAACCGAGTATTTCACCTCGTCGATGTCCTCCTCGGCAAAGGATTCCGTGTGCACGAGCATCTGCGCCGCGTGGAAGATCCGGTCGAACTCCGCGCCCGATACAAATCCCTGCAGGCGAACCGACCGATGCTTCCGGAGTTCCGCGAGAATCGCTTCGTCCTTCTCGGCCGTGTAGATATCCAACGTGTAGTCCGTCCCCTTTTCGGCGTTGATCGCATCGAGCGCCGCGCCGATCTCCGAGAGCGACCGATACCGCCCGCAGCGAACCGCGCCCATGTAGGTCAGGCGCTCCGCCGTTTCCGTGTTGCGGACGGAATCGGAAACGGGGTAGTTGCTCCCCGTCATCACAACCGTTGCGGGAACGCCGAAGCGTTCGGAATACGCCGTTTCCAACTCACGGCAGATCACAATCAGGTGAGCCGAACGCCCGATCGTCTCTTCCATCTTTTTGCGCAACAGGCGCAGGCGCAGGCATTCCAAAAGCCCCTTCCCGCCTCTGACAAAATAGAAATCGTCGCAGATATAGGTCACAATGGGCAGTTTGTATTTGCGCGACAGCTTCAGCGCAACGTTGTAAATGAACTTCGCGCTCCCCGGAGCAAGAAAAATGCAGGTCGGCTTTTCGCGCTCCACCCATGCCCGCAGATCGCGGTTGAACCAGTGCGCGCATTTCCACATCAGGTCGCGCAGCAGATACCGGATCGGCGTTTTGTTTTTGCGGCTTCTGTACAGCGACTCGTCCCGTTCGGATTCAAACAGGCGGCCTTCGGTCTGCCCGATCTCGCCGTCCGTCAGCTCCCGTCCCGCGCGGCGGAACAGATAGGAGCGCAGAATTTCCTTGTCGGTCATGCGGTAGAACGATCCGCAAGCCCGCACGTCGGGCAGAGAAGGATAAATATAGAACTGGCACAGTTCGTCGGGAGAAAATGCGGAGAAAAGGGTCTGCATGGTTTTTCCCATGCTGTCGCAGGTCATGATCGGATTATGGCTGATAATCAGGACTTTCAGTTGATCGCTCATATTCAGACTCCTCCGGACCGTTCCCGCCCGCCGTCATCGGTCCGCTTCTGTTTTATACACATATATAATATATCATACCACAGAACTACAGATTTGTCAAGTATACGGACAATCTTTCCCACCGTTTGCGTTGTTGCGGAACGCTTTTTCCCTTTTTATGCCCCGCTTAAATGAATAATATTCATTCCGTATTCAGCCGCAAGCTCTCGTTTTTTGCCGCTCGCATCCGTGCATCCGCCCGTTCCCCTCCGATCTTCGGGTTGATTGCTCCATTTATATAGCATATATGCACAATATACAGGTCTTATTTCTCCGAATCCTGCGCAAAGCGAACGAAATGAAAAAATATTCAGAAAACGGCTTGACAAATGGAATTTTATGCAGTATAATAGTGCCATACAAAACACATCCGACACGGAGGGATAAAATCATGAAAAAATTACTTTCCATCGCACTTGCGGTCTGCATGGCGGCAGGCTGTCTGTTCGCATTCGCTTCCTGCAAAAAGGAAGAAACCCTGACCGTTTACACCGAAGCGGGCTTCGCTCCCTTTGAATACGTCAAAGACGGCAAGATCGTCGGCGTTGACGTTGAGATCATGGAAAAGGTCGGCAAGAAGCTCGGCAAAAAGGTGATTTTCGAGAATGTCGCATTCGATTCCATCGTTGACGCGGTCTCCGCAGGCAAGCTGACCAATGTCGGCGCGGCGGGCATCTCGATCACAGCCGCAAGAAAAGAGAAGGTCGACTTCTCCAACGAGTACTACGAAGCAAAGCTTTACGTCATCTACCCTGCGGCAGAAGCTGCAACCTATGAAAGCAACACCACCGACAGCGTGACCGGCGTTTACTGGGACAGCCTGAAGGGCAAGAAGATTGCGGTTCAGAACGGAACGACCGCCGACCTGTTCCTCGGCGACGAGTTGGGCGAGGGCGGAACGCTTGATGGTTCGAACGCCGCAAAGGTCGGCTTTGACGCGCTCGCAACCGCTGTTGAGGACGTTACCAAGGGAACGGACAGCAACGTGCTGATTATCGACGAACTGCCCGCAAAGAAGCTGATTGAGGGCAAGAGCAACCTCAAGTGCGCACCCCTCTACTACAAGGGCGGCGAAGGCGAGAAGGACAGCCCCGCTACCGACAAGTACGCAATCTGCGTGACCAAGGGTCAGACCGAGCTGCTGAAAGCCATCAACGAAGTGCTGGCGGAACTTGGCAAGGAAGGCATTGAGGCGCTGGTTCAGAAGCACCTCGGCGTATAAGCGCCCGAAATCCGGAACCGAACACAACATACCAAAAGGAAAAGCGGCATCCGCTTTTCCTTTTTGGGGCTTATAAGAGGAAGATTTTATGCTGTTTCAGGACATTTGCAAAATCCTTACCGACGCCGAATCCATGGGTTATATGCTCCAGGGATTCCGCAATACCCTGCTTCTGACCTTCGCCGCCGCCGCGATCGGACTGGTGCTCGGATTCACCGTTGCCATCGTCAAGATCTCCGCGCAGGTCAATAAGTACATGAAGATTCCCGCACTCCTCTGCAACATCTACACCACGGTGTTCCGCGGCACGCCTGTCGCGCTCCAGCTCTTTATCATGGTGTTTGCGGTCTTTGCAATCCCGGGTTTCAAGCCCTACGCCGCCATTCTGACCTTCGGCATCAACTCGGGCGCATACGTCTCCGAAAACATCCGCGCGGGCATTTCCTCCGTAGACCCCGGGCAGATGGAAGCCGGGCGCGCGCTCGGGCTTTCGTGGCGTTGCACCATGCTCCGCGTGATCCTGCCGCAAGCGGTGAAGAACATCATTCCCGCCATCGGCAACGAGATGATCGCCCTGCTCAAGGAAACCTCCATCATCAGTATGGTTGGCGCGACGGTCGGATCTCTGACCTTCGACCTCAACGCCGCGTCCAACACGGTGTTCCGCAAAATTCCGAACTACCTCGCCAGCGGTCTGATCGCGGGCGTGTTCTACCTCGCGGTGGTCTATCTGATGGTTTTCCTGATTAAACTGATTGAAAAGAGGATGAAAGCAAGTGATAAGCGTTAAGAATCTTTACAAGGACTTCGGAAGCCTGCACATCCTCAAGGCGGTTTCCTGCGAAGTGAAAAAGGGTGAAAAGGTGGTGCTGATCGGCCCTTCCGGAAGCGGAAAAAGCACCCTGCTCCGCTGTATCAACCAGTTGGAAACGCCGACCTTTGGCGAAATCTGGATGGACGGCAAGCTGTTGACTGCTCCCGACCCCTACCTGCATTTTGATGTGATCCGTCTCTCCAAAACCTACCTTGACCTGACGGCGGCGGGAGTGGATGACGCGGCGGCAATCCAACGCATCAAGGCGGAGGATCTGCTGAAAAAGACGGAAGGCGCTCCCTATCACGCCGCGATGAAGCAAATTGAAACCGAAAACCGGATTGACATTGACGCCGCGCGGCAGAAGATGGGCATGGTGTTCCAACACTTCAACCTGTTCAGCAACATGACGATTCTGCAAAACCTGACCTTTGCGCCCGTACAGCTGAAGCTGAAAACCAAAGCCGAAGCCGAGGAACGCGCACGGGAACTGCTCGCGCGGATCGGTCTTTCCGACAAAGCCGACGTCTACCCCGCAACGCTCTCGGGCGGACAGAAACAGCGGGTTGCCATCATCCGCGCGCTTGCCATGGAGCCGGAGGTCATGCTCTTCGACGAGCCGACCTCGGCGCTCGACCCCGAAATGGTGGGCGAGGTATTGGACCTCATCAAAAACCTCGCGCACGACGGCATGACAATGGTCATCGTAACCCACGAAATGGGCTTCGCCCGCGAAGTGGCTGACCGCGTGCTCTTTATGGACAGCGGAAAAATCGCCGAGGACGGCACGCCCGCCGACGTCTTCGATCACCCCAAGCTCCCCCGCACGCAGGAGTTCCTGAGCAAGGTTCTGTAAGGAAGGGATGCGTTAGGGAAACTTCTTGAAAGAAGTTTCCCTAAAACCCTTCAAGAACTTTCAACGCATTTTTTGAAGGTGCGAACATACGGTTCTGAATGTGGGAATGCAAAAAAAACGCTTCGTCCTCCCTGCACAACATTACAGAGCCCGCAGAGTTTTCTGCGGGCTTTTTAATATCCGCCTGTCAACCCCACCAATCGGGCGCAAAGCCGCACTCCTTTGGCGAGCGGAGCGCGTAAGGTTCTGTAAGCGTTGCTTGGGTGGAAATTTATCCCCCCCTCATCAGTCGCTGTCGCGACAAACTGCTTGCAGTTTTCTTCCCACCCAAGAGGAAGCCTTCCTTACGCTGTGAGAATATGGCAAACAGCTGTGTGTACATAGCAAACAAAAACGCGAACATAGCAAATAAAAATTTGAGAAGCCAGTAGGATTACAAGAGTAAACAGGCTCGTAATTTTCTGCTTACCATACTTGTTATGAAAAACGAGAGGGTTTTAGAAAAGGCTTCCCCTTGGGGGGAAGCTGTCGCGTAAGCGACTGATGAGGGGGGATAAA
>URHR01000048.1 GCA_900547725.1 uncultured Eubacteriales bacterium
ACCGATCGCGGGCTGATCGAGGTGGAAAACCCCTCGGAAATGCTGCTTGCGGGCAGACCGCGGAACATTTCGGGCAACTGTGCGGTCTGCACGCTGGAAGGCACGCGCCCGCTGATTGCCGAAATTCAGGCGCTCGTTACGCAAACCTCCTTCCCCGCTCCGCGCAGAACAACCAACGGCATTGATTACAATCGGATGTGCCTCATCATTGCGGTTCTGGAAAAGCGACTCGGGCTGAAATTCTACCAGAGCGACGTTTATCTGAACGTCATCGGCGGTCTGCGGCTGGACGAGCCTGCCTCCGACCTCTCGGTTGCGCTTGCTCTGATCTCCTCCGTAACCGACCGCATCATCCCCGACGACCTGATCGCGCTCGGCGAAGTCGGGCTTGCGGGAGAATGCCGCGCGGTGGCAAATCTGGAGGTGCGCGTAAAGGAAGCCGCCCGTCTCGGATTCACAACCGCCGTTGTCCCCTACCGCAACGTCGAAAAGCGCCCGCTCGAAATCGAAAACATCCGCATCGTCCCCATCAGGGGCATCTACGAAGCCCTCTCCCTGCTCCGCGCAAAGGAGTGAAGCAGGTGGAAAAGGCCTCGGGGCGTTGCCCCGAACCCCATTTAAGAGACTTTTTGAAAAAAGTCTCTTAAAAATCTCCAAAAACTTTCCCCCAAGGGCGGGATTCCGTAACGAATCCCGCCCTTGGGGGAAATTCTTGAAGGTTCTTAGGAAACTTCTTCTAAGAAGTTCCCTAAGTAGGGTTTGGGGCAACGCCCCAAGGTCTTCCCCGCCCCCTTCACATCATTGGCGCGAAGAGGCGGCAGATGTCCTGGAGGAAGGCAACGACGGGATTGGTTTTCCATGTTTTTTCGGTAATCTCGGCGCACTTGGCTTGGGTGGCGAGGAAATCCTCCTTGATTTTTGCCAGCGTGTCTGTTCCGTAGAGACAGGTTCCGCACTCAAAGTGCATATAAAGACTGCGGAAATCCATGTTCACAGTCCCGACCGAACCGAAGGAATCGTCCACCACAAAATTTTTGGAATGAATGAAGCCCTCCGAGTACTCGAAAATCCGAACGCCCGAGTGGAGCAGTTCCCGATAGTAGGAACGCGTGGTGAAGTGGACAAGCTTTTTGTCGGGCTTGTGCGGCGTGATGATGCGCACGTCGATCCCGCTTTCGGCAGCAAGCTTCAGCGTGGAGATCAGATCGTTGTCCACCATCAGATAGGGCGTGGTGATATAAACGTAACTTTTCGCCGCGGCAATCAGGTGGCGGTAGGTGTGCTCGCCTACGCTGAATTCGTCCATCGGACTGTCGCAGAACGGCTGTACCCACCCCGTGACAGCCTCTTTGGCTTCGGTTCGCGGCGGCAGATACATCTCGCACGGCTCGGTCGTTTTGGTCAGGAAACTCCACATCTGCAGGAACATGACCGTAAAACTCCACGCGCCGTCGCCGCGAAGCAGAATGCCCGCGTCCTTCCAGTGCCCGAACCGTTCCCGCGCGCCGATATACTCGTCCGCCAGATTGATGCCGCCCGTGAAGGCAACGCGACCGTCCACGGAAACGATTTTGCGGTGGTCGCGGTTGTTCTGAACACTCGAAAGGAACGGACGGAACGGATTGAACACGCGGCACCTGATGCCCTCCCGCCGCAGATCCGCCGCAAATTTCGTCGGCAGAGTCAAAAGGCTTCCGATGTCGTCCCAGATCACGCGGACATCCACACCCTCGGCAACCTTGCGCACGAGAATCTCATGGATGGAATCCCAGAACACGCCCTCGCCGATGATGAAATACTCCAGAAAGATATAGCGCTCCGCCCGCTCCAGTTCCTGCAACAGCGCGGCTTGATAGGCCTTTCCGTCCGGGAAATATTCGGTTTCGGTATTTCCGCAGACCGGGAAGCCCGACACGTCCCGCAGATAGCGGATCAGTCTGCCCGCGTCGGGATTCTCGATGGAGGCGGTGTCGGCGCAGTCGGGGACAAACCCGTAGGCGTGCGCCGTTTCCTGCTCCTTTTTGTGCAGGCGCTTGCGGTATCCGATCGTGGTGGTCTGGTAATGGAAGAACCAATAGAACACCGCGCCGAACACGGGAAAGAGCAGGATCAGGAACACCATGGAAATTTTGAAGGTGGCGTTGTGCTGGCTGTGAGTGGTCAGATGGAGTGCCGTCAGAAAGCCGGTGACCCGCCACAGAACCGAAAACCACCGCAATTGCGAATAAAACGCGATGCTCAGCCCGATAAACGCGATCTGTGCCAACAGGAGCAGCGCCACAAAAGCCCTGCGGAACAGCAGTTTTTTCAGTCGTCTTGAACGGTGTGTTTTTGACATTTTGAGTTTCTCCCGGTCTGTCTGATTGTTTTTCCGTATTTCTTATTTTTCATGCCGAATCAGCCCGAACGCTTTGGAGCACTCCATCACGACCAGCGGAACAAGCGTCAGCCCAACGGCAATGCCGTAAAGCGGCAGAGACAGAAGCGTCAGACCGAACGCCGCGCGCACCGGCGGGACGAACAGCACGAACGCGGACATTCCGAGCGACAGAAGCGCCGCAAGATTCAGCTTGCGGTTGGTAAACGGTCCGATTCTGAACAGCGAATGTTCGGAGCGCATATTGAACGCCTGCACGATCTGCGAGAACCCGAGGACAAAGAACGCCATGGTCTGCCCGTGCACGTCAGTTCCGCCGACGGAGGAGCCGATTGCGAACGCCGCGAGCGACAACGCGCCGAACATCACGCCCTGCAAAACCGTCCGCAGACCGAAACCGTTTGCAAAAATCCCTTCGTTTTTGGGCTTCGGCTTGCGATCCATCACGTCCGTTTCCACCGCTTCCATCCCGAGCGAAATGGCGGGGAGCGAGTCGGTAATCAGGTTGATCCAGAGCAGCTGCATGGACAGCAGCGGCGTTTTGTGCCACAGGAGCATGGCGAAAAATACCGTGAGGATCTCCCCGATGTTCGTGCCGAGCAGGTAGCCCACCACCTTGCGGATGTTGGCATAAATACCCCTGCCCTCGCGCACCGCGTCCACAATGGTGGCAAAATTGTCGTCGGTCAGCGTCATATCCGCCGCGCCCTTGGCAACGTCTGTGCCCGTAATGCCCATGGCGCAACCGATGTCCGCCGCCTTGAGCGCGGGCGCGTCATTTACGCCGTCGCCGGTCATGGAAACAACCTGACCGTTTCTCTGCCATGCGCGGACGATCCGGATCTTATTCTCGGGAGATACCCGCGCATAAACCGCGATGTGTTCGACCTCGCGATCCAGCTCTTCGTCACTCATCGCGTCCAATTCCGCGCCCGTAATGGCGCGGTCGCCGTCCGTAAGAATCCCGAGATCCCGCGCGATTGCCGAAGCGGTGACCACATGGTCGCCCGTAATCATCACGGGCTTGATGCCCGCGCGGCGGCAGACCGCAACCGCGTCCCGCGCCTCGGGTCTCGGCGGGTCGATCATGGCAACCAGACCCGCAAAGGTCAGCCCGTTTTCCAACGTCTCGCTGTCA
The DNA here is from genome assembly GCA_900547725.1 of uncultured Eubacteriales bacterium. Lineage (GTDB taxonomy): Bacteria > Bacillota > Clostridia > Oscillospirales > CAG-272 > UMGS1865. The sequence continues at coordinate 3,516 of URHR01000048.1, forward strand.
ACCGTTTCGGGCAGACTGTCAAGATACTTATATCCGACCGCCAGAACGCGCAGGGCGTCGGCGCTCATCTGCTCGGTCTGCCGTTTCGCCGCCGCAAGATCTCCCGCCGTGCAACGCGGCGCAAGGCTGTCGAACGCGCCTTTGGTAATCACCAGATAGCGATCCCCCTCGCGATTGACCGTTGTCATCATCTTGCGATCCGAATCGAACGGCAGTTCCGCCGCGCGCGGGAATTCTCCGTTCAGCGCGTCCTTCGGCATTCCGATCTTCATAGCGCCGAGAATCAGGGCGGTTTCGGTCGGGTCGCCGATGTGCTTTTCCTTTCCGTCCTCAACCGTGACCGAACCGTCGCAGCAAAGCGCCGAGAAGCGCAGGAGCGTGCGGGTGCGGTCGCTCTGTTCTTCGGCGGGATTGAACTGTTTCGCTTCCCCGTCGCCGTCGCACCATGTGCGCACCAACGTCATGCGGTTCTGGGTCAGCGTTCCGGTTTTATCCGAGCAGATGACCGACGCGCTCCCGAGCGTTTCCACTGCGGGCAGGCGGCGGATAATGGCGTTCTTTTTGACCATTCTCTGCACGCCGATGGAGAGCACGACCGTCACGATGGCGGGCAGCCCCTCGGGAATTGCCGAAACTGCAAGCGACACGGCAGTCATAAAGATTTCCAACGGCGGAATCTTGTTGATCAGCCCGATGACAAAGATGACCGCGCAGGCGGCAAGCGCCACGATGCCGAGGTACTTTCCAAGCTGTCCGAGCTTCTCCTGCAGGGGCGTTTTGGTCTCTCCGGCCCCCTCCAGAAGATTCGCGATCTTGCCCATTTCGGTGTTCATCCCCGTTTCGGTCACAACCGCCAACGCCGTGCCGTAGGAGATACTGCATCCCGCGTAAAGCATGGTCACGCGGTCGCCGAGCGGCGCACCGTCGGCAACGGTCTGATCCGCATACTTTTCCGACGGAACCGATTCGCCCGTCAGCGCGGACTCTTCGCTTTTCAGGCTCACCGAACGGAGCAATCTCGCGTCCGCCGGCACACTGTCCCCCGCTTCCAGCCGGATGATATCCCCGGGAACGAGATCCGCCGCGTCAATGACCTTCTCCACACCGCCGCGGATCACCCTTGTATGCGGGGCGGAAAGGCTTTGCAGAGCGTCCAACGCTTTCTCCGCGCGGCTTTCCTGCGCCACGCCGATCACCGCGTTCAGAACCACGATCACAAGAATCAGCGCAGGCTCGAGAAACTCTTTTGCATCGTCCCCTCTCAGCGCGATCACGAACGAAACGATTGCCGCCGCGATCAGGCAGAGGATCATCACATCCTTGAACTGCTCGAGAAACCGCACAAACAGCGATTTCTTTTTCTTTCCGCGCAGGCGGTTCGGACCTTGTTCGGTAAGCCGTTTTGCGGCTTCTTCCTCCGTCAGCCCCGTTTTTGCGTCGCTTCCGAGGGCTGTCAGAACCTCTTCCGGCGTTCGACTGTAAAATGGCATACTGTTCTCCTCCCTTTCATCTGTCCATAGGATTGCCAAAGTGCGACAGAAATACGCTCCCTGTCGCCTGATGGTATAATAATATCACGATTTTTTCAGCCTGTCAAGTGATTGTTTGAATTTTTTCCGTTATTTACATTCTATTCATTTATTTGATCTTTGCAAAGGGCAAATCGAATAAACGCCGCCGCGATGTGCCATACTGTCATCAAAAAGGAGTGATGGAATGAAAACGGTTATCATCGGCGGCGGCATTGCGGGACTTGCCGCAGGAATTTACGGACAGAAATACGGGTTGGACTGCGAAATTTTTGAAAAGAACCCGCACGTCGGCGGGAATCTGACGGGTTGGGAACGCAAGGGATGCAAAATCGACAACTGCATCCACTGGCTTTGCGGCACACTCCCCGGCAACACGACCTATGATACCTGGCGCGACATGGGGCTTCTGGACGATCTGACAACGGTTCATCGGAACGACTGCCTTTATGAGAGCGAGCGGAACGGGGAGCGCGTCGGGCTTTACGCCGACCTTGACAAGACCCGCGAGCGGATGCTTCGGCTCTCCCCGCAGGACAGCGAGGAGATCGACCGTCTGATCGCAACCGTGCGGGCATTGATTCCCTTTGCGGGGAGCGGAACGCTGCGGGAGAAAGCCGCGATTGTCGCGCACGTGCCCGATCTGCTCCGCTATAAGACGATGAATCTTTACCATCTTGCGGGTCGCTTCCACCATCCCCTGCTCCGCCTGCTCCTGACCGACTATATCGGCGGCGAATTCGCGGCGGTTGCTCTGCTTTGCGCCTATGCCGCCTATGTCAGCGGGAACGGTTCGATTCCCGACGGCGGGTCGTTTGCGGCGGCGGAGCGGGTCGGTCACCGCTTCACCGCACTGGGCGGGGTTCTGCACACGGGGGTCGGGGTCTCCCGCATTCTGACCGACGGCGGCGCGGCTTGCGGCATTGTGACCGAGAACGGCGAGCGGATTGCCGCCGACTGCGTAATCTGCGCCTGCGACCCGTTTGTGACCTTCGGTCGGCTTCTGCCCCGCGAAGCTATGCCACCGGTTCTGGCGCGGCGGTTGGATGACCCGCAGACGCCGGTGTTCTCCGCGCTCCACGCGGCGTTTCTCTGCGATCGCGACGTACTGACCGCGCCGTTCGGAACACGCGTGATCGACTCGCCTTGGTTCTCCTCGCGCAGCGGCGGACGGTTGCCGGTCAAGGAGTACTCCGCCGAGCCGTCCTTTGCGCCCGCGGGGAAGGTTCTGCTCCAGACCTTGGTATTCCAGACGCGGCAGGAGTGCGCCGACTGGATTGCGCTGTCGGTCAACAAGCCCGCCTACCGCCGCCGCAAAGAAGAGGTCAGCGCGCGGATGGGTGCGGCGATTCTGGACGCGATGCCTGCCCTCGCCAAGGGATTTGAGATTGTCGACTGCTGGACTCCCGCCACTTACCACCGCTATTTCGGCGCGCACTGCGGCGCGTTTCTCTCCAACGCCTTCACGCCGTCCGCCTCGCTTCGGACGGTCTCCCCCCGCATTCCCACCGTCCGGAACTGCTTCCTCGCCACACAATGGCTTCACTCCCCCGGCGGGCTTCCGATCGCCGCCGACTGCGGTCGCCGCGCCGCCCAAGCCGTGGCGAAGGAGATGCGGAAGGCGCGAGGGATGCGGAAGATGCGCCGGGGGCACTTCTTAGAAGAAGTGTCCCCAGACCCCCTCAAGAACTTTCAACGCACAGATTGAGTGCGAACACGGTGCGCTGAAATTGAAAAAGCGGAACGTCCATCGGACGTTCCGCTTTTCGCTTTTGCATGATAAATCAACTTTGAAGCCGCGCCCTTCCCAAGGTCTTCGCTCCCCTACCTCTGCGGGTTGAACTTGCCGATGATCTCGTTTACCGTGCCGATGTAGGCAAAACTGCCGGGGTAGCGGCTGATAATCGCCTTGAAGCGGGAGACCTGACGCGGCTTGATAACGCAGATCAGAAGCCCGCGCGGGCGGTGCTCAAACATCCCCTCGGCAGGGATTACCGTTGCGCCGTGCCCGAGCGTTTCGATGATCTCTTTGGAAATCTCCGCGCCGTAATCGGTCACAACCTCGAATTTCAGCGCCGCCTTCATGCCGCACATCATCGTGTCGCAGGTCTTGGTCGTTACAAACATATAGATGAACGCCAGAAAAACCGGCATCAGATTGTCGCGGTACAGGAACGCCGAGATTACCACAATCAGCGAGTTGATCAGGAAAATGATAACCGCCATGCTCTTGTGCGGCGTGCGTTTCTGAATTGCCGCCGCAACAATGTCCGAGCCGCCCGTCGACGCATTCACCCTCAGCGCACACCACAGCGCCGCGCCGCAGGTCACCCCGCCGAATACCGAAGCAACCACCCGTGCGGCAAGTTCCTCCGCAACCGGCGTCCCCGCTATCGAGAAGCGATAGCCCGGGTCAATCCAGTTGTCGAGCACGAACAGCAGCGCAGTGATGAGAACCGATTCCGCAAGCGTTCTTACAAGGAACTCCCGCGAAAGCTGCCGGTAGGTTGCAAGCACCAGAAGCAGGTTGATCACAATAATCAGCAGCGGGCTGAGGTCAAGACCCGACGGCAGTGCGTCGGGCGAAACGCGGAACAAATACTTGACAAGCGCCAGAATGCCCGCGATTCCGCCGGGCGCAAAGTTCGACGGCGCAACGAAATAGTGAAAGCTCACCGTGTAAAGCAAAGATGACAGGACGATAAAAAATACCGTCTCCGCCAGTTCGGCGCGGCGGCTTCTGGGCTTCAGCCCCGCGTCCTTGATCGTCCGATAGTCGGACGGTTGATCCTGTGATTCTGTCATGTATACCTCTCAGCCTGTTAGTCTGTTAGCCTGTTAACCTGTTACGAAAAATATCTGTAGATTTTCCGATAAAATTGTACTCCAAAAATTGCGCTTTGTCAACCGCCCGCAACATATTTTTTCAAAAACATGGATTCACACAAAGGATATGTTTGGGCGCACTGTGCTTTTTGGTGATATTCATTATTCATTCTCCCGGCAGGATGGGAATCTTCTTTATCCGTCCGGATTCAAAGCTGAATCCGCTTTTCTTATAATAAGATCAGATTTCATTCTAATTTTGTTACAGTGAAATGGAATCCGAAACCGACAGTGTGATTCCGGTTTCTGCGCATCTCCGCGCAAATGCGCAGAAAAAAGGGAGAGTTCTTCATTTTTTCCGGCGCGGGTTGACAACCGGGGCGGATTGTGGTATGATAGGAAAAGAATATAATGAAGGAGCGTCTCATGGAATTCATCAATCCCGATATTTCGGTTCTGCAAAGCAAGAAGCTGTTCATTTTCGACATGGACGGCACGATTTACCTCGGCGCAAAGGTCTTTCCGTTTGCCATTCGTTTCATCAAGGATCTGCGCGCGCACGGAAAGCAGGTTCTCTTCTTCACCAACAACGCCTCCCACTCCCCCGCATTCTACATGGACAAGCTGACCCGTCTCGGCTTTGAGCCGTCACGGAAGGAAATCATGACCTCGGGCGACGTGACCATTGAGTTTCTCAAGCGCCACCGCGCGGGAAAGAGCGTTTATCTGGTCGGCACGCCGGATCTGGAGAACACCTTTCGCGAGGCGGGGATTCCGCTTCTTCACGGCGACGAGGCGCGCGCCGACATTGTGATTACCAGTTTTGACACGACGCTGACCTACGAAAAGCTTGATAACGCCTGCCGTCTCATCCGCGGCGGCGCGGAGTATCTTTCCACGCATCCGGATTTCAACTGCCCCACCGAAACGGGCTTCATCCCCGACAGCGGCGCAATTGCGGCATTCGTCACCGCGTCGACAGGCAAAGTTCCCGTCTATTTCGGCAAGCCCTACCGTGAAACGGTTGACATGATTTGCGAAGCGACGGGCTACGATCGATCCGAGATGTGCATTTTCGGCGACCGTCTCTACACGGACATTGCAATCGGCCGTCGGCACGGGGTAACCGCGATTCTGGTTCTGACGGGGGAAACAACCATGACGGACGTAGAATCCGCCGCTCCCGCCGACCGTCCCGACTTTATTTTCCCGTCCCTTGACGAAACGGACAGAGAAATGTTCGGCGCTTAAACGCGGAACGCTTCTCAAAAATCAGCTCGGGCTACTTCTCTGTGAAAAGTAGCCCGAGCATCAGACTGTAGACAAAAGGAATTATCATCTAAAAAAGAGCAAAGCTGAACGACGCTTTTTCTTTGACCATGTAGGCGCAAAGAAAAAAGCTTTGCAAAAAGAAAGCGCCGAAAAGGTGATTTCGCCGTCTGCGGACGGCGACGAGGGCTCCGCGCCCTCGACTGCGCCGCCTCCCCCAAAAGGCGGGCGAAAACTTTCCCTGCTTTGTCTAAAGATAGCAGCTCGGGCTACTTCTCTGTGAGAAGTAGCCCGAGCATCTTTCAGACAGTACCGCACAATCGGAAATCTACCTCCCGTCCCAAGAACAAAGCTTCCCCGCAAGCCCCCGCCGCCCTGCAAAACGTAAAAACTTTGCCATGTACAGGCGGGGTCTTGCGGGGAAGTTCTCGGAGGGTGTGGGAGGTTTGGAGGGAGAGGGAGACCGCTTTCAAGAGGTCTCCCTCTCCCTCCAAGGTCTTATTCCCTCCAAGATCTTACCCCGTCCAACAGCTCCTCGCAAGAAGCAAACAGATACTTCGCGCCGGCATCGAGCAACTCGGCACGAGAACCGAAACCCCAGAGAACCCCCGCGCAGTCCACGCCGTTCCGAGCCGCGCCCAGAACATCATCCCGACGGTCGCCGATCATCAGAATTCCGGAAGGATCACGCAAGCCCAACTGCTCCATTGCATAGGCAATCACCTCGTGCTTTTCGTTCCGCGTTCCGTCAAATTCCGGGCCGGAAACCATGCGGAAACGGTCGGCAATCCCAAAATGCTCCAACACCCGTCGCGCAGAAACCGTCGGTTTGCAGGTTGCAAGAACCAGACCGTAGCCGTCGCCGCGCAGGGCGTCCAACATCGCGGGAATCCCGTCGTAAAGCGCGCATTCGAAAATACCGCGCACATTGTAGTATTCGCGATACGCCGCAACCGCACGCTCCGCCTCCTCCGCGTCCAGACCGTAGTCCGCGGCAAAGGTTCGCACAAGCGGCGGACCGATGTAGTGCATCATCTCGCTCCGCTCCTGCCGCGGCAGTCCGAGCTTGTCCTGCGCGTAGGTCACCGCATTGAGAATGCCCTCGGCGGAGTTGCAAAGCGTGCCGTCAAGGTCAAAAAACAGATAAGGTTTCATTTTGTATCCTTTCCGCAAGAAAAATTATCCGTTCCGCCGTCTTTTTTTCGGTTTCCCCCTTGCATCCGACGGTGAAAATGTGGTATAATGATATCTGTATCATCTTCGTTTTTATTATACACGATTTCCGGGCGGAAATCAAGTGTGTTTTTGCCGAAAGGACCGTCTTTTATGGATATGAATTTTACCATCCCCGTCAACGAGGCGTTTGAAGCGAGCGCCGCCGACCCGGGGTGCGGTTGCCCGCTCTGCGCCCTCGCGCGCAAACTGGAGGCAGACGAACTGGATCTGATTCTCGGCGCTTCGATGATGGAACCGGACGTCCGGATCAAAACCAACCGGCAGGGCTTCTGCCGCACGCACTACGATCTCATGTTTGTGCGCAAGAATCGGCTCGGCATGGCGCTGACGTTGGAGAGCCACCTTGCCGAACTGGAAAAAGACCTGCGCGACGGCGGCATCGGCGGCGGTCTGGGAAACAAACCGCTGAAGCGGATCGGAGAACTGGAAGCGGACTGCTACATCTGTCGTCGCGTAAACGGGAATTTTGAAAAGATGGCGGACACCGTGGTCTGGCTCTGGCAGACCGATGAGGACTTTCCCAAAAAACTCCGCGCACAGCCGCTGTTCTGTCTGCCGCATTACCGGTTGCTTCTCGCAGTCGGTCAGAAGCGTTTGGGCAGGAAGAGAATGCCCGAATTCGCCGCCGCGTGCGGTGAGGTGGTCGGCGGCTATATGACGGAGTTGCAAAAAGACGTCAGTTGGTTCTGCAAAAAATTTGACTACCGCTTTCAGGACGAGCCGTGGGGCAACTCCAAGGATGCCGTGGAACGCGCCATCCGCTTCCTGCGCTCGGATATTCATAACAAGTAAGGACGGATTTCAATGGGAAAATATCAGATTGACCTGCTTCAGCTGCACAAATATTTCATCCGGAATCACCTGCACGAAGGCGACACCGCCGTGGACTACACGATGGGAAACGGGCACGACACCGAATTCCTTTCCAAAACCGTTGGGGCAAGCGGTCACGTTTACGCCTTTGACATTCAGGAGCAGGCGCTCGAATCCACCGCGCGGCATCTGCGCGAGACGGGTTGCCCCGAAAACTACACGCTGATCAAAGCCTCGCATCAGTTCGTAAAGGACTACGTTCACACGCCCGTCAAGGCGGGAATGTTCAACCTCGGTTGGCTTCCCGGCGGGGACAAGTCCGTCACCACCCTGCGCGAGAGTACCATGCCCGCAATTCAGGCGGCGATCGAGCTGATGGATACGGACGCGATTCTGAACGTTGCGGTCTACCCGGGACACGCCGAGGGCGACGCGGAAGGCAAAATGCTGGAGGATTACTTCGCAACGCTCAGCCGCCACAAAGTCTGCTGTACCAAAGTGGCGATTCTCAATTCTCCGACGTCCCCGTACTTTTTCGTACTCGAAACCAAATCGTAAAAAGGAACGGAACATGAAAAATCGCAATCGCAACCTCAAACGGCGGCTTGCGGGACTGTCTCTGGGGCTTCTGCTCCTGCTCCCCTCCTGCATCCGGAAAGACGGAAAGGAAACCTATCTCTACCCCTCCGTCACCTATACCTACAGCACGTCGGTGGACGAATCGATTCTGACAACCGGATTGAATCCGACCTATCTGTATCTGGCAAACAAGCAGCATCCCGTGGACGAGGACTACGACCCGGGCACACTGGTATCGCTCAAGTCTCCCTACGCGAGCGGCGGCAAGTTGGAGGAGCGTACCGCGCAGGCGCTTTATGCCATGATGGACGAAATGCGCGCCGCAGGCATCAGCGATGTTTACGTCACCAGCGCCTACAGAACCTTCACCTACCAACAGTACCTTTACGAAAAATATATTACCGACGAAGAAAACAAGGGACTGAGCCATGCGGACGCAGTCAAAGCCGCCGAACGCTATTCCGCCCCTCCCGGCTACAGCGAACACCAGACGGGCTTTGTGGTGGACTTCATGACCTCCACGATGTCGGATCTTGACGAGAGTTTTGAGAGAACCGCCGCCTTCGCGTGGCTCTCGGAAAACTGCTACCGTTTCGGCTTCATCCTGCGCTATCCGAAGTCGGCGGACAAAATCGCAATCACGGGCTACGACTACGAGCCGTGGCACTACCGCTTTGTCGGACGGGAAGCCGCAACCGAAATCATGAAGCGCGGCATCACGCTGGAGGAGTTTCTGGCGATGGATTTTCAGGCAGTCAAAAAATAAAATAAAATAAAATAACCGCACACATAAAGGAGAATTTACCATGTATCGCATCGGCATCGACCTCGGCGGCACCAACATTGCCGCAGGACTGGTCAACGAAAAATTTGAGATTATCGCAAAGGAGTCTACCCCCACGCTGGTCGGCAGACCCAACCTTGAAATTGTCCGTGACATTGCCGCGCTTGCAAACAAGCTTTGCGCAGACGCGGGCATCACCCTCCGGGAGGTTGCTTCTCTCGGCATCGCCTCCCCCGGCATTGTGGACGACGCCACGGGCTGTGTGGTCTACGCCAACAACCTTGACTTCCGTAATTTTCCGATCCTGCCCGAGTTGCACAAACTGCTTGATATTGCGGAAATGCATATCGAGAACGACGCCAACGCCGCCGCTTGGGGCGAAGCCATTGCGGGTGCGGCAAAGGGCAGCAAGTCCTCGGTGATGATTACGCTCGGAACGGGCGTCGGCGGCGGGATTGTAGACGGCGGAAAGGTTTACAAGGGCTTCAACAACGCGGCAGGCGAGCTTGGACACATTGTGATCCGCGTGGACGGTCGCCCCTGCACCTGCGGGCGGCACGGCTGTTGGGAGGCATACTCCTCGGCAACGGGGCTGATTAACATGACCAAGGAAAAGATCGAGGAGTGCAAGCAGACCGGACGCGAAACGGTGATGACCCGGTTGGTTGCCGAAAAAGGCAAGGTCAACGGTCGCACGGCGTTCGACGGCAAACGGCTCGGCGATGCGGCGGCGTGCGAGGTTGTGGACGAGTATATCAAATACCTTGCAAGCGGCATTGCAAGCATGATCAACATCTTCCAGCCCGAAGTGCTTTCGATCGGCGGCGGCATCTCCAACGAGGGGCAGTACCTTCTGGATCTGGTGATTCCGAAGGTTCACGAGCAACAGTACGGCACGGGGCTTGTTCCCATGACCGACATCCGCATCGCGCAGTTGCGCAACGACGCGGGCATCATCGGCGCGGCGGTTCTCGGAATGTAACTTTTCCGGGGTCTCCGTATGCTGATTTTTCTGACCGATCGAAAGTTGCTCGGTCTTGAACTGACCCGCATTCTGTCCGAAGCGGGACTACCCGTTCTGATGGAGCGCCCCGAAGCGGCGGAGTATCTCTGCCGCGAGCGCACGGTCGGCGCGTTGCTGATCGACGGCATCCCGAACGCCTCCGCCGCCCGTGCGCTCTGCAATCGGATGCGCGCGGAATACAGCGAGCTGCCGATCATGCTGATTCTTGCGCAGAACGCCAATGCCGACACGAAGGCTGACCGCATTATTCGCGTTGCCCCTCTGCGGGAAATGGCGGAGGAAGTCCTCAGCCTTTGCGCCGAATGCGGTTGGCGTCCGCAACTTTCCACCTACTCGCTTCTTGTCACCAATGATCCCGCCGAGACCCGCTTGCTCGGTTACCGCATGGCACTCTCGCCGCGCGAGCACCAGATTCTGCGGGTTATCTACCTCCGTGCGCCTGAATTGGTTTCGCGAAACGAACTGCTCTCCGCCTGCTTTCCGGAAGGCTCGCAACGCGCCGAAAATCTGACCGTTCAGGTCAATCACATCAACCGCAAGTCCCGCGAAATCGGCGGCTTCACGCTGATTGAAAGCGTTTACGGAAAGGGCTACATTCTACGCCCCGGGATTGTGCACAAGTGAGGGGAAGATATAAGACCTCGGGACTCTGTCCCGAACCCTGCTTAGGGGACTTCTTAAGGAGAAGTC
>URHR01000049.1 GCA_900547725.1 uncultured Eubacteriales bacterium
AGCCCCGTCTTTCAAGAGGGGGCTCTCTCCCTCCAAGGTCTTTCCTTTCCTTACCCCCCGAAAATTGCCCGAAGCCCGGAAGAGCCGGCGTAGAAGATCAGGGTCATGACAGTGCAGGCAATGAGAACGCCGAGCACCACCGCAGGGAAAGCCTTCTTCGGTCTCTGCTCCAAAGCGGCGGAGATCAGAGAACCCGTCCAACCGCCCGTGCCCGGGAGAGGAACGGCAACAAAGAGCGTGACCCCCCAGTAACCGTACTTCTCAATCGAGCCCTTGTGCTTCTCCACCTTGCGATCCAGCCATACCGCAATGCTGCGGAAAAACTTTACGCGACTGCCCCGCATCAGGGAGAGAATCTTCCGAATCAGTAATAAAATGAACGGAACAGGCAGAATGTTCCCCGCAAACGCAAGCAGGAAGGTCTGCCACCACGGAAGCCCGAGCGCCCAACCGAGCGGAATCGCCCCGCGACACTCGATGATCGGCAGCATCGCACAGAAGAATACGCAAAGCTCCCGCCCTACCGTATCCAAAAAAAAGGATTTGATCGCCTCGACCACAGCCACACCCTCCGATTTCACAATTGAGAACAGTATACCATAAAGAACTTGATTTGTCAACCGATTTGCCCAAAAGACTTGCATTTTGCGGGAAAATCTGCTATACTGGAGCAGGAAAGAAACGAGGGATGAGGATATGTATTGTAAGGAAGAAGAAAAACGCTCCGCCCGCCTGCTCGGGAACGCCGCCATGGAAAAACTTCACCGCGCGCACGTCGCCGTGTTCGGGGTCGGCGGGGTCGGCGGCTACGTCTGCGAAGCGCTCGCCCGCATGGGGGTCGGCGCGCTGACCGTCATCGACGCCGATACCGTGGCGGAATCCAATATCAACCGCCAACTGGTCGCCCTGCACTCCACCGTCGGCAGACGGAAGGTCGACGTCATGGCGGAGCGTATCCGCGACATCAACCCCGACTGCCGCGTGACAACGGTCGCAAAATTTTACCTGCCCGAGAACGCCGGGGAATTCCCGCTTGCGGAGTATGATTTTGTAGTCGACGCCATTGACACCGTGAAAGCCAAAATCGACCTCGCCGTCCGCGCAACAGCCGAGGGCGTGCCGCTTCTCTCCGCCATGGGCGCGGGGAATAAGCTGGATCCCACCCGCTTTGTCATTACCGACCTTGCCAAAACGAGCGGATGCCCGTTGGCGCGGGTCATGCGGGTCGAGTTGCGCAAGCGCGGCATTCACCACCTGACCGTCGCCTATTCCGACGAACCTGCGGCAGAGCCTGCCCCGGACGTGCCCGATGCGGACGCGAAAGGTACAGCCGGCAGACCCGCCCCCGGGTCTCTCCCCTACGTCGTGGGCGCAGAAGGACTGCTCATCGCGGCCGAGGTGGTCAGGAGGCTGACCCAAAACGCAGGAAAGACGGAGGCGCACACATGACTTACGGACGGATCAAAGACCTGCGGGAGGACAACGACAAAACGCAGGCAGAGGTCGCCGCCGACATCGGGCTGTATACCACCACCTACCAACGTTACGAGCGCGGAGAGCGGGAGATTCCGCTTGACATCGCTGTCTGCCTTGCGAAATATTACAACGTCTCGCTTGACTACCTCGCCGGGCTGATTCCGAATCCCCGACCGCTGTTTGAGAGAGTATAAGCAAATAACGATCTCATACTACAGGAAACATAGAAACCGATTGCGATTAACCACAAAGTCATTTTAATTTTTTCGTTATAAGAAATTTATCTTACACATCACAGCGATCAAAACAGACAAGTAGGACTTTATCAAAAATCAAAAGAAGGCATAGGTGAACTCATGGCAAGAAAATATACTTCTAAAGAAACCAAGAGTTTAATAGATAAGCATAAGGAAAACCTCAAAAGCCTTGAGAATTCTTTTTCGCTACCGTCAAAATTCGGGAATCAGATTCAAGACCATGTACATTATATGTATTCATCCGGCATTTTTTCAACAGAGGTTATGAACTCGTTGAAGGAAGAGAAATCAGATTTCCAAGAACAATTTGATAAACTGATTAAACTTCTTTATCTTTACAAAAGAGCCCTCCGACAATTTCACACCAGCCAAGCTATCCTTTTCAATAATAAGAGCCGAATTGTAAGTATGATCAAAGAAGCCTCTGCGGGATCAAGCAATATCACATGGCTCTTTGCCTCATCAAAGAAAAAACAAAATTCCGAAGATGCGTATAACAGATTAACCGAGGAAATCAGCAATAGCAACTACTGGGTATCATCACAGGAAGTCCTTTCTTATATTGCCGAAAATGATAGCGTCACCGCATCGGAAGGGTGGAATGACTTCAATTCAAACATCGAAGAATATCAAGAACTTCTAAAAGAAAACATCCCGCCAAGTCTCAAGTATTCGGAATTGATCCGTGATCTGGAACAGCTTATCAGAAAATTTGGAGATATCGCAACCGATCTTGAAAAAGAAACATACAAAACCAATGCAATCAAGGATGAGATTAAGACTGCCGCTGAACGAATGGTTATGGCGACCGTTTTAGATATCCTGAGATCCGTCCCTGTTGAAGAAATCAACAGGAATAAAAAGGGCTTTCGGGTAAAAGCGCTTCGAGATGCCGGATTCACTACGATGGCAGATTTATATGCCGCATCTTCATACCAATTGGCAACCGTATACGGTATCAGCGAAGATGCTTCATATTCAATAAAAAATATCGCAAAAAACTTTGCCGTTGAAGCAAAGCATAATGCAAAAATCAAGCTAAGTGTTGATAACAAAACAAAAGAAGCAACAAAACTGGTTACAGAGCTATTCAAATACAGGCAATATACAACGGCACTGGATGCTCTGAATAAACTCAAATCCGATTACGATCACCCTATCAAAGCTGCAATCGCAAATCTGCAATCAGTCGGAAACGGCATATATTGGATATTCTTTGACAACTGTAAAAAAAGCAACATAAAGCAGTCATACTTTTATTTGAATCGGGAAATCCAAGGCGATTATTACGACAGATCAAATAAAGTTGTTGAGATATTTAAAAGTGTCGGTACTCCCAATGAAGGAAGTGCATGGGATGATTTCAAAAGCAACCCCATATCGTATTTCAACATTCTCGAAGAAATTGTCCCGGGAGTACTCGGAAATGATGACCGACTTTATGGATTACCTGAAGATTTAGCAAGAGAAATCCAAGAAGAATGCTTTTTCCCGGATGGCTTAAACTGCGAATTGCGTAGATATCAGGAATGGGGAGTAAAATATATTCTTCATCAGGAACGCGTATTGCTCGGAGATGAAATGGGTCTGGGCAAAACTGTTCAGGCTATTGCAACAATGGTTTCCTTGCGAAATACAGGAGCCAACCATTTTATTGTTGTTTGCCCTGCAAGCGTCCTTCCTAACTGGTGTAAGGAAATTGCGGCAAAGAGCAAACTGAGCGTAACAAAAGTTCACGGAGCAGGCAGAGCACAGGCAATAAAATCTTGGTTAAGAACCGGAGGCGTTGCCGTTACTACATATGAAACAACGGGAATATTTCAATTTGATGAAGCATTTAGGTTTGACCTCTTGGTCGTGGATGAGGCTCACTTTATTAAAAATATAAATGCAGCCCGCTCCAGAAATGTACGTCGCCTCGCCGTGTTTACAAAAAGAATTCTGTTTATGACGGGAACTGCACTTGAAAATAAGGTCGATGAAATGATTTCGCTCATTGACGTTCTGCAACCCAATGTGGCAAAAATCATCCAAAACATCGCTTTTATGTCCGCAGCTCCACAGTTCCGGGAAAAAATTGCAGGAGTATATTATCGCAGAAAAAGAGAAGATGTTCTTACCGAGCTCCCTGATCTTATCGAAAGCCGGGAATGGTGTACACTGTCCGAAGAAGAAACTAAACTCTATGAGCAAGAAATTCTTTCCAAAAATTTTATGGGAATCAGGAGGCTCTCTTGGAATGTTGAAAACTTGGATCATTCATCTAAGGCACGCAGAATGATAGAGATCATTAGCGAGGCGGAAAGCGAAGGACGAAAGGTTTTAATTTTCTCCTTCTTTCTTGACACCATTCGCAAAATATATGCGTATTTGGGTGACAGATGTTGCAATCCGATCAATGGTTCTATACCGCCTCAAAGGCGACAGGAGATCATCGATCAATTCAATACTGACTCTCAAAAAACAGTCTTATGTGCCCAAATTCAATCTGGTGGAACAGGATTAAACATTCAAGCGGCAAGTGTTGTCATCATTTGTGAACCTCAATTCAAGCCATCCATAGAAAATCAGGCGATATCTCGCGCATACAGAATGGGACAAGCACGGAATGTCCTTGTTTATCGACTGCTTTGCGAAGATACCATTGATGAGAAGCTTACCAATATGTTGGAGGAAAAGCAAGCAATTTTCGATGCATTTGCAGATAAGTCGGTTGCCGCCGCAAATACCGAAAGGCACGAAAAGGAAGTCGATGAAACTACGTTCGGCAAAATTATTGAGGAGGAAATTGAGCGCATTAAGGCAAAAGAAAAAGCGAATCCTTCTTGACCGAGTATATGATAAACAAAATGAAAGAACCGCCACCCGGCGGTTCTTTTCGTTTCAGGTTTCCCTGTATTCGTACAGCTTGGCAGGGTAAAGCAGTTGAATCCTGCGGCTTTTTCCGTAGCGGACGAGGTAGAAGTCGTCCCCTTTTTCCGTCAGCTGATACACCGTGTGCGTTACCCGTTTCTCGCGGAAGCCCGCAAAGCCGAGAACCTCCCGCAGGTCATGCCTTGTCATGCGCTCGGTTTTGTACGCAACGGGGGCGTTCAGGATGTCGAAATTTCCGCGGCACAGCTGTTTCCGCTCCCACAGGGCGCTCCCGAGCGCGGTCAGGGCAAGCCAGACAGGCGAGCTGAACAGCACGGCGGACAGAATCGTCAGTGCCACGCGCACGGGAAGATTGGCGATCAGCCGATAGACCCCGCAATAGGAGATCAGAACGGTAATCGGCACGAATAGGAGCGCAAACAGCGCGCTCAGCATCGCATTGGTGCGAAGCTCCGTTCGGTTCTGCTCCCGCAATTCCTTCCCGACCCATGCCCGCGTGATGCGGTTTTTGGTCTGTTTCTCCATTCCCGTTACCATCCTTTCCTCCGCTGTTTTATATTCTTTCGTTAATCACTAACCTGAACCGTTTCTATCCGGTAGCGGAGCAGCCGGAGTTTGCAGCACGGAACATGGCTACTCCAAAATCTGTACAATGGAAAGACAGTGACATAAATCCAATTGGGTTAAGGTCTTGAAGGTTCTTAGGGGTGGCGGTTGCTTTGCAACCGCCAGTAGCGAAGCGTTACTTCTTCCTTAAGAAGTCCCCTAAGCAGGGTTTGGGGCAGCGCCCCAAGGTCTTCCCTACCGCTTCATTACCACAATCAACCCCGAGGAAACCACCGAGTAGCCGTGCGCCAGATAGGCGGCGCGGTACTTTTCCCAACCGCTGTAGCGCGCGTCGATGACAACGTAGTCGACGTCGGGCTTGTTCCCGTGGTAGGCAAGCTCGTAAATCTCCTCGCGGTCGGCAATGTGCGCCAACAGGAAGGTCGAACAGTTCACCGACGCGTCGGCGGGAATCGTATCCAGAATCTCCTCCATCTCCGCATAGACCTGCTTCCCATTCTCCCAACGCACCCGATAGCTCCCCAGAACCGGCGTTACCGAGAATAAATAGAAGCATAACGTGCACGCGGCGGCAACCGAAAGAAGCGAACGCCGCCAACCCGACGAGAGATCGGTCAGATTCAGAATCAGCGCGTAGAACAGGAATGCCGCAATGCCGAAATGATACTGGAATCCCGAGTTGTACTGGTATTGATAGTAGGTCAGGAAGTTGACCAATACAGGCGCAACCAACAGCCACCGCGAGGCCTTCTTCGTGCAGAACGGAAGCATCCCGAGCGGCAGGAACAGCTGGCAGAAATAGGTGATCTTCTCCCACGACGACTTCGACGTTGTGAACAGCTGGGTCAGGAGATAGCCCGGGTTGACAAGCGCCGTCCGAACCGCGCCGAGCAAGCCGTCCTCCTTGTCGTAAATCAGATTGTCAAAGCGGTTGACCATCATCCCAAGCCCGTAGGTCTTAAGCAGATACGCCGACAGCGCAAAGTAGCCGCCCGCGAGCACCGCAAGCCAGACCCCCTCCTTCACGCGCCGCCGCCCGAGCACCATGTACAGCGCAAAGAACAGCAGATAGATTGCCGCGTCCTCCTTGACCGACAGCACAAGAAGCGCCGAGACAAACATCGGAATCGGATGCCGCGACTCGAAGAAATAAAAGGTCAGAAGCAGGAACAGCGTGAGGAAACAGTTCTCGTGAATGTCATAGAAGCACCCCGTTGCAAGAAGCGGATAAAACGCATACAACAGCGACACCCCGACCGTCAGCTTGCCCGAAAAGCCGAACCGGCGGCAGAGCAGAAGCACGGGAACAATGCCGAACATCAGCACCACAGCCTGCCCGATCTGAAGCGTTTCGGGCGTGGGAAACAGACACCACACGGGATAAAGCAGATACCAGACCGGCGAGATGTGAACCGCAAAGTGCGACAGAAGCCCGTCCCGCTCCGAGGTGCAGAGCGGAAGCCCCGTCCGCTTCATGTTGCAGAACATATTCACAAACAGCCCGAAATCATAGTTCGGCGACGAAAAGGTCTTGTAACGCAGACAGGTAATCCCCGCAATGACCGCGCAGGAAAGCCCCGCCGCCGCGACCGCGATTCCGACCGCCAACCCGCGCGGGATGCGGACGCGATCCAGAAGCGCGCGGTTCTCATGCAGCGTATAAAGCACGAACAGACAGTACGCGAGCGAGACGGCAAGCAGAAAGAGCACGTCGTACTGATTCTCCCCCGTCGGCGCGTTTCCGAGCCAGACCCCCACACAGACCGTCGCGCCGCCGAGCAGAAACCATGAGTCGGTCTGCAGATCGGTGCGGCGCAACAGCTGCGCGAGCCCCGAAAACAGCATGAACAGCAGAAAGATTGCCGCGCCGAGCAGGTTGCGGTTGACATCCTGCCCGTAGGCAAGCGACGCAAACGCAGGATTCCGCACAAGGCGGAACGCGGTCACGCAACACCACGCCGCAACCAACCGGCAGACAATCCGCCCCAGCGAATGCGGCGATTTCTTCACTTCCTCCCGCACGGCTTATTCCTCCCGCGCGTGGTTCTCTGCGGCATTTGGGGCGGACAGACCGACCACGCTGTCCACGGGCAGGGAAAACGCAATTCCCTGCGCGGGGGTTTTCAGCCCCACACTGCGGTAGAGCGCGTGCAGAATGTCGTCCTTGATCTCCCGGGGGACAAGGATCATGACCATCTCCTTCTCGGGCTGAACCGTGATTTTGAAGAAGGTCTCCGCCTCCTTCCCCGCCGTACCGCGGGCAAACAGAACCGTCCCGCCCCGCGCGCCGAACTCCTTTGCGGCGTCCATGACCGCGTCCGAAAAGCCTGCGTCCACAATGCAGACAATGACCTCATGTGTGTATTCCATGTTCAATCCTCCGTTACCGTGATCCGGTTATTTCCGTTGCCGGTTGTTGGTCAGAAACTGATAAATCGCCGCGCCCGCCACACTGGAAAGCGGCACGGTGTAGGCAATGCCTTTCCCGTCGCGGACGGTTTCAAACTTTTCCTCCAGCCCCCGCAGCGCCGCGGGCGCCATGTCCTCGCGCACAAGGCTGAAGAGCACGCGCTTTTCGCTGTCCTCCAGTCCGAGGTAGTGGAGCAGATCCGAGTCCGCAGTCCCCCGCGCGCGCATACTCATCTGCATATTGATCTCAAACTCCTGCAGGTAGTCCATGTAAAACTCCGCTTTGTTCTTGTTGACCACCGTGATGAGCAGTTTCAGCTTCTTCGGCGCAACGTTTTCGGTCAGCGGAAAGCGCTTTTTGCGATTCTCTTCCATGTCAAACCTCCTTTACAGGAAACTGATGATCTGCTCGTCGTCCGCGTCCAGAATCCGCTTCATGGCGATGCGCTCCCGCACCCTGCCGCGCAGGATTGCCTGGAAGCCGAGCAGTTGGATGGTGATCAGCGGCGTCATGGCAACCATCGCCACGATACCAAAGGCATTGGAAAGGACTTTTTCCTGTCCGCCGAGAACCGCGCACGCGCCGATGGCAAAGGGCAGGATGAAGCTGGAGGTCAGAGGACCCGACGCAACGCCGCCCGAGTCAAACGCAATGGCGGTGTAAATCTTCGGCACGAAGAACGACAGCCCGAGCGAGAGGAAATAGCCCGGAATGAGGTAGTACAGAATGCTGAAATCCAACAGAATCCGCAACATGGAAAGCCCGATGGACAGCCCCACGCCAACCGACAGCGCAAGCATCATGGCGCGGCGGCTGACCGTGCCGTTGGTGATGCCCTCCACCTGCTTGTTCAGAACGTGAACCGCAGGCTCGGCAAGCACCACGACCATTCCGAGCACGAAGCCCGCAACCACCAGCAGCGTGGGATGGTTGCCCGCCAACTCCTGCCCCATCTTGAAGCCGATGGGCATGAAGCCGACCGTGACCGAGGTCAGAAACAGCACCAATCCCGCAAAGGTGTAGAGGATGCCCACCGCGATATGCCGGATCTTCTTTTTCGGCAGATGCAGGAACGCCAGCTGAATGATGGCGAAAAACACCACGATCAGCCCGAGCGCCAGAGCAACCTCCTTGACCACGCCGCCGAGGGTGGGCAGGAAATTCGCGCCGATGTGCGATGTAATACTGTAATCGGGCAGGGCGTAGGTAATCTCCCCGCGAATCGAAATGCCGAGCGCCATGACCGCGAGAATCGGTCCGATGGAACAGAGCGCGACCAGACCGAAACTGTTCTCCCCCGCGTCCTTGCCGCCGAGGGTCGCCGCCACGCCTACGCCGAGCGCCATGATGAACGGCACGGTGATCGGTCCTGTGGTCACGCCGCCCGAGTCAAACGCCATGGGCAGGAAGTCCGCATTGCCGTTGATGACCACGAGCGATGCCAGCGCAAACAGAAGCATATAGAAGAACATCAGCATGGAAGCAAGGCTCTTGCGGAACACGATTTTGAGGATTGCAAGAACCAGAAACAGTCCCACACCGATGCCGACCGTGACAATCATGAGCGTGCCGTTCATGACCTCCGCCACCTGCGTGGCAAGCACCGAGAGGTCGGGCTCCGCAACCGTAATGAACACGCCCATGACGAAACAGACCGCCAGAAGCAGACCGAGACTTCGCGACTTGGAAAGCCCCGCGCCGACCTGCTCTCCCATCGGGGTCATCGCCATGTCCGCGCCGAGATTGAACAGCCCCATGCCGAGGATCAGCATGACAGCCGAGACGCTGAAAGCCAGCATCTCCTGCCCTGTCAGATGTACCAACGGGGTCAGGTTCAGAAGCAGGACGATCGCCGTCACCGGAAGCACCGATGTCAGCGCTTCTTTAAGCTTGAGAGAAAGAATTCGTATCACGATTACCTCCTTGAACGTGGAATGTTTTTATCGTTTGGTGGGGGTGGCGTTTGGTGGGTTGAAAATTATCCCCTCATCAGTCGCTTGCGCGACAAACTGCTTGCAGTTTTCTTCCCACCCGAAGGGAAGGCTTTTTTGCAAGATTTCTTTCGTAATTACATAACAAGACGGTAAACGGGAATATATATACGCCCTCATCCGTCGCTTACGCGACACCTTCCCCCTCGAAGGGGAAGGCTATGATGCGTGACTTTCTCCTTTGGACTTGCTTTTTGAAGAGAACAGACTTGCTTCTTGAAGAATGCTTTTTGAAAATATAAGGTATGAAGTACTCTTTATATAGCTTGCAGAACCAACGGAAGCCTTCCCCTTCGAGGGGGAAGGTGTCGCGTAAGCGACGGATGAGGGCAGATCGTGAAGGCGACCCACGATTCAAAGTCCTATTTGCCCTGTTCGCACCGCCTATAGCAGGCTTCCCCTCGGGGGGAAGCTGTCGCCGTAGGCGACTGATGAGGGGGGATAAATCTCCGCCACCGTAGGAATGTATCTTTCACCCGAAGCGGAACGACACATGGGTCGTTCCGCTTTCGTCCACCAACTAACTTTCTACCACTTCTATCCGGTAGCGGAGAGAAACGGCAAGCCGTTGCCCAAATCCCGCTCGACGGGATTTGGCTCGGAGCAGCCGGAATTCGCAGCACGGTAAACGGCTACACCAAAATCCGCACTCTGTAAAGCAAGAATCAAAAATCCCCTTGTTTAAAGTTCTTGAAAGTCTTGAAAACTTCTTTCAAGAAGTTTTCAAGCAGGGTTTGGGACAGAGTCCCAAGGTCTTTTTTTTTATTCGCTCCGTAAAGCCTCCACAGGGTTCTTCTTCGCGGCAAAGCCGGAAGGAATCAACCCTGCGATCAGGGTCAGGAACATGCTGATGGCAACCAGAATGACCGCCGCACCAACGGGTAGCACCGCGCGAAGCCCCGCAATGCCCGTGAAGTGGAAGAGAATCACGTTGACAACCTGATTGAGCAGAAGCGTGATGACAATTCCAATAATGCCCGCTACAAACCCAACGATTAACGTCTCGGCGTTGAACACGCGCCCAACATCCTTCTTTGATGCACCGATCGCGCGCAGAATGCCGATCTCTTTGGTGCGCTCCAGAACCGAAATGTAGGTGATGATGCCGATCATGATCGACGAAACCACCAGAGAAATCGCAACAAACGCAATCAGAACGTAGGAAATTGCATTCACAATCGTCGTCACCGAGGACATCAGAAGCCCCACATAGTCGGTGTAGGAAATCTTTTTGGATTCCTCAACCGTCCCGTTGTAGGAATCAATCAGCGCGCTGATCTCGTCCTTGTCCTCAAAGGTCGCGGCGAAAAGATAGATCGCGGAAGGCGAATCGGAATTCACGTCTCCCAGCAGCGAGAGATTCTTCCGGTAGGTCGACTTGGAGTAGTCGTGCGGAATCTCGTCCTCTTCGTAAAGCTTGTCTGCCTGCGCGGCGGACAGCATTGCTTCCATCTCGGCAACCGTCTTGTCGCCGAACGCCGCTTGGTTCAACTCGTCCTGCACCATCGCCGAAGCAATCGCCTGAATCGCCATTGCCTTCAACTGCGGGTTTTCCATCACCATGTCCACCGTGACGCCCTCCTGCCCGAGCGTTTCCAACGCGGTGGAGAGAAGCTGCCGCAGAACGGGGGCGGGGTAGGCGTTGATTTCCGCAACCTTTTCGGCAATCTGCTCTTCGGAAGGCACGGGCGCAAGAACGCGGCAGAGGAACTGCTTGGCTTCCGCCTCGGAGAGGGAAGCGAGGTAGTTGTGAATCGCGGTTCTCTTCTGTTCTTCGGTAATCACCTTGTCGCTCTTGAAGGGCTGACCCGTGATGATGTCGATGTCGGGGGAGTTCTTCTGTTCGTCCAGCATCCCGAGCTTCTGTGTCCGCGCCATCGCCTCGTCGGCAAGCGCGGAGGTGTAGCCGATGCTTCCCGACATGAACGCCGAGGTTGCGTCATCGGTCGGACGGACAATGCCGACAACCTGCAGGGTAAAGCCGCGATCCGCGTCGCCGTAGAGCGACTCCAGCCCGCTGTCACTTGCCGAGAGGTCGGTGTATGTTCCGTTGGCGTTCTTTTCGTAGCATTCCGAGGCAAGCAGGAGACGGAAGCGCATCTGCTTGATTTCCTCGTAAGACCACGCTTTGCGGTTTGAGAGATCCACAGGCTCGCCCTTCATGGCGGCAAGCATGACTTTGTTCATTTCCTCTTCGGTTCGTAAGCCGAGGGCAAAGAGCGCAAGGTCGCTGATTTCGTTGTGCTCGTCCACAATCAGAACCACCTCATTTGCCGCTTCCGGCCATCTGCCGCCCTCGTCGATCAGCTCGTACTTTTCGCGCACAAGCGAGGAGACAAGGTTGGAGTCATTTTTGTCGAGCGGGGCGAGCATTTCGGTCCAGACGTTAAAGCCGCCCATCGACGTGCCCATCATACTGCTGAAAGGGGACTGCGAGGAACTGCCCGAGCCGGTTGAACCGCTCATGCCCGAGAGCCACG
This sequence comes from uncultured Eubacteriales bacterium, assembly GCA_900547725.1. Lineage (GTDB taxonomy): Bacteria > Bacillota > Clostridia > Oscillospirales > CAG-272 > UMGS1865. The sequence continues at coordinate 12,056 of URHR01000049.1, forward strand.
CGGCAACGTCCGGCTTGACGACTTTCCCCTCGTCTGAGCCGATCTCGTTGCCCTCGCGAACCAGAATGCTCCAGTTGAAGTCGTACTGATAGCGGATAGCGGAGAGGTACTTGGCGAACTCCTCCGAGCTTTCCAGATGCTTCTTGAAAGCGGTCAGGTCGTTCGATTCTGTTCCCGTAGAGCCGAGCGCGTTCATCAGCTGCGCCAGCACGATGCTTTCGTAGACCTTGTTGCGGTCGTGGTCGTGCGTATCGTCGCCGTTCGAATTCATCAGCGTGTTGACCAGTGCGGTCAGGTCAACCGACTCGGCGTGCAACTCGATCGGGTAGCTTGCCAGGGTGTCGCGCTGAACCGATTCGATATAGGCGTTCACGCCCGAGGACACCGAGAGAATCAGCGCAATGCCGATGATACCGATCGAGCCTGCAAAGGCGGTCATGAAGGTTCGCCCCTTTTTGGTCATGAGGTTGTTCAGCGAGAGCGACAGGGCGGTGAAGAAGGACATGGAGCGTTTCTTCTTGCCCGTGACCGACTGCTTTTTGCCGCCCAGACCGCCGAACTGCGCGCGCCGCGCCTCCTTGGCGTCAATGGCAAGGGGCGAACGCTTTTTCACGCGAGACAGCCCCGTTGCCGCAACGGGGGCGCTTTTTGCCTCCGCGCGGTAGGGGCGGCTGTCGTCGACGACCCGACCGTCCAGAACCTTGATGATGCGGCTCGAATAGCGCCGCGCCAACTCGGGGTTATGGGTAACCATGATAATGAGCTTCTTTTGGGAGATGCTCCGCAGGATATCCATAATCTGAATGCTTGTCTGCGTATCGAGCGCGCCCGTCGGCTCGTCCGCAAGCAGGATATCGGGGTCGTTGACCAGAGCCCGCGCGATGGCGACGCGCTGCATTTGTCCGCCCGACATCTGGTTGGGCTTTTTATGGATTTGCGCGGCGAGTCCGACCTGCTTGAGCGCGTCGATCGCGCGCCGCCTTCTTTCGCGCTTGGAAACGCCCGAGAGCGTCAGCGCCAGTTCAACGTTTGCAAGCACGGTCTGGTGCGGAATGAGGTTATAGCTCTGAAACACGAAGCCGATGGAATGGTTTCGGTAGGTATCCCAGTCCGCGTCGCTGTAGCGGCGGGTGGACACCCCGTTGATGATGAGGTCGCCCGAGGTATACTGGTCCAGTCCGCCGATGATATTCAGCATCGTGGTTTTTCCGCATCCCGATGGACCTAAAATCGAGACGAACTCGTTCTCCCGAAAGTCCAGTGAGATGCCCCGCAACGCCTGCACTTTGGTGTCGCCTGTCGGGTACTCTTTCGTAATGTTTTTAAGGGAAAGCAATTTGCAATCCTCCTTTTGGTATCGTTCCTTTTTATTATACCTCCCTTTTTTGAACGTCACGTGATTCTCCTATGAAAAGCGCTGAAATCCTCGGCGGAGGGGAAGACCTTGGGACTCTGTCCCAAGCCCTGCATAGGAAACTTCCCCCAAGAAGTTTCCTATGAACCTTCAAGAACTTTAACCAAGGAGATTTTTGATTCTTGCACTAACCTGAACCGTTTCTATCCGGTAGCGGAGAGAGGCGACAGCCTTAGCAGCCGGAATTCGCAGCACGGCAAACAGCTACAATAGAATCTGCACACAAAAAAAATAGGGGTAATAATCCCCTTAGTTAAAGGTCTTGAAGGTTCTTAGGGGTGGCGGTTGCAGAGCAACCGCCAGTAGCGAAG
>URHR01000050.1 GCA_900547725.1 uncultured Eubacteriales bacterium
GACAGACAGACAGACAGACAGACAGACAGACAGACAGACAGACAGACCTGTTTGCGCCTTGTAACAGGTAGTTTTCCTTGCGCCCCGATGGTTGGGGTGCTCTATCCATATGTCGGAAAACCGGAGCTTCTTTTCGCGTGTGCGGAAAGAGGTCCGGTTTTTTGTGCTTTTTGGGGGGCGGAGTTCCGCGTGCGCCCGGAATGAAGCCTGTTTTTGTCCGAATCGGAGGGGCAAAACAAGGGGAGTCGCAGGGAAAGGCTGCGACAACTGCCGCAACGAAACGGACGGAAATGAAAACCCGATGTCGGCGCACAAAACAAGAACAATCCGAAACAGAAAATAAGAAAGAAAAGAGGTTCCTATCATACTGAAAAGAAAACATTCGCGCCTCTCGATCCTGTCGCTTCTTCTGAGCGTTGCGATGCTGCTTTCCTGCCTGACGGTCGTCATGATTCCCGCGTCGGCGGAGGGGGCAACCTATGAAAGCGACGAAGCCGCCGTGGCGGCGGGGTATGTGTTCCGTGTTGACGGGTTATACTATCAAACTTTAGCCGAAAGCTACGATGCCGTTGCAAATGGTGGCACAATTTACATGATCGATGACTATAACCACACAGGTAGTTGTATGGATATCGGAGCAAACGCGGTATCCGTTAAAACCTATACCATTAACGGTGGCGGTTTTACCTACACATCTGCCGCAAACCATGCAATTCATTTTCAAAATTCTAATGTCACCGTTGACGGAATGAATTACACAATGACCGGAACCGGCGCAGGTCCCCGTATTGATCAAACATCTACGTTAACATTAAAAAATGCAACTTGGGTTAAGACAACGAAGAGTGGCGGGTGGTGGCAACCAGCTGTCATTGTATATGGCTCTTTGGTTTTGGACGAAGGGGCGGTAATCAAGAGCAACAATGCAGACTCTGATAAGAACAGCCATGCTGTTTACACGGAGAAGAAAACAAACACGCCGGTTGTAATTGTAAAAGAAAACGCTATAATAGAGGCGAAACTCGGAAACTGTTTTTATGAGCGGCATGCAGCTGATATTACGATTGCAAACTGCAATGTTACATTATCTTCTTCCGGAGCAATACGCGGCGGTGATGAAAAAGCACTTAGCAAAATCACAATGTCCGGTCCGTCTGCGGCGGAATTGGAAGATCCTGTTGTGACGGAAAAATGGAAAGCCCTCTATGAGAAAATGGGGCAGGAATGGGGAACGGCTGATATTGCTCAGATCGGCGAAACAAAATATTCAACGCTGACTGCGGCATTCCGGGCGGCAACAAACGGATGCACGGTCAAATTGCTTTCCAATGTTGCGTTGGATGGAACCGTGAGTTTCACTTCCGATACTCCGGTCAGCTTCACGCTTGACGGTTCCGGCTTTACCGTTTCGGGCGGAAATTACACGCTTCTGTCTCTTGGCGAAAATGTAACCTGCACAATAAAGAACATCACATTTAGCGGTGATAACTACGAAACCGGAACAGGCGTACTCGACCTTGCGGGCGCGGATGTGACATTGGAAGCTAACACAAAAATTATCAACGGTGAAAGTGTAACATCAAACAGTCTTGGCAACAGTACATATGTTGGAATTTCCTCTTCCAAGAGCGGCAGTAAGCTGACAATCAACAATGGAGCGCTCATTGATGTTGCGGGAACTGCTTTGAAATCGGATGTCGGAAATTCTTCCGATATTACGATTAACGGCGGTACTGTCAAAACCAAAAATCGCGGATATATTTCCAATGCGACATCTAAACTTACTATTAACAGCGGAAAACTGGTTAGCACTTGCACGAACATCAATCAAGTGCTTATGCAGTGCTACAACTCTAAAACCGATATTTCCATTTATGGAGGCGAATTGAGCACTGTTAAAGCGCCGATTTTCAACAACTCCACCAAGGGAACGCTTGTTGTCATCGGCGGCACTTTCACCGTCGGCACTGAGACTTACACCGTCAACACCCTTGACAGCTACAGCCTTTCTCTGAACGACGACATCGGAATCAACTTTTATGCGGCACTTTCGGACAACGAAACGAAGCTGTCCGCTACGCTTCCGAACGGCAAGGTCGTTGCAATGCGGCTTTCCGATGCAAATCAGAAAACCGCAAAGTTCGGCTTGCTGAATCTCTACCGCTTCACCGTCAACGTCAGCGCGGCTGACATGACCGCCGAAATTCCCGTAAAGCTGGAAGCGGCAGGGAACACCGACGATGTAACCGTTTCGATCGTCCGGTATGCAAAGCAGATTTTGTCTGATAACGCGTATTCCGAATCCGCCAAGGCGCTTGTGACGGCAATGCTCCACTACGGCGCGGCGGCGCAGATCTTCTTTGAAAAGAATCCCGACAACCTTGCAAACAAAGATCTGACAGCGCCCGACTTCTCCGCTATCACGGTTGCGGCTTCCTATGCGCCGAGCGTAACCGGCAGTGCCGAGGGGCTGACCTACTTCGGTTCCAGTCTGTTGCTCAAGGGCAAGACCGTTATCCGCCACTATTTCCGTCTGGCGGATGGCAAGAGCATTTCGGATTACCAATTCAAACTGGGCGAAACCGTTCTGACCGCAACGCAGTACAAGGATACCGAGCTTTACTTTGTGGAGATTACTGGTATCAAGTCCTCCGACCTGACCACGGCTTACACCGTGACGGTTGGTGACCTAACCGTGACCTACAGCGCGATGAGTTACGCATATACGGCACTTACCGCCGAAGGCGTTGACGATACGCTTGCCGCAACGGTCAAAGCTTTGGTCAACTACGCAAACGCGGCAAAGACATACTTTGCGGCAAACTGAGAGGGGAGAACACCATGAAGAAATTGTATGAAAATCCGCGCTACCTGCTGATAAGTGCCGATCTGACAGATATTCTGACCACCTCCACGGTTGATCGGCGCGACGAGGATGAATTGCCCGTTCTGAAGATTCCGAGAGGATAACAACCATGCGAACCCGTGCCTGCGGGTGCGGGTTCGCAACCGATTGCATTCAAGAAAGAGAGGAACTTTTATGAAGAAAAGATCATGGCTTTCCTGCCTTTTGGCGCTTGCGATGCTGCTTTCCTGCTTCGCGACGGTTATGCTTCCCGCATCTGCGGAGGGAGCAACTTACGACAGCGACGACGCCGCAGTTGAGGCGGGCTATTATTTCCGCCTGAACGGCAAGTACTACAAGAATCTGGTTGACGCGCATCTGGACGTTGTCGACGGCGACACTGTCTATATGCTTGCGGACTACACCAACAATACCACACACGAATATGTGGGTTGGAATGCTGCGACAAAAAGCTACACCGAGACCAAAACCTACACCATCATCGGCGGCGGTCACACCTATAGCAGCGCCGTTACGCACGGTCTGCATTTCTACAGCGCAAATGTGACGATCGACGGCATGAACTACATTGCCGCAACCGGAAACGTTTCGGGGCTGCGGATTGAAAACACCGCAAAGGTGACCCTGAAAAACTGCACCTTTGAAAAAGTCGGTGTTTCCGAGAAAGCATGGAATACCCCCGTTATCGTTTACGGAACGCTGACGCTTGACGAAGGCGCGGTTCTGAAAAACAACGGCGAAGGTGCAAATTCCAACAGCCACGGCGTTTATCTGGAAGGCAAGGATCTCAGCGGAAACAACCTTGACCCGAACGTCATTCCGAAGCTGATTCTGAAGGCGAACGCGACGATCGACGCAAAGCGGAATGTCATTTTCGAATCCACAAAGTCCGAGATTGAAGTCCTGTCGCATACCGTCAAACTGATTGACTCTACCGACGCGTCGCGCACGGAAGGTTGGCGCAAAGCGAAAACCGATACCATCGTCACCATGGCAGGTCCGACCAACGAGGACTACGGCAACCCCGAGGTCAAGGCAGCTTGGAAGGATCTTTATACCAAGCTTGGCGAGACATGGCTTGATACCCCGAATGTGGATCGCGACACCATTCTTTCCTACAAGCCCGACATGGGATCGGCAAGCGTGCGCATGAAGGACGACAGCTACGGTCTGCGCTTTACCACCACGATTTCTTCCGATGTTGTCAGCTTTGCAAAGGCATTGGTTGACCGCAGAACGATGACCTCTTTTTCCTACGGCACGCTGATCGTCCGTTATGAGGATATCAAGGACATGACCGAGGTCACGCTTGAAGCGCTCACTGCGGCGAATATCAAATATCTTGACGCGAAAGCGGAAAAGGGGATTGTGGAAAATTCCAATGGCAGCGTGACCCTCAGCACCGCGATTGTGAACATCAAGGAAGCCAATTACGGCGTGAAGTTCTGCGCAATTTCCTACATTACCTATGTTTATGCCGACACAGCCCTCGGAACGGTCACCGCATACGCGACCCCGAGCGAGGCGAGCAGCATTGCGGATGCAGCATGGCGCGCACTGGCGGATGTCAGCGCCGAACTGAAATCCGGTTGCACCAACCCGCTCCACAGCTATTGGAAACTCGAAAACGGCGAATATGTGGAGGTTGACGGCGACGTTTACACCAAATATTCCAAAGCACAGCAGGCGGCGCTTCTGGCGTTTACCGCTGCGAACTGAGAGAGGAGAGGCAACATGAAAAAACTTTGGAAACGAATCCTTGCGATTGCAATGCTGGCGGTCATGCTGCTTGCGGCAGTTTCCTGTGACAACAAGAAAGAACCTGCAAAGACAGACGCCCCCACCAAGACCGAAGCCCCCGCACAGACCACGAAAAAGCCCGAGACCCCCAAGCCGCCCGTCAAGGAGCGCGACGTGCCCTATGAGGATCAGACCGAGGACGATGTTGTGAACGATAATTTCTGAGAATCCGAGGAGAAACCATATGAAAACAATTCTGAAAAGCGGACTCGCGCTCCTTCTGGTGCTGATGATGCTGATTCCTGTTCTGGCGTCCTGTAACGGAAGCAAAGATTCCGGCATCACACCGACGGGAACCGGAAAGAGCGGCGAAACCGAAGCGCCGACTACAAACGGGAATGGCGAAGAGGTTGAGGTTCTGCCCGAAGTCAACTATGACAACAGGGTCATCAAGATTCTGATGCGCGACTATGACTACTATGTCCACGATATGGAAATTGAGGACGAATTGATCAATCAGGGCAAGGCGAACAAGGTCGACGAGCAGGTTTACTACCGCAACCGCGCCGTGGAAAAGCGGCTGGGTGTGCTCCTGAAGGTCGACAGACAGAGCGGAAACGGCAATATGCTGGATGCCGCAGGCGTGCGCAATCTGCTGAACGACGGCACTTACGATCTGATTGCAGACCACGGGCGCGGACTGTTCACCTATGCCGTGGAGGGGCGCTTCAAGAACTGGTACGACCTGAAATATGTTGACCTCACGAAGTCGTGGTGGAGTCAGGGCATGATTTCCGACTTCACCATTCTGGACACGGTCTGGTGCATGACGGGCGACCTGAGCTATCAGGGCATCGGTGCAACGGTTGTTATGACGATGAACAAGAAGGTTTTGCGCGATCTGGTTCTGGACGATCCGTATGAAGCGGTTCTGAACGGAACGTGGACCTTTGATATGTTCTACGAGATGGCGGCGCAAGCCAAGAGCAACGACGGGAGCGGGACCGATGTGAATCCCGAAAACGGTGATCTGACGGGCTACATGACCACCCAGTGGCGTGGACCGATGACGGCGCTTTATTCCGCGGGTCTGCGCGCAATCAAGGTCGGCGAGGACGGCAACCTGCAAATGACCGTCAACAGCCAGAAAACCATTCTGCTCTTTGACGATTTCTTCCGCCTGCTCAATCAGGACAACGTGAAGATTTACTACGGAAATATGCCATCGTCCTACTACAGGACCTTTGCAACCGGAAACGTGCTGTTCATGGATACGCGTCTTTATGATATCAGCAAGGTGATTGAGAACAACTTCCTTGATTACGGCATCCTGCCGTGGCCGAAGTACGACACCGAGGTTGACGAGTACTACGCATGGGTCGATGCGGTTGCAAACGTGTTCGGCGTTCCGCTCGGAAAGAGCGAAGAGGACTACGAGTGCATCAGTGCGGTTCTCGAAGCGCTTGCCGCCGAGGGACACCGCCGCGTGATTCCCGCATTCTATGAGGACACCATTCAGAAGAAGTTCGCGCAGGATTCCAATTCGTTCCGCGCATTGGAGCTGATTCGCGCAGGGCGCGTGTATGACCTTGCTTCCTATATGTCAAAGGATCTCGGCACGCTCTCGTCGGTCGGTTACACGATTGCGGGCATGAAAACCCAGAGCTACTCCGAGTGGTGGAGTACCAACGGTTCGGGCTTGCAGGGCAAGGTTGACCAGCTGAACACCGAGCTGAAAAAGCTCATCGCAACCAAATACTGATTTCTTTCGGGGGAGTCCGGCAATGCCCGGTCTCTCCCGTTCCTTTCAGGAGGTATACCTTTGAAAAAAAATCTGTTTTTCCGCGCTGTGCTCCTGTTTGTGGTGGCAGCGCTTCTGCTTCCATGCCTTGCTGCCTGCCGTGGGGACGGTAACAAAACCGAAACCACGACTCCGTCGCAGACAACCGCGACCGCAGAACCGACCGGAAAGCTGTCGGATTTCTTCGGCTCGGACGCGAAGAATTATGTGGTCATTTACCCGACAAGCGGGAAATCGACCGTGATTGAAGCGGCGAAAACCCTGACGGCGGCGCTGAACTCCACGTTCGGTCTGTCGCTTCGCTGCCGCACCGACAACGCCGTGAAAGCTTCTGACAGTCCGCGCGAAATTCTGGTCGGAGAGACCAACCGGAGCGAGAGCAAAACGCTTGCCGCAACGCTGGAGAATGAAGGCGACTGGGGGATCACGTGGTCGGGGACACGGCTTGCCGTTTGCGGAAAGGGCAATACCGCCACAAGCCGCGCGGTCGACCGTCTGCTTTCGGATTATGTTCTCGGGAAAAGCGGAACGTTGCGCCTGCCCGAAAAACTTGATCTGCATTGGAATTTCCGCGAAATGAGCCGTGCGGCGTTCACTCTGGCGGAAACCTACCGCATTGTTTTCCCAAGCGCCAACCAATCGGATGAGCGCCGCCTCGGAGGCGTTCTGCGCGACGATCTGCTCGCGCTGACCGGTTCGACCGTCAAGGTGCAGTCCGACGAGAAGGGGGACTCCGGCGCGGAGATTCTGATCGGTCTGACCAATCGTCCCGAATCGGCGGAAGCGGCAAAGGGGCTTACCGACTATCAGGACTACCGCGTGACGGTCACGGGCAACAAGGTTGTGCTTTCGGGCAACAGCACCGAAGCATTGCGCCGCGCAGCCGCAGAACTGATTGAGGCGCTGACAAACGGGAAGATTACCGACCTCGGTTCGGACTATGTTTCCGAAAATCTCTTTTACGGCGAGGGACGCGCGGAGCGCCTTCCCGATCTTGCATCCTTTATCCCGTCGTGGTCGACTTCGGTACGTCCCGCAGAATGGCTCGGAAGCCTTGACGAGAAGATCAACGCCGTTACCACCATCGACGCGCGCAACCTCAGTGCCGTGCGGGGAGGGGACGCAAAACGGTACGCTTCCTGTTCCTTTGAAGCCATCGCCTCGGCGGTTCTTTGCGGAGCGGATCTGATTACGTTGGACGTATTTGAAACGAAGGATCATATTCTGGTCACGGTTCCTGACGGCAATCTTTCGGCTTACACCGACGCGGCGGAACGATACGGCGCGCTCGGTGCACCTTCTTCCACGCTGATTACCGACTGGACATGGGAGCAGATCCGCGAATTGAAGATGACCCGTTCTGCCTTCGGAAGAGTGCTGACCCTCGCCGAGGCTGTCTCGCTCTGCGCGGGGCGTTGCATGGTTTATGTAAACATTTCGGGAGCGGACGATTGGACCGACACGCTTCTGTATCAGGCGTTTGTGAATCAGAGCGCCGCGAAGTCCTACTTCATTCCGAATCCTGATTCCTACACGCTGACCGAGCCGAAAACCGTGACCGCTCTGCGCAAATGGATGAGGCGTGACCGGTCGAACAGCGAGGTGACCGAAGCATACAACCATTGGACAGCCTGCGTGGCGAAAAAACCGAACCACTGGTCGAGACTGCTCTGGAAGAACAACGGAAACGATGACAGCGCAACGTGGCAGTCCCTGCGCGACGAGTGGAAAACCTTCCTGTATACTGCCGATATTGCCGCATATTGCGATTACATCAGCAAAACGCAGTCCGCTTCCACCAAGACCGACGACGTCAGCACCGATCAGCCCTATACCATCAACCAAAGCGATCTGGGTTACCGCGTGATGATTCTTTCCGACACGCATTACTATACCACCTCCAACATCAAGGAGGATAACCTCGGCATTTCACGCGCGAAAAAGAAGGAATTCCTGATGGGACAGATCCGAAAAGAGATTGACGGGCGCGGGTTGGACGCGATTCTGGTTCTCGGCGACCTTGCAACCGACAACTGGACGGTAGGATTGGCGGATGCGAAAAGTGATGCGGAAATGTACACGAAGAACACCTATTATGCAAAAACGCTGTACGACGATTGCTTCAAGCCTTTTGAGAACGAATTGGGTATTTATGTTCTTGCCGGTAACCACGACAGTTTCCTCAACGAAAAGTGGAAGGAAATGTTCGGCACTGACCGACAGTTCTCCTTTAAGATCGGCAACATGGCGTTCATCATGCTCGACACCTTCTCGGATCAGGGAAGCAACTCAAAGAGCAACGGGACTTCTTATGTCGGCATCGACAAAACATGGTTGGCGAGCGAAATGGCGAAGTATCGGAACTGTAAGGTGGTTGTCTGCTCGCACTATTTCAACAGTATGAGCGAGCTGAAGGAACTTTCCGATCAATACTCCAACATCATCGGCTTCTACCACGGGCACACGCATCTGTATGAGGCAGTGGATGTCGGAAACGGCACGATGTGCATCAACGACGGCGGCTTCTCCTACACGGCGTTTGCAAGCGAGGGCGGGGAGTGGAATTTTGAATACCTCGATCCGCGTTCCGCATGGGGCTATTGCATTTTGGAATGGACTGCCGACAACAGCCGTTGCGTTTCCTACCGCACCACGCTTGCCATCACCTATGAGGCAACGAATATGACCTATACGATTGCCCGGGAGCGCAAAACGGCGGACATTCCGCTTTTATGACGGTTTTTGCCATCAAAAACGTAAAATTCTGCCATCAAAAAAAGCATGAAACGACTTGCATAAACTGAAAAATATGTTATAATAAAAACATCAAGGGAGATACCCATGAAACATCGCATTCTGTTGGTTTCGGATATGCATTATACCACCGATCTTTCCGAAAAGGAGCTTCGTCTCACGCACCCCGAGTCCCGCGCCTCGCTTGCCTCAGGTCCGCTCTTCGGCAGGACGCAGAAGGAGAAGATCGACCTGATTTCGGCTGCGGTTGCGGAAGAGCACGCCAAAGCGCCGCTTGACGCGGTTCTGGTTCTCGGCGATCTTTCCATTGACGATTACGACTACCGCGAGCTGCCCGACAATTACTGCCGCCGCTTCCTTGACGAATGTATGCGCGGGTTTCCGTGTCCTTCGTGGGCGTTGGCGGGCAACCATGACAGCTACCCGGATGAGGCGTGGCGCGAGGTGTTCGGCTATGGGCGGCAATACTCGGTCAGGATCGGAGATCGCGTGTTCGTGATGCTCGATACCTTCCGTAAAGTGCCCGCGCACGATGCCTCGGGGGCAGCGTATACGCCGGTTGATGTCGATTTTCTCCGTGCGGAACTGGAGAAGTACCCGACCGAAAAGTTTTTCCTCTGCACGCATTATATCGACATCCGCCAAGAGGAACAGAATGTGGAATTCTGCAGGATTCTGCAGGAAAACGATCGCATTCTCGCGCTTTTCCGCGGGCACACGCACATTGCCGAGCTTCTGACCTTTGCGGGCAAGCCGCTTGCCGACATCGGCGGTTACGGCTACAGCGGGCAGGTGGTTGACGGAAAATATACCTTTGAGATTTTCTCCCCGAGATGGGCATACGGCTATGAGGTTCTGGAGTGGGACGACAGCACAACCTGCTTCTATCATGTCAAGCCCGCGCTACATTACGAGGCAAAGAACGGGAGCTTTGATATCCCGCTGACAATTTCGGGTGCGTGCACGCTGAACGACTGAGAACAGAAGGAGATAACCATGACAGAAACGATCCGAATCGCAACAGGGGATGGGGCAGAAGTGACCCTGACCGAGGCAGAACTGGAAAACGTCCGCGCCGTATATGTGGACGCGCGCAATATCCCCGGCGGGGAGGTTCTGTACACCCCCACGCAACCCGAATGTGACGAATATGTTGCTATTGAAAATCACTCCCCGTTCTGGTGCCGTCCCTTTTTCGGCAAGGATTTGCGCGATCTGCCCGAGTTGGTTCAGGCATTGCTGTTGAAGTGCGGAAATCTTTATCGCTATATTCTGCCGATCTGCGCGGACACTTGGAAAACGGTTATCCGCGGCGGCAGAAACGGAATGGAGTTCCGCCTGTATACAAACTATAATCAACCGATTGACTGCGTACGACAGCTTTCATGGGTGGAAGCGCGCGGGAAAGACCCATTGGAACTTGCGCACCGTTGCGCGAAGGTTGCCGCGGCGCTGCTCGGAAACGGGATGAAACTGCGGGCAGAGCGCTCCTGTCCGGAGGTGTTCGACTACCTCGGTTGGTGCTCGTGGGATGCATTCCAGATCCGCGTGAATGAGGCGGGGCTGCTGGAAAAGGCGGCGGAATTCCGGGACAAGGGCGTTCCGATCCGATATGCGATCCTCGACGATATGTGGGCGGACTGCCCGATGCTGAACGAGATCCCGCGCGACACGGAGTTCCGCACGATGGTCGGATTCATGCACAAGAGCAAACTACGCTCCTTTGAAGGAGACCCTGTGCGCTTCCCGAACGGCATGAAGCACACGGTGGAGGCGCTGAAGGCGGCGGGCATCCGGAACGTCGGCATCTGGTTTCCGACTACGGGATACTGGTCGGGCGTGGAAGCGGGCGGCGAAGCAGAGCGCGAATTTGCCGCCGATCTGATGACCGAACCGGACGGCAGGCGCATTGTCAAGCCCGAACTGCCGCACACGGCGCACTGGTTCGGCGCACTCTGCGCCAAAGCCAAGGCATGGGGCGCGGATTTCGTGAAGATCGACAATCAGGGCTGTCAGAACTATTACCGCGAGGCAGGATCGATCGGGAAAACCGCCCGCGCCGTGCAAACGGGAATCGAAACGGCGGTTGCGGAGCAGATGGGCGGCGCGGTCATCAACTGCATGGGAATGCCGTCGGAATGTATGTTCAACCGTCCCGACAGCGCCGTCAGCCGTTGCTCGGACGATTTCATGCCCGAGAACCGCGCGTGGTTCACCAAGCACATTCTGCAATGCGCCTACAACGGGATTCTGCAGGGGCAGTTCTACGTCAACGACTGGGATATGTGGTGGACAGACGACGGGCAGGCAAAGAAAAACAGCCTTTGCCGCGCGATCAGTGGCGGACCGATCTATGTCAGCGACAAATCGAACCGAACCAATGCGGAGATTCTGCGCCCGCTTTGCCTGTCGGACGGCCGGATTCTGCGTCCCGACGAGAGCGCCACACCGACGGCGGACTGCCTGACGTGCGACCCGCGCACAAGCGGAAAGCCACTGAAGGTGCGGAATATCGCGCACGGCGCGGGGATTCTGGCGGCGTTTGATCTGGATGCGGAGGAAAGACCCGTTTCGGGAAGTCTGGGCGCAACGGACGTCGGGTTCTCCGCCGCGACCCGTGTGGTGGTTTACGATTGGTTTGCCAAAACCTGCCGTTTGTTGGAAGCAGGCGAACGGATGGAATTCACTCTGGATTCTCCGGACGATTTCCGCCTTTGGTGGATTGTTCCGTATGTCAGCGCAGACGTGACGGTACTCGGTAAAACCGATCTGTACATCGGGTGTCTTGCCGCAGAGGCGCTTGGCAAAAATTGCTACCGGATTGCCGACGGCGGGGAATTTGCCGTTGCAAGCAAACAGACCGTGCGCGCCGAGGTGAACGGACAGATCACGGACGGCGAGCGGGACGGGCTGTTGTACCGTTTCCGTTTGCCCCGGGAAACAACCGAACTCCGGCTTCTCTCCGAATAAAAAATTCCCCTGCAACCGACTTTTCATCGGTTGCAGGGGATAGGAACAGCTTTTATTTCCGTGTGGCGGTTGTGTCGCGGAGATACAGTCCCGTAGGCAGGACGATATGCGTCCGCGCACCTGCCCCGAATTCCGCCTTTCCGGAAATGTAGTTGTAAAGCGTTTCCGAGGCGATATGCGCCATGGTCTTTTTGGACACGCTGACTGAGGAGAGCATGGTCGGAAAGATGTAATCCGCGCAGATGTTATCGAACCCGATGACCGAGATGTCCTCGGGAACGCGCAGACCCGCCTGCCGCGCTTCGCGGATGATGCCGTAAGCGAGCATATCGTTGAAGGAAAGGATTGCGGTGCAGGTTCGGTTGCGCGAAAGAAACCCGCTGATCTCGGTTCGGTATTCGGTCTGCGCCAGTGGCAGATTGAGGATATTTTCCTCCGAAAAAGGAATTTCCGCTTCCTCAAGCGCGCGGCGGTAACCCGCAAAACGCTCGCGATCCGATGAAATCAGCGGATTGACGCGCACGCAGGCAATGTTCCGGTGTCCCTGTTCAATCAGATGCCGTGTGGCAAGGTATGCTCCGCCCGCGTCGTCGCAGACCACATAGTCTGTGTCGGGATCTCCGTCGAAGTGCCGTCCGATGAGCACATAGGGAATGCGGGACTTTTCAAGATAACGGATGGAATCGGTATTTGCCTGCGTTGGGCAGATGATCACGCCGTCCACGTTCTGACCGATGGAAACCTTGACCGCGCGCAATTCGTCGTCGGCGTTCTCGGCAGTGTTCATAAACAGCGGCGTGATACCGAAGGCGCGGAAATATTGCTCGATGCCGCGGAACACAATGGAAAAGTGCGGGTTGATGATATCGGGCAGGATGACCGAAATGATGGAGCTTTTGCCTGCGCGCACTCCGCGAGCCTGAAAGTTGGGGATGTAGTCCAACTCGTCCGCCACGCGGCGGATAATGGCTTTGGTTGCTTCGGAAATATCGGGTTCATCGCGGAGCGCATGCGAAACGGTGTTGACCGAAAAGCCGGTTGCGTCTGCGATATCCTTCAATCTTGTTTTCATCGTGTCGTTTCTCCGTTTATCTGTACGTTAATTCTATTATATCACACTTTTTCGGAAAAGGCAAGAAATTGTGAGAAATAAATTAAATTGAAAAAATCTCTTGACTTTCTGCCTGAAATGTGATACAATGTCATTAACGATAATGAATTGGAGACGCTCTGATGAATAAAAAATTATATCGTTACTTTATTGAAACGCGCGCCCACCGCAACCTGCGCCGGGATTTCCCGCAGAATCTCGCCGCGGAATTTTCGGCTTTGGGTCTTTCTCCCGAGGAGCGCATGACCCGCCGCTTTGAACTGCTTTGCCAAGCAGAGAAGCCGCAGATGCAGCCGTTTGAAAAGATCGTGCTGATGCGGACGGTCAAAAAACAGCCCGACATCTTCAC
>URHR01000051.1 GCA_900547725.1 uncultured Eubacteriales bacterium
GACTTCTCCTGAAGAAGTCCCCTAAGCAGGGTTCGGGACAGAGTCCCGAGGTCTTAGGGCTTGGGACAGAGTCCCAAGGTCTTCCTTACTGATTCTTTCTCGCGTTCTTCATCATCGTGAGAATGTCGTCGAAATCGTCATCCTCAACCGCCGAACTCTGCGCGGGAGCAGGCTTGCGGACGGGAGCCTGCGGAGCGGGCGCGGGTCTCTGCTGCGGCGCAGCAGGTCTCTGTCCTGCGGGCGCGGCAGGTCTCTGTGCGGGAGCAGGTCTCTGCATATTCGCCCCCTGCGCGGGTCTCTGCCCTGCGGGCGTCTGCGAACGGAAGGGAGACTCGGGGTTCGGCTTTACCTTGTTCACCGTTCTCTGCGCGTCCTCGTCCTTCTTCGCAAAGCCCGTTGCAATAATGGTGATGTGCATCTCGTCCTCGAGAGTCGGGTCGAAAGACACACCCCAGATGATGTTCGCGTCGGGGTTCGCTTCCTTTGCAATCAGAGTGGAAGCATAGTCCACATCCTCCAGACCGACGTCGGGAGAAACCGCCATGCTGATCAGGATGCCCTTTGCACCCTTGATGGAAGTTTCAAGCAACGGACTGGAAATCGCCTCCATTGCCGCCTGCTCCGCCTTGTCCTTTCCGGTTGCAGAGCCAACGCCCATGTGCGCGTAGCCCGCATTCGCCATGACGCTGGTCACGTCGGCAAAGTCGAGGTTGATGAAGCCCGGAACGTTAATCAGGTCGGAAATGCTCTGCACGCCGCGGCGCAGAACGTCGTCCGCCGTGCTGAACGCGTTGGAGAGCGAAATTTTCGCAGTGGAAATGAGCTTAAGGCGCTCGTTCGGAATCACCACCAGAGAGTCGACGTACTGCGCCAACTCCGCAATGCCCTTCTCCGCCTGCTCCATTCTTCTCGCGCCCTCAAAGTTGAAAGGCTTGGTCACGATACCGATGGTCAGAATGTCCATCTCCCGCGCCATTCTCGCCACAACGGGAGCTGCACCCGTTCCGGTGCCGCCGCCCATACCTGCGGTGATGAACAGCATATCCGTTCCTTCGAGAATGTCCTTGATCTCGTCGATGGACTCCTCCGCCGCGCGCGCGCCGATCTGCGGATTCGCGCCCGCACCGAAGCCTTTGGTAATCTTTTCGCCGATGATAATCTTGTTTGCAACCTCGGACTTCCGGAATGCCAGCTTGTCCGTGTTCAGCGCGTAGATGTCCACGCCCTGCACATTCGCGGCAACCATCCGGTTCACCGCGTTTCCGCCGCCGCCGCCTACGCCGATAATCTTAATCTTTACGCCGCAATCGGTTGCGGTATCGTCATGTTCAAAAATCATGGTATTCTTTCCTCCGAGTTGTATCAGTTCTTTCTTCTGTTGCCGTTGACCATATTGAAGAGGTCGTCGAAATCGTCGTCCGCCGCAGGTGCGGGAGCAGGACGGGAAGCAGGTCTTTGCGGGGGCTGTGCAGGACGTGCCGCAGGTCTTTGCGGCTGTGCGGGTCTTGCGCCTGTCGGCGCTGCCGGTCTTGCCGCCGCGGGGGCTGCGGGCTGTGCCGCTTCCCGACGGAAAGGAGATCCGGGATTGGTCTTGACCGTCGTGCCCGTGCGGTTCGCGTCCTCGGGCTTCTTCTGGAAGCCGGTTGCGATGATGGTGATCTTCATCTCGTCCTCGAGTTCGGGATCAAAGGACACACCCCAGATGACGTTCGCATCGGGGCTTGCTTCCTGCGAGATCAGAGAAGCGGCGAGGTCGACATCCTCCAGTCCCACATCCTCGGACACCGCCATGCTGATGACAATGCCCTTCGCACCGCGAATGGAGGTTTCCAACAGCGGACTGGAAACCGCTTCCTTTGCGGCTTCCTCCGCCTTGTCCTTGCCCGTTGCAGAGCCGACGCCCATGTGCGCGTAGCCCGCGTTTGCCATGACGCTGGTCACGTCGGCAAAGTCAAGGTTGATAAAGCCGGGAACATTGATGAGGTCGGAAATGCTCTGCACACCGTGGCGCAGAACATCGTCGGCAATGCCGAACGCATTGGAGAGCGAAATTTTCGCATTGGAAACCTGCTTGAGACGCTCGTTCGGAATGACAACAAGCGAATCGACAAACTGCGCAAGTTCTGCAATCCCCGCCTCTGCCTGCGCCATCCGCTTGCTTCCCTCAAACACGAACGGTTTGGTCACGATACCGATGGTCAGAATGTCCATCTCTCTTGCAACCCGCGCCAATACGGGAGCTGCGCCCGTTCCGGTGCCGCCGCCCATTCCCGCCGTGATAAAGACCATATCAGTCCCCTCCAACAGCGCGCGGATTTCCTCAATGGATTCTTCCGCCGCACGCGCGCCGATCGTCGGGTTTGCGCCTGCGCCGAAGCCCTTTGTGATCTTCTCGCCGATCACAAGCTGATTGGGTGCCTCCGACTTGCGGAGCGCCTGACGGTCAGTATTCACGGATATGAAGCTGACCCCTTGGATGTTTGCGGAGATCATGCGGTTCACGGCATTGTTTCCGCCGCCGCCGACACCGATAACCTTGATATTCACACCGCACTCGAGGCTATCGTCGTGTTCAAAGGTCATGTTTTTTTCCTCCCGGACTTCTGCTTTTCCCATCCCGCGCTTCTGGAGCGGGATGTTCCTTCGGCTTTTTCGCATCACGCAGGGTGTTGCTGAATCTACTCATATAATATCTTACTATTTTTTTGCGCTTTTTTCAAGTCTTTTTTCAATTTTTTTTTTGAAATTCCCGTTATTTTTTTATTTTTCTTCCCATCGTCTCGATTTTCACCGATATTCAGTATCGTTTTCCGTCAAAACACGAAAAAAGCCCTGAGAAAAAGGCAAAAATCATCCTCTGTTTTTCTGTGCAGCTCCACCTCAAAAAATCCCCCTCGCAGACTGACAAAAACTTCCCCGCAGAATCCCGCCATCACAAAAAGCAAAACAAATCTGCGCTTTGTAAACGGCGGGATTCTGCGGGGAAGTTCGGGGAGAGCAGGAGGGGCTTGGGGAGGAAGAGAACCCCGTCCGAAAGGGGGTTCTCTTCCTCCCCAAGGTCTTAATAACTCAACAACAGCTCGGCGGATTGCATACCGCGATAGGTCGTTTTTTTGAGATCGGAAACGTCCACGATTGCGTATGGCGAATCGTTTTCAAACCGCGCGCCGAGAATCTGCTCGGTCATCTCCAACTTCAGATCCACGTCCGAAAGTTTTCCGAGCACCACGCGAATCCGATCCTCCAGAATGTAGGAAATGTGGTACTTTTCGCTCACGTCAATGTAGGTAACGTGCGACATCAGCCCCTCGCATGACAGCAGATCGAACAGTTCCTCGATGTAATCCCGCCCGATGTCATCCTCACGAAGCTGAACCCGGCTTCCCACCGACAGCTTTACAACCGTCGGCAACACCAGACGCGGATACGCCGCATAGTCCTCCTGCGCCCCGCTCATGCTCAAAACCTTCAGATCGCGATCCAGCAGAAACCAGTACCCCGCATATGCGATGTATCCGACCCCCTGCTCCGTGACTTCAATCGTGATCTTCGATAACCCGCGCGTGACGCGGATCTTCTGCATCGTCGGAAATTTGTCCGCCAACCGGTCAACGATCTGCATCTGGTTCACCGTAAAGATCTCGTCCCCGACCGATACCCCCGCCGCCGCAAGAATATCCGCCGTTGAGGTCACGCTGTTCCCCTTGACCACAATCTCTTTGACCCGCAGGGTCGGGAAGATCAGGAGCATCAGCCCGATCACCGCAACCGCCGCGCAAAGCAGAATAATTGCCGCCCGTATCAATCCCAAGCGCAGACGTTGCTTCTTTTTCCATTCCGCATGTCCTGCGGAAATCGGTACTGTCCGCTCCATTTCCTCATCCCCTTTTCTGCAAACTTCAGCCTTCTTTTTTTCCGGTCAGCGCCAGAATGTCCTCCCAGATTGCCCCTCCCGCGTCGGTCTGGGCAAAGGGCGCTGCCGCGCGCGACATGGAAAGCAGCCGCGCGTCATCCGCGAGAAGCGCGTCCAGTTCGGCGGTCAGGCGACCGCTCTCCAGTTCCTTTTCCTCAACCAATACCGCCGCCCCCGCGTCCGCAAAGGTCTTGGCGTTGAGGTATTGGTGATTGTCCGCCACATGAGGCGACGGGATCAGAACCGACGGCAGCCACATCCGCCCGAGTTCCGAGAGCGTCATCGCCCCCGCCCGCGTCACCGCAAGATCCGCCGCCGACATCCACAGCGGCATATCGTAAATATAATCAGACAGCATACAGTTGGAAACCGCGTCCAACCCCGCCGCGCGCCAGACCTCGCCCGCCGCCGCATAGTCCCGCTTGCCGCTTGCAAGGCAGAAGCGGACATTCCCCCACTTCGGCGCAAGCGCGCGCATCGCCTCGATGACCGCACGGTTGAGCGGTTCTGCGCCAAGACTGCCGCCAAAGCAGAGAACCAGTTTTACCGACGATCCCAACCCGAGTTTTTCCCTCGCCGCATCGCGCGGAATCGTGCCGAACCCGCCGCGCAGAGGATTTCCGACCCGCCTGACGCAGGCGGCGGAATCCAACAGCCCGGCAGTTCCTTCAAAGTTGATCCAGATACGATCCACCTTTTTTTGCAGCTTCCGCACCGCAAGTCCCGGGAGCGCGTTGGACTCGTGCAGAGCGGTCGGAATTCCCCGCCGCGCCGCCGCCGCCATAATGGGCCAGCAGGCATAGCCGCCCGTCCCGATTACGATATCGGGGCGGAATTCGTCCAGAACTGCGCGGGTCGAACGGGAGTGAGGCGACCACGCCGCAAGCCAGAGCGCCTGCACGTTGGACACCACAGCCGACGGGCTGAACGACCGTCGGATTCCCTTTGATTTTACATAATACAGCCGATACCCCTCGCGCGGAATCAGATCGTCCTCTTTTCCGCCGCGGATACCGACAAATGCGATCTCCGCCCCCGGAGCATTCCGACGGATCAGTTCGGCAATGGCGAGCGCGGGATTGATATGCCCCGCAGTCCCGCCGCCGGTCAGTAACACTCTCATATGCCGCCTCCTCAGATCTTCCGATGCGTCGCGTAGCGCGAGATCGACAGAATGATCGCAACCTCAATCATCTGCAGAACCAACGAAGTTCCGCCGTAACTGAAGAACGGCAACGAAATTCCCGTGTTCGGCATGGAATTGGTCACAACCGCGATATTCAGCGCCACCTGAAGCCCCACCTTGAAGGTCAGACCGTAAACGACAAGCGCGGAGAAAGCGTCGGTGGTGTGCCTTGCGATGTAGAACCCGCGCCAGACGAACATGACGAACAGCGCAACCACAATGAATGCGCCGAAGAAGCCGAGTTCCTCGCAAACGATGGTAAAAATGAAGTCGTTCTGGGGTTGGGAAACATAGCCGAATTTCTGTTGGCTGTTACCGAGCCCCGTACCGAACAGCCCGCCAGAGCCGATTGCCATCAGCCCCTGCAGGGTCTGCCACGCTGCGCCGAGCGGGTCGGCTTGGTCGATATGAAGCCACGTATCCACGCGCGCCTGCGCGTAGGACGAAACCAGCACCAGCACACAGCCTGCGGCAACAACCACGCCGCCGATTGCCGCAATCCAACGCACCTTTGTTCCGCCGAGAAACATAACCGAAATGCCGAGCATTCCGACAATCATCAGCCCGGAAATATGACGTTCCAGTGCAATCAGTCCCGCCACGGCGGCAATAATCATGCCGGGATACACCACACCGTAGAGGAAACTGCCGCCGAAACGGTATTCCGAGCGTACCTTATCGCGGTACGTGGTCATATACTTTGCAAGGATCATGACAAGCGCCAGTTTGGCAACCTCGGAGGGCTGAAGCGTGATGAAACCGAAATTGAGCCACCGCTTGGCTCCGCTTCCGAGGTCGTCGCCGATCACAAGCACCGCCAGAAGCAGCAGAATCGAAATTGCAAACAGAATCACCGCAAAGTCCTGCCAGAAAACCGGCGTGCAGAAGCGAATAATCAGGAACATTGCCGCCGCGCCGATGAGCGCGAAAATAAGATGTCTTACGATGAAGTAGGTGCTGTCGTGATGGTACTGCTCCGCATAGACCGCCGAGGCGCTGTAAACCATTACGCACCCGAACAGAATCAGAATCACGGTCAGAAGCAGCATCGGAATGTCGGGACTTCCTTTTACAGAGAGAGGCGCATCCTCCTCTCCGCCGCTTGCTACCGGCAGAGAGGTCCGGACCGCCATCCGTTTTTCTTCATTCATAAATCGGCATACCCCCTCCCGCACAGGAATCAGTGCAGGGCAAACCAAGCGAGCACGCAGAACAGAGCCTCAACCAACGAAAAGGTCAGCACAATGCGGTTCTCTCCCCACCCGCACTGTTCGAAGTGGTGATGGATCGGAGCCATTTTGAAAAGCCGCTTGCCGTGCGTCAGGCGGAAGTAGACCACCTGCAACAGGCTCGAAAGCATTTCGAGAATATACACCGCCGCAACAATCAGTCCCACAATCGGCTCGCGCATCATGAACGCGCAACCGATGACCAGAGAACCAAGGAAAAGCGATCCCGTGTCCCCCATAAAGACCTTTGCGGGGTGGAAGTTGTAAACCAGAAAACCGAGCGTTGCGCCCACAAGGATTGCCGACACCGCGCCGAGCTGTTCGTCCCGCGCGGAGAATGCGCAAACGGCAAGAAACGCGCCGATGACAAAGGTCACGCCCGAGGCAAGACCGTCCACGCCGTCGGTGATGTTGCCGCCGTTGGTCACGCCCGCAAGGATGATGACCGCGATGGGGTAAAAACCCCAACCGAGTTCCAGCGTTTTGTCGGTAAACGGCAGGTTCACCGCCGTGGAAAGATTGCCGGTGTAGGACATGACCACGACATACGCGGTCGCGAGCGCGAGCTGAAGAAAGAGCTTCTGCTTCCACGTCAGCCCCTCGTTCTGCTTCCTGACCAGTTTGCAGTAATCGTCAACAAACCCGATCGCGCCGTTTCCGACCGCAAGCCCGAGCGTCAGCGCCAACGGAATATATTCCGCCCCGCGCCCCTGTACTCCGCGCACGACGAAAAAGACTGCCATAACGACCAGAGCGGCAAGGATAAAGCCCAGTCCGCCCATGATGGGAGTCCCCTCTTTTGATTTATGCCAACGGGGGCCGATGTCGAGGATCTTCTGCCCGAGTTTGTGGCTGCGCAGAATCGGAATGAGAATCCGTTCCGCCGCCACGGTCAGAGCAAACACCGCCGCCGCGCCGATTGCGAATGTGATGCTGAATTCTTTCATGTCTCGTCTTACTCCGGTTGCTTATCGTTCCGTTCCCCGCGCGGGGAACGCCTGTTTCTTCTTTGCTACGGATTCACGGAAGCCGTCTCACGCTTGAGCGCTTCGATGATCCGCTCCTCCCCCACGGCGCGGCTTGCCTTGAACAGCACCACGTCGCCGTCGAGCAGGATTTCCTTGAGCGTTTCCACCACGGGGGTGATATCGCTCCAATCGTAAAAACTATGAATCGCCTCGGGATTCAGTCCCATCTGGCGAGCGCCCGCGGCAATCTGCAGACTCATAGGTCCTACGGTGATGAGCTGCTCCACGCCGAGATACGCAAGGTGCGCGCCGACTCTGCGGTGAAGCGCGGGACTTTGCCCGCCGAGCTCCAGCATATCTCCCAGAACCGCCACGCTTCTGCGGTCGGTTTGCCGGCAGAAATCCTGTAGCACCTCGACCGAAGCGGTCATGGATTCGGGGGACGCGTTGTAGCAGTCCTCAATGAGCGTCAGCGTTCCGAGGTCGGTCATTCTCTGCCGCAGACCTTCGGGCACAAAGCGCTCCAGTCCGCGCCGGATCTCTTCCGGTTTCATCCCGCTCATGATGCCGATTGCAAAAGCGAACAGCGCCGCATAGACGTTATGCTTGCCCATGACGTTCACGCACAGATCGCGCTCCTCGCCGCCCTCCCACGAGAGGTCAAACAGCGTGCGCGATTCCTCCACACGGATATTCCGCGCGCGGAAGTCGGCTTTCGCGTTGTCGAGCGAGACGTAAACCGTCCGATATCCCGTTCCGCCGATGCCGCGCAGGAGCGGCTCGTCGCCGTTGAGCAGAAGCGTGCCGCCCGTGCGCAGTCCGCACAGAACTTCAAGCTTTGCCCGACAGATATTTTCCCGCGAACCGAGCGCTTCCATGTGCGCCGTGCCGATGTTGGTAATAATTGCGAAATCGGGTTCTGCCGCAACCGACAGCCGCTCGACCTCGCCGAACGCGCTCATGCCCATCTCCAGCACCGCCCATGCGGTGTCGGCGGGAATCTCGCTGACAGACAGCGGCATTCCGATCAGGCTGTTGTGGTTTCCGGGTGTGCGATAGGTCTTGTGCTTTTCGGAGAGAACCGCCCAGATCATATCTTTTGTTGTGGTTTTTCCCACGCTTCCCGTAACGGCAACCGTATGGCAGGTCAGCGCGTGGCGACAGGCGTTTGCAAAATAGGAAAGCGCCAGTTCGGTGTTGTTGACCACTACTGCGGCAGCTCCCGCCTGCTCGATCGCGTCGCAACTGTGCTCGCAGAGAATACAGCGGCATCCGTTTGCAATTGCGTTTGCGATGTAATTGTGACCGTCCTCGCGTTCCCCGCGCAGAGCCGTAAAAACGGTTTCTCCGTCGGCTTCGCCCGAATCGGTGCAGATTGCGCGGATGCGCAACTCCGCTCCCCTGCCGTCCCGCAGAGTGCCGCCGCACATTTCCGCAAACGTTCCGGCGCTGATCGCGCCCATACTGAATCGGATTTTCACTGTCTCAACGCCTCCCGTCCGCCTGCCGCGGGATTTTTTCTCGGTCAGTCGTCCCGCGCGCGGCGACGCCGTTCCTCGCAAGCCGATTGCACCAACTCGCGTTCGGAAAACCGATGTCTCCCCGTCCGGTCGATCTCATACTCTTCATGTCCCTTTCCCGCAAGCAGGATCAGGTCGTTCTTTTCCGCCGTCAGAACCGCATGGCGGATTGCTTCGGCGCGGTCGGGGATGACCTCCGCCGTACCCTGCCGCATACCTGCGAGAATGTCGGCGATAATCGCCTGCGGATTCTCGCTCCGGCTGTTATCGGAGGTGACGATCACGCGATCCGCGTAAAGTTCCGCCACGCTCCCCATCATTGCCCGTTTGCTTCTGTCGCGATCCCCGCCGCAGCCGAACAGCAGGACAACCCGCTGTCCGTCCGTGCAGGAATCGCGCGCCGTGCGCAACAGCTTTTCCAGTGCGTCCGGTGTGTGCGCGTAGTCAATCAATACGCTGAAGTCTGCGCCCACGCCGAGTCGGACACGCTCCATTCTCCCCCGGACACCGGTCATGGACGCAAGCGCGTCCTGAATGGAGGATGGACCGATGCCGAGTTCGATTGCGCAGGCAGCCGCCTGCATGGAGTTCATAACCGTAAAGCCGCCCGGAATCGGGCAGGAAATCTTCATTCTTGTGTTTCCGGAGTGCAATTCGTATTCCACTCCGCGTACCGACGCCAGACGCAGGTTCTCCGCGCGGTAATCGGCAGGTCTGCCGACCGCACTGCAGGTCACGCACCGCCCCGCCGCCGCGCGCCGCATCCGCTCCCCGTAGGGGGAATCGGTGTTGACAACCGCCAAAGCGGAACGTCGGAACAGCTCCGCCTTTGCGTCGGCATAGGCATCCATCGTTCCGTGGAAATCCAGATGCTCGGGGGTCAGATTGGTAAAGATGCCCGCCGCAAAGCGGATGGGATCGAGTTTCCCGAGCGCCAGTGCGTGGGAGGTGACCTCCATCAGCACATATTCCACGCCGTCGTCAACCATTTCCCGCAACATCCGGTAGAGGTCGGGCGGGTCGGGCGTGGTCATATTCGCAAGCGGATCGCGGTTCTGCGCCGCCAGATGCCGCCCGCAGGATTCGCATCCCACCGTGCCGATCAGTCCCGTGCGGTACATGGAGGATTCCAGTATCGCGCGGAGCATATGCGTGACGGTGGTTTTGCCGTTTGTTCCCGTCACGCCGATGAATTTCAGACTTGCAACGGGATTGCCCCAGAACGCGTTGTAAAGCCTTGCGGCAGCGCGCCTCGGGTTGTCGGAATAAACAGTCGGAATCTGCGCGGGTTCACGTCCCGTTTCGCACAGAACCGCGACCGCGCCTTTTGCGATCGCCTCCCCGATGTAAGTATGCCCATCGGTATGCAGACCGCGGATACAGACGAAAAGACTTCCCTTCGTCACACGTCCCGAATCCATTGCAATTGCGGAAATTTCCGTTTCGGCGTCGCTCCCGGGACATTCCAGCGCCGCCGCCTGGCAGAGTTCTTTCAGTTTCAAGGCTTCCTCCGGCACAACAGGACTTCCGTCTTTTGACATCCGGGGGAAGGTCGCGGGCATTGCCCCCATCCCACGCAGGAAACTTCCCGGAAGAAGTTTCCTGCGAACATTCAAAAACAAGCTTTACGGGTCATCCTCCCACCCGCGGTCGTCATCGGTCTGCGAATAGAAGCGGATTTCGATGACAGTTCCCTTCGGAACGGGAGTTCCCTTTTCCACTGACTGCGAAACAACGGTTGCGTTCGTTCCCGAGGTGTAGTATTTCGTCCCCTTGATGCGGACATTCAGCCCGAGCAGGCGGAGTTTTCCCGCCGCCGCCACAGCCGTCAGACCGTTCAGGTCGGGGACAATCACGGTCTCGGGAATGACATCCGAGGCGCGCTTGCCTGTATAGATAATCAGCTGTGCCGTCTCTCGCTCCACAGCAGTTCCTGCCGCAGGATACTGCGCAACGACTGTGCCTTCCTCGTCGCCCACAACGTGGATTTCGAATTTCTCGCCGTAGCGGTTCTGCACGGCGCTGACGTTCCAACCCGTCACGCGAGGCGCTTCGATCACTTGGTGCTCGAGTTCGTCCGCGGAATAGACCGCCTCCACACCGAGATACGGCAGGATGGTCTCCATGACGTTTGCAACATACGGCGCGGCAACGGTGCTTCCGTATAGGACGCCCCTGCTCGGCTCGTCAACAATGATAATCACCGCGTATTGCGGGTTCTCCGCCGGCGCGTAAGCAACCGTGGAGCAGATATATTTGCCCTTTGCACCGACATCCTTTTTCTCGGACGTACCGGTTTTTGCGGCGATGCGGTAACCCGCAACATAGGCGTTCTTCGCGCCGCCGTCGGTGGAAACGCCCTCTTCCAGAATGGCGGAAACGGTTTTGCAGACCTCAGCGCTGACCACCTGACGGCGAACCTGCGTATCATAGGAACGGATCACATTCCCGTCGCGGTCGGTCACCTTGGAAAGCAGATGCGGGGTTACCAGATAGCCACCGTTTGCCACCGCGGAAATTGCGGTGATCTGCTGAATGAGCGTCACGTTGAAGTTCTGTCCGAAGGCATAAATGGCAAGGTCAAGATCCGAGATGTCTCCCGCCGCCTTGATCACGCCTTTGCCTTCTCCGGGGAGGTCGATACCGGTTTTTTCACGGTATCCGAACGAAGTGATATAATTGGAAAAAGTCTCTTTCCCGAGCCGCAGACCGACGGTCATCAGCCACGGGTTGCAGGACTGCTGAATGCCCTTGGAAAAAGTCAGAGTGCCGTGTCCCGTTGTCTTGTGGCAATGGATTTTGTGACCGAGGATGGTCTCATAGCCAACGCAGGTGTGCGTTTCGTCCACCTTGACCTTATCCTCCTCCAGCGCCATGGAAGCCGTGATCACCTTGAAAGTCGAACCGGGGATGTAGGAATCGGTCAGCGCCTTGTTCTTCCACATTTCCATGAGAAGCTTCTGCTTGTAGGCGTCGTGCTCCTCCGTTCCGGGTTCGCATTCGCAGTCGCTCAGCTTT
Source organism: uncultured Eubacteriales bacterium (assembly GCA_900547725.1). Taxonomy (GTDB): domain Bacteria; phylum Bacillota; class Clostridia; order Oscillospirales; family CAG-272; genus UMGS1865. Next base: position 11,835 of record URHR01000051.1, read on the forward strand.
TCCTCGGACTGTTCATCCAGCGTCCACGGATCGTTGAGGTCAAAAAACGGATAGACCGCCATGCCGAGGATTTCCCCCGTGTTGACGTCCATCACGATACCTGCCGCGCGGTTCTTGCCGCCTGACGCGGTGTAAGCGTTCTCAAGCTGTTGCTCAAGCGCCGCCTGCACATAAGCGTCCAGAGTTGTGGTCAGGTTGTAGCCGTCCTTCGCCTCGATGTACTCTTCATATTCATAAGGCATTTCATTGCCGCGCGCGTCACGGGCGGTGATAATCCGACCGTTCGTTCCGGCAAGCAGTTGGTTATAGTAATTTTCCAGACCGTAAAGTCCTGTTCCGTCGCTCCCCGTAAAGCCGAGCACATGGGAGGCAAGCGTGGAGCGCGGGTAGTAGCGGGTGGAGGTCGGTTGCAGATAAACCATTCTCTGCAGCCCCTTTTCCTTAATGAAAGCGCGGACGGTATCCGCCGTTTCCTCGCTGACATTCCGCTTGACGGTACGGTCGAGGTAGCGGGTTTTCGCCACCTCCTGAAGCACGAAATCGTGCGAGACGTCCAACATCTCCGAAAGTCCGTCGGCAATCAGTTCGCCGAGATCGATATTCTCGCCGTTCCGCTTCATTTCGGCTTGCGCGTCGGAAATCGACGAGGGCGAAATGAAGATGCGGTAGGTTGTGATGTTGGTTGCAAGCGCAACGCCGTTGCGGTCATAAATGCCGCCGCGGTTGGCGGCGACCTCGGTTTGCGTGGTGATCTGGTCAATGACCTTTTGCTGATAGCGGTCGTACTCCACGGTCTGGAGAATCAGAATCCGGATCAGCAGGATGGCAAGCAGACCCTTGGTGAAGCCGAGGGGCGCGAAATACGTGCCGGTGAGGATTTCGGCGATGGACACGGCCGCGCCGAACCAGATGAGGCTGTTTTGAAATGCAGATGTTTTTTTCATGCTCAGGCCTCCTGCCGGTATTCCGGCTTCAGGTCGAACGCATGGTCCATCGGGCCGGAGCCGGTGCCGAGGTCGAGCATGGCGGCCAGTGCGCCGGAGAGGTAGTCCTTCGCGCGTCGGACGGCCGTGTCGAGATCATAACCCTTGGCGAGGTTGGCCGCGATGGCGCTCGAGAGCGTGCAGCCGGTGCCGTGGGTGTTGGGGTTGTCGATGCGCTTGCCGTTGAACCACTCGTAGCCGCCGTCGCGGTACAGGAGGTCGTTGGCGTCGTTGAGCCGGTGTCCGCCCTTGC
>URHR01000052.1 GCA_900547725.1 uncultured Eubacteriales bacterium
AAGTTCTTGAAAGTCTTGAAAACTTCTTTCAAGAAGTTTTCAAGCAGGGCTTGGGACAGAGTCCCAAGGTCTCCCCACATATAGAATAAGAACTGATTTCATTCTATAAATTGTCGTAAAAAAGAACCTCCGAACGGGTCGGAGGCGGTGGGAATCAGCGGTTGGCTTTGGCGCGGGAGATCAACTCGTCGGAAAGCCCGCGGCAAATGCCTGTGATGTGGTGGATTTCCGCGATCGCGTCGTCTTTCATGCCGTTTTCGATCCACTCGTAGGCAAGACCGAAAATTTCGCATTTGAAGAATCGGATTGCAACCGATCGGTCATATTCGCTGACGGCGTCTTTGCCGAACGCCGTGTCCATATAGGTGGTGACAAGATATTCGCAAATCTTCATCAGGGCGGTTTCGTAGAGGTCGCGGTTGACGGAACTGTAGATGTGATAGACCGCGCGCTTGTGCGAAAGCGCGAATTGGAACGCAACGTCCACGCACTGGTCAAGCGAGGTGATGGTGGGGTATTGGGATATGATACGGTCGGCTTCCTCGCGGATGATCTCCCCAAGTAGGGTTGGAATGTCCTGAAAATGGTAGTAAAAGGAGTTGCGGTTGATGCCGCAGTCCTCCACAATCATGCGCACACTGATCTGCGCGAGCGGCTTTTCGCCAAGCAATTTGATAAACGATTCCTTGATCGCCCGTTCGGTCAGATTCGACATGAAAACCTCCTTTGAAAAACGATAGAATACCGATTTTGGCTACGAGCCAAAATTCAAACCCGCTATGTTCGCACGATGCCATAAAATGCGTTAAAAGTTTTTGAGGGGGCTTGGGGGAAACTTTTTCCAAAAAGTTCCCCCAACGCATCCCCCGCGCCCCTGCATCCCCTTACACCGTGCAGATCAGGCGCTCGAGGGCGGTGTAGCCCTGCGGGGAGAGCTTGAGCGTCCGGTCGGCGGCGGCACAGGCGGCAAGCGCGTCGCGGAGCGCGTTCGGACGGAGACGGGATAGACTTTTCCGGTATAGCCCGACCTTGAATTCGTGCATTTTCAGCGCGGCGGCAACCTCTTTTTCGGTCGAACCGCCGCGGAGCATTGCCTGTACGCTCGCCATGTCGCAGAAAACGCGGATCACGTCCCCGAGAATCACAAGCGGGTCTACGCGGCGGAATCGGTACTCCCGCAGAATGTCAAGCGCCGCATCCCGCTTGCCGTCCATCATCGCGTTCGCAAAGGCGAAAGCGTCGTATTCGTTCACGGGCGTGCAGACAAACCGCATATCCGCCTCGGTGGCCTGCGCTTTGCCGTTTGCCAATACGTAATAGCTTAACTTGTCAATCTCGTTTGCAAGGGAGAACATCGAAGAGCCGCAATACGCAATCATATGCGCGCAGAATTCGGGCGACGCTTCCACGCCGTTGTGCTGAAAATGCCGCGCTGCCCAGACCGCAAGCTTGGCGGGGGAGGAACGGTCAAACTGCACGGGCGTGAGAACCTCACCGAGCTTGGAAAGCACGGCGGACGGGCGTTTTGGAAGATAGCCTGCGTCAAAGCAATCGGCGGAGGCAAGCACCAGAACCGTGTTGTAGTCGTATTCCCGCGTTGCCGAAAGCGCGTCGCAGAGCGCGTCCAGATCATTCGGCTTCATCGAGGTGAAGTCCAACCCGGAGAGCACAATCAGCTTGCGATCCGCCATCATCGGCATCGGCATCAGCGCGTCAACCAGACGGTCGGCGGTGAAGTCGGTCGCGTCAAGCCGCATCTCGTTGAACACCGAAAAGGAGGGGTCGGGACAGAGTGCCTCGCGGGCGAGACGGACGGCGGAGAGCTTGAGATAGTCCTCGTCTCCGAAGAAAAGATATGCGGCGCGCGGCGCGGTTTTGATCTCCTTGCGGAAATCGGATTCCTTGAGAATATTCACGGTCAACCCTCCTGTCTTACGGATATTATAGCATAAAAACGCGATTCCGTCAAGAAAAAGCACTTTTTTTCCAAAAAGAAATGTTTTTTTCGGAAAAGCCCTTGACAAACAGGGGGTGAATCGGGTATAATATAAGCTGTTATTGCAAAAAGGTGTGTGTAAAGCTGAAAAGCAAACCGCTCCCGAGAACAACATAAAGGAGGTGCAGTCAATGCTGAGAACTTACCAACCGAAAAAGCGTCAGAGAAAAAAGGAGCATGGCTTCAGAAAGAGAATGAAGACTGCTGACGGCAGAAATGTCCTGAAGAGAAGACGCGCAAAGGGCAGAAAGAGACTGACGTACTGAGTCACTGCCAACCAAACACCGACAGCTGTTGTAGCGTAACCCGCACACATGGTCGGTGTTTTTTGCGGATACGAAAAACTTTTTCCTACCTCTCATTTTTATACGGATACCGGAACGGACGGGCAAATGAAGTATACAACCATCAAGGAACACCATTTATTCGGAAAGACCTTTCAGAAGGGCGCGCGCTGGAGCGGGCGCTATGTTTCGGTGTTTGTCCTGCGGGACTACGCCGCGAAACGGCTGGCGAAAGAGAATCCGACCAAACGGTTTTACAATCGGTTCGGCGTGTCAGTGAGTAAAAAAGTGGGAGGAGCGGTCGAACGCAATCGTGCCAAGCGCATTCTGCGGGCGGGCTACCGCGCCGTAGAACCCGAGGTGAAAACCGGCTACCTTGTGGTGGTCTCGCCGCGGGAGAGCATCGGCGGGGCGAAATCGACCGACATCGAGCGCGAGTTGCGGAAAGGCTTTACCAAGCTCGGAATGCTCCGGCAGGAGACGGTATGAAATACCTGTGCATCTGGCTGATCAGATTCTATCAGAAGGTGCTGTCGCCGCTGAAACGACAGCCAACCTGCCGCTTTCAGCCAACCTGTTCGCAGTATGCCGTGGAAGCTTTTACGAAACGTGGCTTCTTTGTGGGAATGATTCTGACCGTTTCGCGCATCGCAAGATGCAATCCGTTCTGCGCGGGGGGCTATGACCCCGTGCCGGAGAAAGGACTGCGCCGCCGGGTCGCAGTTCCCATGACGAAATACTATTACCCGGAGGAATACCATTTGGAGCGGGACGAGCCGGAAGGCGAATCCGACAGGGAAAACAGGCAATAACAACCGCGGCACCGCGCGGGGAATCGAATCGGCGGTGCGACAATTCCCCAAAATCGAAGGGAGAAAAACAAAACGCATGAACATGAAAAAGAAAACAAGTACACTGCGGTGGCGCATCGGCATCCTTGCGGCGCTCGTTCTGATGCTCGCAACGGTTCTGACGGGCTGTGCATCGGGCAATTCGGGAAGCAAACCGACGGTCGGCGATGTGGTTCTGGACAGCTCGTATGAAGGCGGTCTGGACGCAACGCAACTGAAGGCGGTTGCAACGCTTCTGTCAAACACCTACAACGCGAAGGATTTTCAAACGCCTTATATGCTGCTTGCCGCGTCGCGCGGGTATGATATGACCGCCGAGGGATTTGATGACAGCAAAGTAAGCGCCGACGACGTGAAAACCGACGAGGATATCATCGCGGCGGCAAAGGCGTTGATTGCGACTGCAAACGGCAAAGCTTCCGACAGCAACAAGATTTCGGAGACGAACTACGAAAATCTGAATGTTGCAGACGTGAAGAAGCTGGTGGAGCTGTTCCAGACTTCCGTTAATCTGACGGCGAGTTCCGGTCTGTTCGATTCGATTCAGCGCGGCATCGGGTATTTCCTCAATTGGCTGACAACCTATCTCGGATTCGGCAGTTATATTGTCGGTATCTGCATCTTTGCGGTCATTGTGGAAGCGTTGATGACCCCGTTTGCAATCAAACAGCAAAAGAACTCCATCAAGCAGGCGAAACTTCGTCCGAAGGAAATGGCGATCCGCAAGAAGTATGCGGGCAGAAACGACCAGGTGACGATGCAGAAGGTTCAGAAGGAAATTCAGGAGATGTACGCGAAGGAGAACTTCAGCCCGTACAGCGGTTGCCTGCCGCTTCTCGTGCAGTTCCCGATCATTATCATCCTGTATAACATTATCATCAATCCTCTGGTGTATGTGTTGGGACAGTCTGCGGGCGTTTCCTCTGCCATGAGCCTGTTCTATTCCGCGCCCCGGGCGGCCGGCGGTCTCGGACACGCGGCGGCTTCCGCTAAGAGCACGATCGAACTGCTTTCCGGCGGCGGTATCGGACAGTACGAGGGCATCGCGAATTTCGGGCTGTTTTCCAACGGCGACAAGGTGTGGGAATCGATTCAGTCCATCAAGGATTTGCCGAACTTCAACATCGGGCCGTTTGATTTCGGTCTGGCGCCGAGCTTCCAACGCTTTGACATTCTGCTTCTCGTTCCCGTGCTGACCTTTGTGGTCTATTTCTTCAGCATGAAGCTGACCCGCAAGTTCAGCGGTCAGATGCCTGCGGCGGGTGCGACCGACCGTCAGACTGCCTGCTCGAACACCATGATGGACATCATGATGCCCGCCATGTCCGCAATCTTCACGTTCATGGTTCCCGGTATCATCGGCGTGTACTGGATGTTCCGCAGCGTCATCGGGATTCTCAAGTCCTTTATCATGAGCAAGGTTATGCCGCTTCCCACCTTCACCGAAGCCGACTACAAGGCGGCGGAAAAGGAGATGGCGGGCAAGACGCCCAAGAAGGTGCAGAAGTCCGAGAGAGCCGGAACTGTGCGCTCGCTCCATCACATCGACGACGAGGACTTTGAGGACACGCGCGAAGCCGCGCTGGAGCGCAAAGCCCGCATGGAGGAGCAGGAGAAAAAGGAAAAGTCGGAGAAAGCCGATAGCGCAAAGAAGTCGCCGTTCGGAATTCCGCTTCTGAAGAAGGATCGCAAGGCGGAAGAGCAGGAAGCTGCGAAGAATGAGAAGGCTGACGAAAAGCCCGCCGAAGCACCTGCGGAGGACGCTCCGGCAGAAACGGAAGACCCCACCAACAAGCAAGACGGTCAGGCCGAATGAGCCGACCCAAAAAGGAGAACGACTGTGAAAAAAGAATTGATTGTGACGGGCAAGACCGTTGAGGACGCCCGCAAAAAGGCAGCCGCACAACTGGGTGTGGCAGAAGAAGAAGTGATCGTCACCGTACTGGAGGAGGGCAAGAAGGGCTTCCTCGGCATCGGTGCGAGCGACGCGAAGATTTCGGTCAGCTACAGCGAGGACGGTGAGGACACGGCGCTGGACTTCATCCGCAAACTCATTGACGATATGGCGCTTGAAGGACTGACGGTTGCGAAAAAAGAAGGAAGCAACGATGACGTTCTGATTACCGTGGACGGTGACAACGCAGGCGTGCTGATCGGGCATCACGGCGAGACATTGGAAGCGATTCAGTATCTGGCGAACCTTGCCGCAAACAAGAAGGTTGCGGGCGAGAAGCGCGAGTACGTGCGCGTGACGGTTGACGTGGAGGGCTACCGCGCAAAGCGGGAAGCTTCCCTGCGCGCACTTGCAAGAAGAATGTCGGCTAAGGTCATCAAGAACAAGAAGAGTGTGATGCTCGAGCCGATGAATCCTTACGAGCGCCGCATCGTTCACTCCGAAGTGCAGGGCATCGCGGGCGTGTCGACCAACTCCATCGGCTCGGAGAATAACCGCCGCGTGGTCATTTTCCTGGATGACGCGCAAACGGTAACCGGGAACGACGAGGACGTTGACGATTGATTGAAGCTGTAGGACAAATAAGGGCGCTTGAATTTCGGGGTGCTCAGACACAATTACCGCCTTTTCTTTGCACGAAGGAGGCGCAAAGAAAAGGCTTGGCGAAAAGAAACGCCGAATGAAAGATTTCGCCGCCTGCGGGCGGCGATCAGCGCCCCACGGCGCTGAACCCGTGCCGCCTTTTGAAAAAGGCGGGCGAAAACTTTCACTCAAAAAGCCGTTTTGTGCATAGTCTGCGGCTGTTTCCCATTTCCCGACAGGGGACGGGAAACAGCCCGTTTGTTTGCGAAAGGATAAAACCTGAGATGGAAGATACGGTTGCGGCGGTTTCGACCCCGCGCGGAAAGGGCGGCGTGGCGCTTCTGCGGGTTTCTGGCTCTGAAGCAATTGCGGTTGCTTCTGCGGTTTTTCTGCCGAAAAACGGGAAACCGCTCTCGGAAGCGGAATCGCGCCGCGCGCTGTACGGTCAGATCCGTTCGGCGGACGGCGAAGTCATTGACGACGGTCTGGCAACGGTTTTTCGCGCGCCCGCCTCTTTTACGGGGGAGGATACCGTGGAAATCTGCTGTCACGGTGGAATTCTGCTGACCGAAACGGTACTGACCGCGCTGTTTGCGGCGGGCGCTCGCCCTGCGGGCGCGGGGGAGTTCACCAAGCGCGCGTTTCTGAACGGCAAGATGGATCTTTCCGCCGCCGAGGCGCTCGGAAATCTTCTGGAGGCGCAGACGCGCGATCAGCTGATTCTCGCGCACGCGGGAATGGGCGGCAGGACGGGCGAGAAATGCCGCGCGATCTATGAGAAACTGCGACATCTGCTCGCGTCGGTCTATGTCACGATCGACTACCCCGACGAGGACTTGGCGGACATGAGCCGCGAGGAAATTACGGCGGAATTTGCCGGATGCGCTGCGGAATTGCGCAGACTGTGCGACAGTTACCGCACGGGACACGCGATTGCCGAGGGCGTGCGGACGGTCATCTGCGGCAAGCCGAACGTTGGGAAAAGCTCGCTCTTTAACCTGTTGGTCGGACGGGACGCGGCGATTGTAACCGATGTGGAGGGAACAACCCGCGATGTGCTGACGGCTTCCGCTTCGGCTGGGCGGGTTACGCTCAACCTTTGCGACACGGCGGGTCTGCACGACACCGAGGATCGCGTGGAACAGATCGGCGTGGAACGCACGCGGGGCGAGCTGGAACGCGCGGAGTTGGTGTTGGCGGTGTTCGATGCGTCGGCATCCCCGGACGAAAACGACCGAAAACTCATCGACGTCCTGCAAAAACAGCCTGCGACGGTGATTGCGGTCTGCAACAAGACCGACCGGACGGGCGGGGCAGTTCCCGCTGTCTGGCAGGGATTGTTTGCGCACACGGTTGCAGTCTCGGCAAAAAGCGGGGAGGGCATGGCGGAACTCTGCCACCGGATTGACGGTCTGTTTACCGACGGCGCGATCGATCTGCGCGAGGACGCGGTTCTTACGGGGGCGCGCCAACACGCGGCGGCTTTGCGCGCCTGCGCGGCGTGCGAGGACGGAGCGGCGGCGCTCGCGGCGGGATACCCGCTTGACGCGTGCTGTACCGACGCCGAGGTTGCGATGTCGGCGCTTGCCGAACTGGACGGGCGCGCGGTGTCAGAAGATATTGTGAGTGAAATTTTTTCCCACTTTTGCGTTGGGAAATAGGGAGTCAAGAGGACAAGGCCTTATGAGGTTGGATCGGGAACAGGTGCTGTCGCTCTCTGCGGACTGTCACATTGCGCTGACAGAGCGGGAAGCGGCGGCTTTGGAAACGGAATTGAATGATCTGCTTGCGCTGACGGAATCCCTGACGGAGGGGAACAACGCGGCGCGCGCAACGGGGTGTGCGGTATGAACGGGGCATTGGAGCGCCTGTCGCGGGCGTTGGCAGACGGAGAAACGACCGCGAGGGAGTTGACCGAGCGGTCGCTTTCGCGGATTGCGGAAACCGAAAAAAAGCTGAACGCGTTCATTACCGTAGATTCCGAAGGCGCGCGGCGCGCGGCGGCGGAATCGGACGCGCGGCGCGCGGCGGGAACTCCGCGCTCTCCTTACGACGGAATCCCGTATGCGGCAAAAGATAACTTTGCAACGGCGGGTTTACGCACAACGTGTGCGTCGAAACTGTTGGAGAATCATATTCCGGAGCATGACGCGGCAATGGTGGAAACCATGCGCAGCGCAGGCTTTGTATTGGTCGGAAAGACCAACATGGACGAGTTCGCCATGGGGTCGGTCACGGCGGCATCGGCGTTCGGCGCGTCTCACAATCCGCATGACCCTGCGCGAACCTGCGGCGGGTCATCGGGCGGCTCTGCGGCGGCGGTTGCGGTCGGAGACGTGACGGTCGCGCTCGGCTCGGATACGGGCGGTTCGGTTCGTCAGCCGGCGGCATTCTGCGGGACGGTTGGAGTCAAGCCCACCTACGGGCTGCTGTCGCGGCGCGGGTTGACCGAATTCGCACCGTCGCTTGACACGGTCGGAATCATAGCGGAAACCGTTGCCGACGCGGCGACGCTGACCGGACTGCTCTCGGGTCGTGAGACAGACTGTACCGACCGTCTCGGAGTCGGTGTGCGTGGCTTGCGCGTGGGCGTGATCCGCGATGAAGGAAACAACGGGGCGGTTGACGGAATGTTGGAGACTGCCGTGCAGGTGCTGACGGACGGCGGCGCGCGGGCGGAGCCGGTTGCTTTCCCGTTCCGCGATACGGCGGCGATTACCTACCGCGTTCTGGCATACGCCGAGGGTGCGTCCACATTTTCGGAGTACGGCAAAGCGGATTCTGCCGCAGCGTGGGCAGAGGCGCGCGGCGCGGGCTTCGGATATGAGGTCAAGCGGCGGCTGCTGTTCGGCGCGTTGATGGCTTCGGAGGCGGAAGCGCGCACGCTTGCCGCCGCGCGCGATGTGCGGGAGCGCATCCGCAGGTTGTATACCGGTCTGTTTGAACGTTACGATGTTCTTTTGCGCGCAACAGCGCCTTTCGGCGCGTTCCGGCTCGACAAAAAGCTGACGATCCGCGAGGGCTGCGACATGGATTATTCCACGGTCTGCGAAAGCCTTGCGGGTGTTCCCGCAATGTCGGTTCCGTTCGGGGTCGACGGGGAAGGAATGCCGCTCGGCGTACAGATCGCGGCGCCGTGGATGCAGGACGGCGTGATGTTCGGCGTGGCCAATGATCTGGAGGAGCGGAAACCGAAATGAACGGATATGAAATTACCCCCGAATATAAAAGCACGGCGGAAAAGGTGTTGGTTGCGTTGGCACTGATTTTTGCGGCGGGGAGCTTTGGCGTGTCGCGCGTGAGCGGTGTGCCGTATCCCGCGATCTTTCAGTTTGCGGCTGTTGTATTTCTTGCGGCGGCATTCGTCATTGCAAACAAAAGCCTGCTTCGGAGTTACACCTATACGGTCACCGAGCCGGACGGGGCCGGCAGGCGGGATTTTCTGATTACCGAGCATTACGGAAAGAAGCACACGGCAGTCTGCCGGGTGGATCTGTCGCAGGTTCTGTCGGCGGAAACCGTCCCGATGCGGGAGAAGGCGAAAATCCGTGCGGCGGAACGCACGGCGAATGTGATCTATCGCTATCTGACCCCGCTTTTTCCCTCCGAGGTTCTGCTTGTGACCCTGCAAACAGGGGATGCGGTCACGCTTTTGCGGCTTCCGGCGGAAAAAGGACTGGAAAATGCGCTTCTGTCGTTCCGATCGCAATAAATGTCTGTATTTTGACCATTTGTGTCTTGAAGCAAAGCAGAAAATGTCTTATAATGGTAGTACAAGGAAAAGAAACTTTGCCCGATTGAGAAAGTGACTTTCCGAAATACAGAAAGGAACGATGTAAAATGAAGAAATTTCCGGTTGCGATTCAGATTTATTCGGTCAGAGACGACGCGCAGGCAAATCTGTTCGGAACGCTGAAAAAGCTCAAGGAAATGGGCTATGACGGTGTGGAATTTGCCGGTCTTTACGGACATACGCCCGAGGAAGTCCGCGATATGTGCAAGGCGCTTGACATTGTGCCGCTGTCGGCGCATGTCCCGTACCTTGACATGGTGAAAGATCCCGAGGGTGTTCTTGGCGCTTACAAGACCATCGGTTGCCGCTATGTCGCAGTTCCGTATCTGACCCCCGAATACAGACCCGGTACGCCCGCGTTTCCGGAGGTCATCAAGAATGTCGCCATGCTCGGCGAGGTCTGCAACAAGCTCGGAATGACGCTTCTCTATCATAACCATGACTTCGAGTTTACCAAGCTTGACGGCAAGTATGCGTTGGATATTCTCTATGAAGAAGTTCCCGCAAGCCTGCTCCAGACCGAACTGGATACCTGCTGGGTCAATGTCGGCGGCGAAGATCCGGCGGCTTATCTGACGAAGTACAGCGGCAGAGCACCCGTTCTGCACCTGAAGGATTTTGTCGGCAGCAAGTCGGAGAATATGTATAAGCTGATCGGCATCGACGACAAGGAAAAGAGCGAAGAGAACGAGAAGTTTGCGTTCCGTCCCGTCGGCTACGGCAAGCAGGACTTCCCGAAGATTCTTGCCGCGGCAGAGCCTGCGGGCGTGCAGTGGGTCGTGGTGGAGCAGGATCAGCCCACCAAGGAAAACACGCCGATGGAATGCGCGGAGATGAGCCGCAAGTATCTGAAGAGCATCGGTTGCTGAACCGATTTCTACAATTATATAATACGGAGGAGTTTTACAATGGGATTGGATGATTTCAAGGTCAATCAGGAAGTCAAAACGATTGACGCGAGCAAGAAGCTCAGAGTCGGTATCATCGGTTGCGGATGGATTGCGGACGCGCATATGAAGTCCTACCTCAAGCAGCCCGATGTGGAGATCGTCGCAGGCGCGGATCTGATTCCGGGCAAGGCGAAGGCGTTCATGGAGAAGTACGGTCTGGAGAACGTCAAAACCGATTATGCTTCGCACAAGGAAATGCTGGACGACGAGAGCCTGAAGCTGGACGCAGTCTCTGTCTGCACCTATAACCGTCAGCACGCAGCTCCCGCAATCTATGCGCTGGAGAAGGGCGTGAACGTTCTGCTGGAGAAGCCCTTCACCGTTACGCTCGACGAGGCGGTTGAGGTTATGAAGGCAGAGAAGAAGAGCGGCAAGATTCTCTCCATCGGCTTCCAGCCCAGAATGGACGAGAACATGAAGATGATCAAGAAGATCGTCGAGTCCGGCGCACTGGGTAAAATTTACTACATCCAGACCGGTGGCGGACGCCGCCGCGGTATTCCGACGCCGTTCGGCACTTCCTTCATCGAGAAGGACACCGCAGGCATCGGCGCACTGGGCGATATCGGTTGCTACTCGTTGGATATGGTTCTGAATGCCATCGGCTATCCGAAGCCGCTGACCGTTTCGGGCTATAAGTCTGCCTTCTTCGGCACTGATCCGAACTACTCGCACTATCAGCATATCGGTCACCCCGAATATGCGAAGAAGTTCGGTGTGGACGATTTCGCGGCGGCATTTATCCGTCTGGAAGGCGGCATCGTCCTCGACTTCCGTATCGCATGGGCGATGAACCTCGACACGCCCGGTGATACCATCATCATGGGTACAAAGGGAAGCCTGAGAATTCCGTCTACCGAGTGCTGGAACGGAAGCGTCGGCGGTCCTATGACTCTGTACCATGAGGTTTGCGGCGAGCAGACCCAGACCGAGATTCCGATCGTCAAGACCAAGGAGGATCTCTTCTTCCTCAAGATCCGTACCTTCCTCGACGCAATCAAGGAAGGCGGCAAGGCACCCGTTCCGTCGTCGCAGATTCTTTACAATCAGGCGATTATCGACGGTATCGCGAAGTCTGCGGAAGCAGGCCATGAGATCGAGATCGAGATTCCCGAAATCTGATCGCAAACAAATGCAAAGCCCCGCAGGGTTATCCCTGCGGGGCTTTCGGCATATTACATGAAAATGGCAAACGGGCGCGCGTGAAATACCATAGAAGAGAAAAACCCAAAGAAAATTACGAAAAGGGGTTGACAAGAGGGGAAAAAAGTGGTATACTATGCAGGCACTCGAAAAGAGCACTCAATAAAAATCCAATCCGACCGAAAGCAGGAAAGGCTTCCAAAAAACGGATGAGAAAAAATCCGAAAAAACTTTTGGAAAACCCCTTGACAAACGGAAAGAAAAGTGATATAATAATCGAGCGCCCAAAACGAGGGAGCAAAAAGATACCGCTTCTTGGGAAGTCGGGGAGTCGAATCAAAGGTTAAAATGAAGCTTCGAAAAAAACTTCAAAAAACTTTTGAAAAACCCCTTGACAAACCGAAAAGAAAGTGGTATAATAAATAGGCTGTCGCAAAGAAACGGCACAGCATGGCACGGTAGAACACCGGACAGGCTGAGGAACGAAAAGCGCGGCATTGATCTTTGAAAACTGAACAACAAGAGATGAAGTACAAAGCATATTATTTAGTATGTGCGAACATGATCTCGTAAATTCTTTCAAGAGAATTACTACTCTTTAAAAGTAAAACAAAAGCTAAGAGAAAAACTCGAAAGCAAACCGATTAGATCATCCGGAAGGATGTTTTAATACCATGATTTCGAGAGTTTGATCCTGGCTCAGGATGAACGCTGGCGGCGTGCATAACACATTCAAGTCGAACGGACGAGAGGGCTTCGGTCCTTGAGTTAGTGGCGGACGGGTGAGTAACGCGTGAGCAACCTGCCTCTGTGTGTGGGATAACGTCTGGAAACGGACGCTAATACCGCATAACGCATATTGACCGCATGATCGGTATGCCAAAGATTTATTGCGCAGAGAGGGGCTCGCGTCTGATTAGATAGTTGGTGAGGTAACGGCCCACCAAGTCGACGATCGGTAGCCGGACTGAGAGGTTGAACGGCCACATTGGAACTGAGAACGGTCCAGACTCCTACGGGAGGCAGCAGTGGGGAATATTGGGCAATGGGCGAAAGCCTGACCCAGCAACGCCGCGTGAAGGAAGAAGGCCTTCGGGTTGTAAACTTCTTTTACCAGGGACGAAGGACGTGACGGTACCTGGAGAAAAAGCCACGGCTAACTACGTGCCAGCAGCCGCGGTAATACGTAGGTGGCAAGCGTT
>URHR01000053.1 GCA_900547725.1 uncultured Eubacteriales bacterium
GGCAGAGGTACGAGCTGTCGCACTTGCCGATGAACTTCCGGTGCGCGCCGACGTCCATGGTGTCAAGGTTCTTCCCGCAGGCTCGGCAGGTCATCTCTCCTCCAGTCTGCAGCGGTACAGCCGACAGCCGTGTCCTCCCACGTTTACGTTCAGGGTGCGGTTGGTCAGCTTCGCTTTCTCGCCTGTAAAGACCTCCGTCAGCACGGGTGTCTTTCCGCTGTGGGTCGTGATTCCCATTTCGTCAAAGCCGACCACAAAACGGTAATCGCCGTCCATGAGGTTGAACACGCCGACTGCAAAGTCTCCGTTTTCCAGAATTCTTGCAACCACCAGCGCTTCCTCCGGTCCTCGATCAAGCGTGAGGCGGTAAATCTGGTTATAGGCGCGATCCTGATTGATTGCCAGTGCGCCCGCATTGGTCAGAATGGCTTTCGCTTCCTCCGAAAGGGTGCGGATGTCGCAACCGATCATCAACGGCGAGCCGTACATACACCAGATGGCGAAGTGCGTGCGGTACTCCGTCAGCGTGCAACCGTGCGTGCCCCGCTCGCTGTCGATGAAGCTGTCGGGGTTCATGCCCACAACCAACATATCCATGTCGTTGAAGCATCCGTGCCCGTTATAAGGGAGCAGTCTGGTCTGCTGTTGGGTAATGCTCTTAATGGACTCCCAGCTGTTATGGATATCGTGGGTGGAACGGAAGAGGTGCGCCCCTGTGGTTTTGACCCACTCCTGTGTTTCCTCCATGCCCCATGAGCAGGCGCTGAACACGATGTCCCGTCCGCAGTTTGCCAGAGCCGCTCCCATCCGGCGGTAGAAGATTTTGCCTTCCAATGTGCCCGTATGGTAGCAGAAATCGTATTTCAGGTAATCGATCCCCCACTCGGCAAGGGTTTTGGCGTCGAGATATTCATGGTCATAGCTTCCGGGATATCCGCCGCAGGTCAGCGTTCCGCAGCAGGAATAGATGCCCATTTTCAGTCCTTTGGAGTGGATGTAATCCGCAACATACTTGATGCCGTGCGGGAACTTCTCGCGGTTGGGGACCAATCTGCCGTCGGCATCCCGTTCCTGCTCCGTCCATCCGTCGTCGATGACGATATACTCATACCCTGCTTTTTTGAGTTCGGAATCCGCCAGATAATCGGCGGTTTCCAAAAGCAGTTTCTCGTTAATCCGTGTGCCGAAGGTGTTCCATGTGTTCCACCCAAGCGGCGGGGTTGTCAGAATCATACTTTTTTCTTTTACTCCTTTCTTCTGAACCATGCGAGTTTTTCAAGGGGTGTTTCCACAGTGTGCCGTCCCCCGGCGTAGCGGTTGCCGTCCTCGTCCACCCATTCGCCCGCAGGGAAAATCAGCTCCTTGCGGCGAGTTCCTTTTGTTACCACAGGGCAGACCAACAGGTTTTCCCCGCAGAGGTATTCGTCCGTGACCGTCTCATACCCCGCGTGCGGATAGCTGTAACACAGCGGGCGCAGAATCGGCTCGCCGCTTTTTGCGGACGCCTGTATGAGGTCGTACAGTTCGGATGCGAGACGGGCGTGCAGGTTGGCGCATTCCCGCACGATTGCGAGATGCTCCGGAGACAACACACGCCACGGTGCCCATGAAAACTGCATCATCGGAAAGAACACCGAGACCTGCGCCATGCGGACGAACAGCTCCTCATCCACCCGAAAACCCGGTCGGTTATACGACCACTCCCCGCCCCCGATCATGTCGGGACAGATGAACGGGTGACCGATCAGCCCCTGCGCCAGAGAATTGGGAATGACGGTGTCGATTCCGTCATTCGTCCAGCTGTGGTTGCGGTCGCGCAGACGTTGGATAACCGGCTTTCCGCCGCCCTTGAAGGTGTCCTTGTACTCATGATAGGCGTAGCGCGTTCCGAAGGCGTTCCACGCAAGGTTTTTCTCCGCAGGGTCATACGTTCCGTCCGCCGTACCTCTGTGACAGCCGTTGACCATGGACGCGTTGGAATATGCGCCGAGATCCCCGCCGTCAAATTTGAAACCGTCGATTCCATAGTCGCGGATCAGCGCCCGGAGCTGGTCGTCGAGGAATGCGGCGTCCACGGGGTTGGAGAGATCCAGTATCGCGCAAACGCCGTTCCACCAACGCACCAGAGCAGGCTCTCCCTCCTCATTCCGCATATAGAGTCTGTCGTAGCCTCCGGGATTGCAATCCTTTCGCAGACTGCTCATATAGCGCGCGCCGCTTGCCGTAACGTAAGGAACCACCCAGAGCATAACCCGGAAGCCGAGCCTGTGCAGTTCCGCCACCATACCCGCAGGATCGGGAAATTTCACCGGGTCAAAACGCCAGTCGCCGTAAGGGAGATGCCAGCCCTCGTCGATGATGAAAATTCCCGGCTTGAAACCGTTTTCGAGAATGGCGTGCGCATAGGAAAGCACGCCGCTCTGCGTGGGGGTATAGGTGAACTCCATCCATGTATTATACTGCGCCGTTTCGAAAAATGCGCGGGGCGGAACGCTTCCGCCGAACGGAAAATGCGCCGATTCCGCCGCCAGATAAGCCGCCCGCAGGGTGTCCCCCGCCCGGTTCAGGGTGATGTCCCTGCCCTCGAAGGACAGGACACCCCCATCGATCCGAACCCGGAACGGGTGTTCGCTCCAGACATACCTTCCGCAGGAGGACAGATAAAGCGGCATGGTCTGGTTCGGCGCGGATACGCGGAAATCGCGGACATAGCCGCAGGTTTCGGCGGAAAACGGCATCTGCACGCCGTCGTCGGCACTGCCGCCCCACCAATATTCCCCCGCAAGCATTTTCACTTCAAGCGTTGGTTTCATGCTTCCTCCTCCAACGGTTCGAAAATACCGAAATAGCGCTTTGCGTAGTGCGAAGCCTCTGTGCGGATTTCATTCTCTCCGTCATAGAATGCGACCTCTTTCATCAGCGCCTCGTCCGCAGGGTCGCGGAAACGGGCAAGCAGACACGCCGCCTTGATGAAGTTGCACAGATCGGTGACTGCGTGCCAACCGTATTGGAATTCGTCCCAATAGCGGAGATACCGCTCGGTGTCCCCGCGCAGGATGTCGCGCAGAACAGGCAGTGCGCGGCGGTCGCCGAGCATTCCGAGTGCCACGGCGGTGTTCTCCCGCAGAAGTCGGTTTTCCGCCGTCAGCCATGCGGTGACCCTGTCGTCAACCGCGACCCTGCGCAGACGAACCGCCAGAAGCCCGAGCGAGGGCGTAATGCCGGAAAGGCATTCCTTCAGCTCCTCCGCCGTTTGCGGAAGCGAGCAGGTTCGCCACATTCCGCGGTCGGGGACGTTGAGGTCGCAGACTCCCCTGTCGTTGTCCGCGTCGTAACAGCCGCTTTGGGCAAGAATCTCCCGAAAAGCGGGAAAATGCTGATTTGCAACCGTTTTTGCCGAGCATCGGTTCGAAACGCAGAGCGCCGCGAGCACGCCCGCCGCTTCTCCCAGTTTCTCCATATCCGACCGCATCCGCACGCCGGAGGTCAGGATATGCCCCGTTCCGATGTGCTTGCCCGCCAACAGCAGGTTGTCAATTCCCTTTGCCATCAGCAGATCGGGCGAAATGCCGACCGAAAAGGCATACGGGTTCATGTTGCAGAGCGTGTGCCAGTCCACAAAATCGTCGTCCTCGTTCCAGACGTCGGCGCAGGAGTTATCCAGTTGCGACAGCGCGTAAAACGCAACCTTTTCGGAGCGCTTTCCATCCAGCCAATCGGTGAAAGTATAGACCTCCTCGGTCTCATAGCAAGCCGCCTCGCGGATGCCCGTAATGCACCCCAGCCCCAGGAGGCGGTTGCCCCTGTCGAAATGCTCCGCATAGCAGGGCGGCTTTGCCGACCATCGCAGGAAGCGCGCAGAAATTTCCTCTGTTCCCGCGTCCTGCGGGAGCGCGTCGCCCTGATGCCACGCGCCGCAAAGCCGCCCCTCTCCGTCCCGCATTGCAACCGTACGCGCAAACCGCGCCGTGCGGTTGTCGCATTTCCGCCCGAGCAGAGTGGGAAGTCCCAGAAGCCGGCACACCGCGCCGTCCGCGCCGTCGATCACAACCGAGGCGCGGATGCGGACGGAATCCCGCTCTCCGAACAGTTCCGCGCCGCAAAGACGCCCGTCCCCGGTATACACCGCCGTCACGGCGCTTCCGTAATAGCGCGTTACCCCAAGGGCATCCAGCGCGCCCTCAAGCGCCAAGGACTTGACCGAGGTCGGATAGGTGCTGATCCCCTCGCGCGCGGTGGAAAGATACACGCCGCCCGCGAGAAGCGCGTCGGCTTTGCGGTTGATTTCCCGGTAGAGCCCGCCCCGCGCGCCGTAGTAATAATCCCAGACGCAAGCCGCCGTTCCGACCCCGCCCGCAAGCGGCGCAGCATCCGCTCCGATGACCCGACAGCCCTGCTTTGCGGCAGCGATTGCAGCCATCACGCCCGCCGTTCCAAGTCCGATGACCAGAACGTCGCAATCCGCGTCGAACGCGTCACTCGCATCGTTTGCGGCGTTCACAGTTGTCACGGTCGGCACGCCGTCCGTCAGAGTATGCTTTTTCAAAGGCATAACGTCTCCCCTCCTTCAAAAGCCGATACCGCGTCGGGATAGGATGCCGACGGCACGTAGCGCACGCCGTCCCGCTCCGTATCCGTGACCGCGTCAAACCGATACCCGAAGGCAAGCGCGGGGCTTGCCACGTGCGCGTTTCCGAGGCGCGCGCGGTTTTCCGTCAGCCATGCGTCGGCGATTTTCTCCGCCCCGGGCAGAGTGCAGGCACGCGGAACGTCAAAGGTCAGAACGCTCTCGTCCGCAAACCGCCCGCGCCGCAGTTTTGGCGAGCCGACTGCGCCGACGTCCGGAATTCCGTCCGTCAGCATCAGCGAAAAGGTCTTGCGATACGCCATAAAATCCTGCGGCAGGGTGTCGATCACCCGCTCCGCAAGAAGCTCCGTGCGTCCCTCGCGCGGCAGGAAGAGCGTGACCGCAAACCCGTTCTCCCGCCGCGCGATTCCGAGAACGCGCGTGCCGAGCAGAACCCGGCTGCCTGCTTCGCAGAAGCGCTTTGCAAATGCGCCCGCAAGCGCGGGGCAGTGCACCTCGCCCGTGCGGGAGAGGATGTTCCGCTCCCACAGTTCCTCCGCCAGTTCCGCAGTGCGCGGCGGGCGGTTCTTTCCGGGATCAATCGGCTCTGCAACCATCGCGTCGGCAAATTCCGCTCCCGCGCTCCACCCGCTGTCCGCAACCGTGCAGTCCGCGCCGAGCCGCAACGCCAGCCCGCAGGCAAGCGCCGTAGCGCCGATGATCAGTACTTTGGTTTCTCTCATAGGTTTCCGATTCCTTTTGCGATCTTACTTCAGCTGATAGCTGTAGGTATCCTTCGGGTATCTGCCGTGCGTGCCGTTCTGGTAAAGAATCAGCGACTTTTGCGAGGAAAAGCTCTTGTACAGCACGATCAGCGTGGAGGGCGGGCAGGTATAATCGCCGAGATAGCCGCTGATGCGCACAGGGCAGGTCACGCGCTTGGCAAGGTTTGCCGTGTCGAAATAGAGAATGCCCGTCACGTCGGGGTTCGCCTCGGGAATCCACCCCTTGATGCGCCCCGCCTCTTTTCCGCCGAGATCCGCCATCCACGGGATGAACAGCTCGAGGTCAACCGTCTCCCGCACGAACGCCGCAACCGCCACGCACTGCATCGCGCCCTGCGAACCGCCGCGCAGATACAGCCCCTTGCCGTCATACTCGGGACGCGTCAGCAGCCAACGCGCGCCCTGAATGTTCCGCAGATCCATATAGAGGAAATAGCAGGTTTTGGGATCTTTGTTCTCGGTCTCGTTCCAACCGTACTTGTAGTGCGTCTGCTCGAATTCCTTATAGTAGTCGTCCTCGCGCAGATTGTCGATTCCGTGCGCGTTGACGTTGAAATACAGCGTATTCGGCGCGCACACGGGGGTCACGCCCGCGTAGCCATATCCGTTGAAGGTCATCTGCGCCTTGAGACTCCCCGCCTTTGCGCCGACGGGCATGGTCAGAATACCCGAAACCGGGGTAGGACCTGCACATTGGATCTTCACGTCGTATGCCACATACCCGGGCGTTCCCGCGTCCACTTCCACCATGGAAATGACCTCCGGCCTGACCTGATCCAACAGCCCGATCTGCTCCGCCCAGAATGCGTCGAAGTCCTCCGGCTCGGGCAGTCCCTGCTCCAGTTTCATCACGTCAGCGCCCGCGCCGCCGTCAAAGGTCTCCATGCCGCCGATTGCCCTGCCGGTTTCATCACAGGGGGTCACGATCAGCCGCACGAACCCGGGCTTGGAGACGGATGCCGAAAGCGTGAGCGTTCCGTTTTTGCCCGAGACCAGCCCGCTCCGCGCCGTTTGTCCGTCGTCTGCGGTGATCTCCCACCGGAACTGCGGACAGCTGATGATCCGCCCCTCGCAGAGCAGGGAGATGTGGAATTTCATATCCTCGCCGCAGGCATAGGAGAGCGCGTCCTTCTCACTCGTCCCTTTGAAATAGGTTTTGAGATCCGCTTCCTCGGTGAGGGTGTAGTCCGCCTTCAGCGTTACCGAGCCTTTGAGCGTTTCCGTAAAGGTCTTCAGAACCGCCTCGCAGGAAAGCGGATGCCCGCCGTCGATCATCAGGTCTGCGCCCTCAAAATACACTTTTCCGACCGGTCCGTACTGCGCCGTTCCGTACCGCACCACAATGTCCTTGCCGGTTGCAGCCGAAACAAGCGGCGGCTTGCAGCCCGTGACGCTGTTGATCTTCACGCGCAGATCCTCCACCGCCGCCTTCAGCGCGTCGGGCGCGTCCTCCGGCATCCGGATCGAATAATTCCCGATGTTCGTTCCGTTCAAGAGAATCACCTCATTGTCCCTCCTGAAATGGTAGTTGTAATCCGCCGCAAGGCTTGTCAGCGCGCCTCTCGTCAGGTATTCCACCGCCGCAAGCGTTGCCTCCTCGGATCCGCCGAGGATCACCACCTTGTCCCCTGTCACGCGGATGATGTAATCCATGCTGTGGCACTTGCGGTCGTTCCGCAATTCGGTCAGAACGTCGATCGATGCCTGACGATTCGTCTCGCCCACCAGAATTTCAAACCGGTCGTTCGGAACTTCCTCGCCCTTGCGCACCCAGTCGGTGTCGGTCTCCAGACGGATTCCGAACTGCTCCTTGATCTTCTTCTGCAGGGTTACGGTAGACTTGCGGATGTCGTCGTTTGCAAACTCGTTGCAGAGAATGGTGTAGTTTTTCAGATCAAACGCAGTCTCTTCCCGCGCGGTCGTTTCGCTTCCGTCCGGGGTCGTTGTCGACGTTCCGTCGCCGCCCCTGCCGCACGCCGCAAGCGCCGCGGCAACCAACAAGACGATGAGCAAAAGGGCAAATTCCGATTTTCTTCGCATCCTGTTTCTACCTCTTTTCATGTTGTAATTCAAGGCAATCCCGCACAATTCCGACGGTGCAATCACGAAGTTGCCTAATACCGCACAGGAGGGGTACACCGAGCCGCAGCTTCCGGTTGTCCCCTCCTGTGCTTTTTCCGACAGAACCGTCAGTAGTACGGCGTGTAGTGATCCGCGTCGGGATCTGCCGTGAGAATTCCGTCCTGCGGAGTCATTCCGCTGTCCCCGCCCGTCGCAGGGAGCGCGCCGCGCTCCGTCTCCGCCGCGGGAGCTGCGGTTCGTTTCACACTGTCGCGGGAAAGGTCGGGAACATCATCCCCGCACCCCGCAAGGAACAGGCAGAACAGAACCGCCAGCACCGCCGCCCAGAGCGTTTGTTTGCGCTCAGTTCTCAAGCGTGACACCGAAGAGCGCATAGAAATCCTTCAGCTTTCCTTTGATAACCGTTTCCTGCCCCTTATACCAACCGCCGAAGTTCGTGCTCCCCTCGTTCATCATGATCTGGTACTGGTTGCCCGAAACGCCTGTCTGCGTGGAGTAAACCCAACCGAAATCATAGGTCAGCGACTTGCGGATCAGCTCGATCATCTCCGAGGACTGCGGGTCGGGCGCGTATTTCGATTTCAGCGCCTTCTCGTAAAAAACTCTTGCAACCGTATCGGTGGATTCGCGGCACATCGCCTCGATCACAAAGCCGATATCGTCCGGATCCTTGTCGGTTGTCGGAACGCAGACCATGGAAGCGTCGTTGGAAGTCGTGTAGTACTCGCCCTGATCCGCGGTGAACATCGGGCAGGGAATGATGCCGAAATCCTGCTCCATGTTCCGCAAAACCGCCGCAGAATCCAGCCTTCCCCACAGGAGCATCGCACGCCCGTTGAAGAAGCTGTTCTGCGCTTCGTCAATCCCCTCGCAGTAGTAGATACCGTCCTGACTGCCACCGAAGGCTTTCACAATCGCCTCCACCACATTCTGCGTGTGCGCGGTGTTCCAGACGATCTTCCCCTCCTTTGTCAGCGTGGGTGTGTCGTACACCACGATTGCGGAGCGGATGTCGGTCTGGTAGATCATCAGACCGAAGCTGTCCGCCAGATCAAAGCCCGTGTTCCCGTTGTCGGTGTAGACATCGCGGGAAAGTTCCACCATTTTCTCATGCGTCCACTGCTTCCGCCGCGCCAGATCGTAAAGGTCGGGCAGGTTCTGCTGTTCGGCAAGGAACTTGTTGAAATACATACAGTTCATAGATTCCAGCATGGAAACCGCAAAATCCCCGGTTGCCTGATAGCAAACGTTGTTGATGGTCAGCGCCTCAACCGCCTGCTGACCCCACCAGTCGCCCGCAAAGGTCAGGTTGGGAACGTCATAGAGATTGAGAAAATCATGCAGCGCGATGTTGAAGGCAACGTAGGACTGCGCGCCGATCACGAAATCGAAGGCAGTGTCCCCTCCCATCAGAACGGAGTTGTGCACCGCGTTTGTAAAGGTGTCGCGATGATCCCAGTCGTTCACCACGTCGGTGAAGTTGAACGCTACCCCGTATTCTTCCTCCACCCGCTTGTTGCGGCTGTACACCGCGTCGGGAACAGAAGTGTTGGTCTCTTCATAGATTGCAAATTCGTCCTTGTATTCGGTTCGCAGAAGCACGTTGAAGGTCTTTCCGCCCAGATCGCGCTTCTCAAGCGGCGCAATCCCGTCGCCCGCTGTCTGCGATTCTTTCGCTCCGTCGTCCGTTGCGATGTTGCCCAGCTTGTCGTTTTTGCAGGCAACCAATACCGAAAGAACCATCGCCGAAATCAGCAGGAGAAGCGTCAGTTTCACAGCAATTCGTTTCATAGCCTTCTCTCCTTTTCTTATCTGACCTTGACCAACGTCAGGTCACAGACTTCAAACCACACCACCGATTTATCCAACGTGTTGATGTCAAATATCATCAACGGGTCGGTGATCTGTTCTGCCGTCAGGTCAAAGGTGTATTCAAACACGGTCCAATCCTTGGTGACCGAAATGTTCTTGTAAGTAAAGCGGTCGTTGTTCTTCAGCGTGGTTTTCACGCGGAGCGCGTTGGTTCTCGCGGAATCCGCCCGCACTTTGAAGGTGAGTTTGTAAGTTCCCGCTCCGTACATGGCGGTTTCGTCTCCGATGTAGCGTCTCACACCCGCCCACTGCTTGAAGACCACGTTGTCGGTGCGGTAGATCACCGTTCCGTTCTCCACCTTCGAGCAGAGTTGCTGACCGCCCGTTGCTCTCGCGTAGTGCGAAATCTCGCCGCTGTCCGCAAGGAGCAGATTCTCTCCGTTGTACTGCGGGGTCAGGTAAAGATTTCCGTTCTTTGTCGCGGCGCTCTTGCACAGACCCGCAGGCGCAAGCGCCGAAGCCCTGACGTACGCCACGCCGTCCACGTCAACCGTTGCCGCAGACTGATCGGTGCGGAGCATGGTGCGGATCTCCTCATAAGGAAGCAACAGCTCGTCACCCTGCTTCACAACGGGGTTGTTGAACATCAGCTGCAGCGCGCCGATGTAAACCTTCGCGGGCATCGTATAATCGGCGTAGTGATCCGTCCGTTTCACAGGCGTGAAGCCCGCTTCGGTGGAATAGTTGCAGGTGTTTCTCTCCTCGTCAAACCGAAGCCCGATGCGGCTTGCGTTGCTGACCGTCGAGCCGTCGATGGCATAGTTCGTGATGTTGAAGGTATAGTTGTAGGTATCGAGATACCCGTCCATATTCTCCACCAGGATGCCGCTCTGGGTCTGCATCAGACCGTAAGCTCCGACCGACAGATTGCGGATTGTAAAGTTCTTCGGATTTCCGCCCATGTTCCGGCAACGGATGATCCGCGGCGCATACGTGCAATCCACCGTGTCGATATTGTTGATGGTCATGTCGATTCTGGTATGCTTCTGCCCCGCGTTGTAGATGTTGTCGATAATCGCGTCGTCCGCGCGGAACACATGGATGTCCTCGAGAAGCACGTCGTACACGTCGTCCTGCGGGTAAATCGCCGCGCAGGTTGTGCCCACCAGCATATCGCGGTAGGTAATGCCCGAGGAAAAGACCATGGTATTATCGCCGCAATAGATGAAGCAATGCTCCACAAGCGTGCCCGACGAGCCGATGAACGCCGAAATGCCGTCGGTGCTGATGATGGTGGAAAGGACCTTGGTATTGCGGATATCCGCCCGCTTGCCGCGCGTTGCGATGTTGAAGCACTGCGCGTCGAGCAGGAAAATACCGTCGATCTGCGCATCGTTCGCGTCCGGCCAGATGTAGATCATCAAGCCGCCCTTGTTGTCGTTGATGATGTCGCGGGAATACTTTGCGAAATTCTCGAACGGGTCGATGATCGCGCCGCGCCCGATCACACGGGTATAGTTTGCCTTGACATCAATGCGGGCGTGCAGAACCGCTCCGGGCGCGATGTAAACGGTCTTTCCCGGCTCGGTGAGCTCCAGAACCCCGCCGTCCACCTCGTACCACCCCTCCACGCGGATCGTGTTGGGATCGTCAAGGTCGACGTCATCCGGGAACTCGGGATAATCCGCAAAGACCGAAAGGATGCTTTCGTCCCGGTCGTCCAGACGGATCATGAAGTACTCGGGCTTCTCCAGCCAGACCGAGATCACGCCGTCTTTGTACTCGTGGCGGAAATTCTTTGCCGAAGGCATCAGCGAATAGAATTCGAAATCGCGCTTGACCTCAATGTCCACCCGCACCTGCTCGCCGCTGAAGGCGAAGGCGGAGAAGCGGCGATGCCCGTCAATCCCGCAGTTGGGGTTGCGGCTGACCGCGCTGTTCATTTCGTGGTTATAAACCGGAATCTTCGCGGTTTTGTCCCCCTGCGTAACGGTTACGGAATAGGAATAGTCCCGTCTGACCTGCTCGGGGAATTCGGGGTAGATCTCCAACCGGTTTTGGTTATAATACTCCTCTTTTGTCATCAGATCCATGGAATAAACTCCTTTTTCAAACGTGCAAGTCCCGTCCGCAAGCAGAATTTTCTCGCGAAAATGTGCAATCACCTTGCGGCTCTGCGTTGCGTTGCCGCCGATCAGCGTCAGCTTACCGTCCTCGCAGACCGTGCCCCAGTCTTTTCCGCCGATGGCTTCACGGTTCTTCTCTTCAAAGATAAGGTTCGCTTCGGCGATGTCGGCCACGACCTCCGCGCGCTTGCCCGTTGCGTCGAGCAGGCTGTCCTCAAGCCCCTGCCAGAGCGACTGACGCTCCGCGTTCGCGAGGGAATAGAAGATTTTCACCGTCTCCATGTTGGTCGCTCCGAACAGCAGTTTTTCTGCGGGGTAGCTTCCCTCGCGCAGGCAGACCGTTGGGTCTGCGATGCTGACGTAGCCTCTTACGATGTAGTTTTCGAGAAAGTAGGTCACCGCCTGACCGACTGCCGGCTCACTGCCGCCCAACAGGTAGATGCGGTTTCCCTCGCGGATGATCTGAAGATCCATTTTCTTCAGGTCGGTTGCGGTACGGCGGTTGGTATTCCCGACCAGAATTTCCTTGGTATCGGTCGGAACTGCCTCGCCGCGTCTGACGAAGTCTGTGTCGATCTCCAGTTTGATTCCGCACATATCCTCTATCCCGTTTCTCAGCCTGACGGTCAGAGATTTTACCGTACTGTCGGCGTCCTCTGCGCAAAGGATTTTGAAGTCGGTCAGATCGATTGCGTCGGGCGGCGGACCGTTATCGTCTGTGGTTGCAGCGCCGCTCGTTCCCTCCGTGCCGCCGTTTTTCCCCGCGCAGGCGGTGCAGAACATCAGGATCGCCATCAGCAATGCGACTGTCGAAATGAACGTTTTTCTCATTTCCGCGTTTTTCATCCCTTTCTTCTCTGTTTTTTCCGATCGGCTGTCACCCCGCTCGGTCAGCGATTTCCGCTCCGTTTGTATCATTATACCACACTAAAACCACCCCTTCAAGCCACAAACCGATTGAATTCTATCATCATCCGACGATCCGCCCTCCCCCCATTGGGCATTATATGCAATCCGTCCTACCCTTTTTTGTGTGCTTTCCACAAGGGGCTGAGGGAGACCTCGGGGCTCTGCACCAAACCCTAAGACCTCGGGGCTCTGCCCCGAACCCTGCTTAGGGGACTTCTTAAGGAGAAGTCCCCTAAGAACCTTCAAGA
>URHR01000054.1 GCA_900547725.1 uncultured Eubacteriales bacterium
GCGCTCTGCGGAGCGCGACGAGGACTCCGCGTCCTCGACCGCGCCGCCTCCCCCAAAAGGCGGGCGAAAACTTTTATCCCATTTGGGGACGTAAGGTGGTTGCTATGCCTACAGAAAAACCTCCCGAGAAGCGTCTCAGGAGGTTTCTCCTATTTTACGGTATTCCCACGGGGTCATCCCCGTAATTTCGCGGAAATAGCGGGAAAAATTACTCGCGTCGGTAAACCCGCAGGCAACCGCGACCTGCGCCACGGTTTTGCTTCCGTCCGACAACAGCATACAGGCAAGCGAGATGCGGCAGAGCAGAAGATATCGCTTGATGGTATAGCCCGTAATGCGGTGAAAGACGTGCGAGAGATAGTAGGAACTGATATAGTGCGCAGCCGCAAGCGAATTCAGATCCAGTTTGCGCTCGGGGTGGTTCTCCAGTTCCGTGCGGATGGCGGCAACGATTTTTTCCGCGCTTCCGCCAACCGAAGAAAACAGTCCGGGCGACAATCTGTAAAGCCGCCACAGGAGCGCGGAGAGCCAGATCTGCTCGCCCTCTCCGTCGTCCGGGTCGGTTTCCCGCTCGGTTTGCAGGTTGCGGAAGAGCATCCGGAGGTCGTCGAGCGCCGCGCCTTCCCCGAGCGGCAGGACATGGCAGAAGCGGGGAGAGTGGATGGAGAAAACCGTTTGCAGGAAGGCGGGTTTCAGCGTGGTTTTTGCGACCGACGGGTTTATCAGCATCACGTACCGCTCGTAGCTTTCGGAACGCACCGTCAGGACGTGCGGCTCATAGTTACTGATGAAAATCATGGAGGGCGCGACGGTGTCGTAGGACTTTCCCGCAATCTCCACATGAACCGAGCCGCGGGTGATGAAGATCAGCTCCCACGCGGCGTGGCGCATGATGTCCACATGGCCGATGTGCAATCCGGTTTCAAAGTACAGATTTTCAATGCATGGGCGCATTTCTACCTCCGTTCGCGGCTTACGCGGTATTGTTTCAGGCTCGGTCGGCTTTCAGACTGCGGCGGAGCAGGTTCTCAAACCACAGCTCCCCGTCCGGAATCGGGCGCACGGGGCAAAGTTCCGAGCGCGTGCCGACTGTTACGGTGTAAGTGCGGCGGATCGGCTGTTCCGACGGCACGTCCGTTCCGACGATGTACGCCGAACCGTGCGAGCCGACCGTTTCCGCAGAGAACAGCATGGCGGAAAGCACCGCCTGTTGGGTCAGGAGCAGGTCGGTCAGAAGCGCCGCGGGCAGATCGTCCTCCGCACCGCCGACGATCAGCCTCTCCTCTGTATTATAGCACAGATCGGAGACTTCTGCAAGCATTTTTTTCATTTCCGCCGTGTTTCTTGCAAAATCGGCGACGCGGCTCATCTCGTGGCGAAGCCGTCCGTACAGCGCGCGGATATTGGATTCTCCGCGGCGGTATTCGGGAAACGCAAAGGAGGGGACTGTTTCGGGCGCGGTGCGGTCGGACTCTGCCGCAATCTGCTCTGCGGCGCGGAGCGCACCCACCTGCGTGGCATTCAGGGCGCTTCCGCCGGGACGGTAAACCCCGAAGTTTCCCGCCGCTTCACCAACCGCGTAAAGTCCGGCGACCGAAGTCTGCCAGTGCGCGTCCACCGCGATGCCGCCGTTACAGTGCTGGGCGCAGACAGCAATCCGCAGGGGGGCTCGGGCAAGGTCGATTCCGTGATTCCGATACAGTTCATAAGCGCCGATGTTCATATGTTTCAGGCGTTCCAGCGGCGTGCCGAACAGCGCGCCCGAGCGGCGCAGATAGTCCCGTCCCTCTTCGCCGAGTGCGGAAAAGGCTTCGTCCAATCCCATGGGGTTGCGGGTAAAATCGAGATAAACCCGCCGCCCGTTCCGGATTTCGTCGGCAACCAGAAGGTCGACCTGCGACGAGCCGTTCAGCTTGCGCGTGTCAAAGGGCCACTGGTAGCCCTTGAGAAAGATCAGGTCAAGCGAGCGCGCGCCGAGCGCTTCCCACAGAAATTCCCGCTCGACCCCCCCGTCCGCCCCCACCGAGAAATAGCGGGGGAGCACCTGCTGATACGTTCCCGAAAGATTCCAGCGGAAGTCGGTGCTTGCAATGCCGTATTGCCACTCTTCCAGATTCGCGCAGGCTGCACCCGCGCCGATGGCAAGCCCCGTTGCGCCGGTCTGGCTCTCGGGATAGACCGAATTCTCATAGATCGCCGCAGGGCCTCCCGTTGCGAGAATCAGGTTGCGGCAGGCGAACACCGCACGTTCGCCGCCTTGGCGGATTGCCGCAACGCCCGTGACGTGTCCGCCGTCGGTGAGCACCCGAACCGCACGCCAACCGTCGAGAATCGGAATTCCGTAGCCGTTCACCGCGCGTTCCAGCGCCTCGGTCATGTATTTTGAGGTCAGCGGACCGCAGGAGGTTGCCCGTGTGCGCGGGTCGTGGTCGGTTTTGTAGCCGGCGTATTCGCCGTATTCGTTGCAGGGAAAGGGAACGCCGAGTTCCACAAGGTGCATGAAACAGCGAACCGAATAAGCCGCTTCGCACATGGCGTTGTCGCCGTTGACTCCGCCGCCGTCGAAAAGTGTTTGCGCCATTTCGCGCACGCTGTCGCCTTCCGAACCGCAGAGCGACAGTTTGTAGTAGGTCTGTTTGTCGCTTCCCGTGTTCCGCGAAGTGCCCATGTTCCGACCTTCGGTCAGAAGCGCGATGTCGGTTACGCCGAGCGACCAAAGCCGCTCCGCCGCCGCAAAGCCCGCGCAGCCGCTTCCGATGACGATGGTGTGATAACTCCGTTTCATCATAGCCGTCTGATGTGCATTCCGCCGTCCACGGCGATCGATTGCCCGGTGGTGTAGCCGAGACTGCCGTCCAGAAGCGCGCAGATTGCCCGCGCGACGTCGAGCGGTTCGCCCCAACGCCCCATCGGAACCAGTCCGTCCGCGATCAGACGGTCGTATTTTTCCGTTACCGTTGCGGTCATGCCCGTGTGAATCACGCCGGGACAGACTTCGTTCACCGTGATGCCCGCAGACGCGAGACGGTCTGCATAGAGCATGGTCAGCATGGTTACGCCCGCTTTGGAAACGCAGTATTCGCCGCGCGAGGTCGAACTGGTGTATGCCGAGCAGGAGGAGACGTTGACAATCCGTCCGCGCACGCCGTCCGTCACCGGCTGGGACAGCATCCGCCGCGCCGCCGCCTGCGTGAGGAACATCGTGCCCTTGGTGTTGACGTTCATCACGCGATCGTAGCTCTCCTCGGTCATCTCCAACAGGTCTGCGCGAACGCGCGGCGCGATGCCCGCAACGTTGACCAGTGCGTCAAGGCGCGGGGGCAGGGCGACGAGCCGCTCGCGGTCAGCCGCCGCGGAGAGGTCGCCCGGGATGTAGGTAAAGTGTTCCGAAAAAACCGAAAGGTCGGGGTGCTCGGGAAGATCCATTCCCACAACGCCCCACCCGCGGGAGAGCAGCAGTTCTGCCGTGGCGCGCCCGATTCCGCCGAGCGTACCGGTTACGATTGCATAATTCATGCCTTGTTTCCTCCGTCCTGTTTTGCAAAGGTCTCCCGATAGAGAGAGCCGTAAATTTCCTTGTCATAGATTACGCACCCCGGCGTTTTGCCCGCCCGCATCAGCGCGGTGCACTTTCCGCAGGTCAGGCAGAGGCGGTGCGGATCTGCGCACCCGTTCCGCAGAATCTCCCGTGCGGAATCGGGATCGGCGAAGCTCTGCCGACCGAAGCCGATCAGTTCGTATTTCCCCGCATCGATGTCCGCCGCCGCAACGTGCGGTGCTTCCGCGCCGAGGAAGGTGAAGCCGGAAGCAACGGTCAGCGCGTCGGCTGCAACCGCGCGCGCCGCTTCCGAGACGGCAATCGCGCCCGCCCGCATCCGCAGAATGCTTTCATAGGGCGGAACTGCCTTGGCAAACGCGGTGGGGCGGTTCACCTCGTGGTTCTGATAGGGATTTCCCATCGTCACGTCGAGAATCCGCACGCCTCGTGCGACAAGATCGCCCGCAAGCCGCCGCGGCTCGCGCAGATCGGGAACGCCCGCTTCGTCGCTTGCCGCAAAGCCGTGGGGGTAGGGGAAGCCGTCGTAGGCGTTGAAGCGGGAGGCGAGCAGAAGGCTGTCGGGGGCTGAGGATCTGACCGCTTCCACCGCCGAGAGCAGAAGCCGCGTGCGGTTTTCGTAGGCTTCGCCGCCATAAGGGCCGCTTCTGCCGTAAGCGCCGAGCAGTTCGGAGAGTAAGTAGCCGTGGCAAGCCTTGATGTCTACGCCGTCGAACCCGACCTCCGAGGCAAGCCGCGCCGCATAGGCGTAGCGTTCGGGGAGTGCGGCGAGGGAATCGTCGGACAGGATGCGATCCTCGGAGAGCGGCTTGTCGCCCTCAAACAGCGGACGGTGCTGCGCAACCAGAGGTTCGGGGTAGCCGTTCGGCTTGGAATAGCGCCCCGAATGGGTCAGCTGACAAATAATCAGCGGCGCGTAGCCGTTTTCCCGTACGGAAATCTCCCGCATTCCGTCAAGCAGTTTTTTGTATGCGTCTGCGTTTTTTTCGGTCAGCATCATCTGGCGGGGATTCGCCCGCGCTTCGGGCAGGATTGCGGTGGCTTCGAACCAGATCAGCCCGGGGCCGCCGTGCGCGAAACGGTGATAGCGGCGGACGGTCAGCTCTCCGGGCGTGCCGTCCCCCGCGCCGTCGCAGCCTTCCATCGGCTGATAGACGATGCGGTTCGGGAGCGTGTGTCCCGCCGCGCGGATGGGGGCGGAAAGGGGCGCGGTGCTGTCCAGATAAGGGAGCTCTTTCGGCAACTCCGCAGGATTCACAGGTCTTTTATACACGGTATTTTCTCCTTGTTGTTTGTTATGCCATCGTGGCAAGCATTTCCCGCGTGACTGCAAAGCGGGTCTCTCTGCCTTCGTCAAAGGCACGGAATTCTTCCGCCATATAAGCGCCCATTCTCGCGCATTCGCTCTGTTGACTGCCCGAGATATGCGGGGTCAGAAAGACGTTCGGAAGCGAGAGCAGGGGAGAGGTTGGCGCGGGCGGCTCGGGGTCGACCACATCCAACAGAGCGCAGAGGTCGGGACGCGCGGTCAGAACCGCAATCAGCTCGTCCTCGCGAACGGTTGCGCCTCTTCCCGTATTGAGAAAGGTTGCATAGGGTTTCATGGAAGCGAAGAGTTTGCCGTTCAGCATTCCCACCGTTGCGGGGACGTTTGCCAAGTGGTTGCTTACCGCATCGGAAGCGGCGAACAGTTCCTCAAGCGTGACCTTCTCCGCGCCGAGTTCGTGAATCGCTTCCGCCGGGAGGAAGGCGTCGTATACAAGCACGCGCAGGCGGTAGTCCCGCAGACGTTCGGCAACCATGCGCCCGATCATCCCGCATCCGACGATGCCGACGGTTGCGCCGTAGTTTCCCGCATAGCGGTTCGAGAGAGCACGGGCGGCATTCCAGTCCGTGCCCGTATGCAGACTGCGGCAGGCGCGGAAACAGCCCTTGTTTGCAAGCAGAATCTGCGCCACGGTGTATTCCGCAACCGGAACGGCATTTGCCGCCCGCGCGGAAAAGACCGCAACGCCTGCGTCAAGAAACGGCGCGGCAAAGCTCTGCACGCTCCCCGCCGCGTAGAACACCGCCCGCAGGGAGGGCAGGCAGTTCCGGATCTCCTGTTCTTCAAAACGCGGCATTCCCCACGTGGAGAACAGATAGCGCGTGTCGCGATATTGCGCGGGGGAGGCGAGAATTTCCTCTTTTGTCACGGTTTTGCCGCTCAGCCCGACCGCGCGGAGGTTCTCCTCCGTCCAGACCAGCGGCAAATCCGCGCCGCCCATCAGAATCTTTTCGTTCACACCGTTTTCCTTCCTTTCGTTTTCCCGGATTCTTCCGCTTCTATTATACAGGATTTCCTCGGTTTTGCAAAGTGTATCTTTTGCCGAATTTCCGCAGAGCCGCAAGTTTTACATAATTTCGGAATGCTTTCCGCGTGGCGCTCTTGACAGCGCCGCGCGGATGTGCTAAAATAAAACCGGGCGGTAACGTCCGCCCGGGAAAGGAAATGAATATGAAGCTGTGCTTTTCAACGCTCGGCTGTGCGGAGCGGTCGCTGACCGACATCTTTGCACTTGCGCGGGCATATCGGATTCCGTGTCTGGAATTCCGGGGAATCGGCGGGATAATCGACAACCGCGAGATTCCCGACTTTGCGCCTGACCGTCTTGCCCAAACCCGCGCCGCCCTGGATCGCGCGGGGCTGACCGCCCGGGTCATCGGCGCTTCCGCCTCGTTCCACGATCCGCGCGAGCGGGAGGCTTCCCTTGCGGAGGCGCACACCGCCGTTCTGATCGCTTCCGCGCTCGGCGCGCCCTATATCCGCGTATTCGGCAACAACACGGGGGACGATCCTGCCGCCGCCACGCAAAGCGTGATCGAGGGGCTTTCCCTGCTTGCTGAGGGCGCCGCCGCGCACGGTGTGACCGCTCTGCTCGAGACACACGGCGATT
Organism: uncultured Eubacteriales bacterium; assembly: GCA_900547725.1. Taxonomy (GTDB): domain Bacteria; phylum Bacillota; class Clostridia; order Oscillospirales; family CAG-272; genus UMGS1865. The sequence continues at coordinate 6,493 of URHR01000054.1, forward strand.
TCAACCGCGCGGAAACGCTTGCGCCGATTCTGGAAGCGCTCGACGGTCGCGCGGGGTTCGGTCTGATCTGGGACGTGATGCACACCTATTTCGCAACAGGGCGGGATTTCCGACCGCTCTACCGTCTCCTTTGCCCCTATATCCGCCATGTTCACGTCAAGGACTGTCTCCCCGACCGCACGCAGGTTCTCCCCGGCAAGGGTGACATCCCGCTCCGCGCCATTTTGGATCAGCTCCGTGCCGATTCTTTCGACGGTTGCGTTTCCCTCGAATGGGAGCGCAAGTGGCATCCCGAACTCCCGCCGATCGAAGAAGCGCTTACCGCAATCGCGGAGGTTAGCGGTTAAGGTTTTGGGGAGGAAGACCTCGGGCTTTGCCCGAACCCACTCAGGAAACTTCTTGGAAGAAGTTTCCTAAGAACCTTCAAGAATTTCACCCACGGGCAGGATTCTCTGCGGAATCCTGCCCGTGGGTGAAAATTTTTGGGGATTTTTAAGGGACTTTTTTTAAAAAGTCCCTTAAATGGGGTTTGGGGCAAAGCCACAAGGTCTTCCCCTCCGAAGCCTTAATTACGAATCTCCGCCGTTGCGGAGAGCGTAGCCTTGACGATGACGGGCGCGGTTACGGGCTTGGAGACTTCACTGCCGTTGGAAACGACCGCAGTACCCGCAATGCCGTCCACAACATCCATGCCGGAGACAACCTCGCCGAACGCGGCATAGTTGCCGTCAAGGAAGGTGCTGTCAGCGTGGCAGATGAAGAACTGGCTGGAAGCGGAGTTGTAGCTGCTTGAACGCGCCATAGAGACCACGCCGCGCTTGTGGCTGAGCGTGTTGTTCACGCCGTTGGCGGAAAATTCGCCCTTGATGGTCTTTTCGGAGCCGCCCGTGCCGTTGCCCTTGGGATCGCCGCCCTGAATCATGAAGCCCGAGTAAACGCGGTGGAAGGTCAGACCGTCATAGAAGCCCGAGGAAACGAGCGATTCGAAATTCTCAACGGTGATCGGGGCAACGTCGGGGCGCAACTGGATGACAATATCGCCGGTCTGCTCCGTACCTTCCGAGTCGACGTATTGAACGGTCAGCGTGACATATTGGGCTTTCTTTCCGCAGGAGACGAACGTGCAGGCAAAGAGCAGAACCGCAACCGTCAGAAGCAGAAACGGCTTTGCGGTTGCAATTGCAGTGGCAATACGGGAAAAACGTTTTTTCATGGTTGGACTTCCTTTCTTACGATTATGTTTATTTTAGCAGAAAACGCGCGCCGTGTCAAGGCTTTCGGACAAATTGAGAAATAATTTACAACCGGGGCGGATAGAATAATACAGAAGAGAATCGGAAGAATCGGACTGCGCGGAGGGAAAGATGGAACGAAAATGGGAAACGCGCGCCGCCGTGGTGATCTGTGCGGCGGCAGGTGTGGCGGCGGCGCTGTTGGGCGCGCGGCTTTTGTTCGGCGTGCTGTTGCCGTTCGTGCTTGCATGGGGGCTGTCGCTGGCGGTCGCCCCCGCGGCGAACGCGTTGGCGGGAAAAACGCGCGTCCCGCGCAAGGTGTGGGCTGTCCTGCTTCTGGTGCTGACCCTCGGGCTTCTTGTTGCGGGCATTTCCGCCGGCGTGGCGCGCGGAATCCGGGAACTGGAGGAGCTGCTCGCCGCGCTCCTTGCAGAGGGGGATTATGCCGGGAGCGGAGAGAGCGCAGAGCGCGCGGAGAGCGGAGAAGCCTTTGACTGGTTCGGCAAAATCACGGCGGGCGTGGGGCTGTTCCGCCGCGCCGAGGTCGGGGAGAAATATGAAATGTTCCGCGAAGAGTTCAATGCGATGGTGGGGGAAATGCTTTCCTCGCTTGCGGGCGCGCTCAGCGCAAAACTGCCGGGCGTGGCGGGAAAACTGATCTCCGCAATGCCGTCGGCGTTCCTGTTCGTGTTGGTGACCGTGATTGCGGGATTTTATTTTTGTGTAGAACCCGGGCAGGTGGGAAAATTTCTGACCGCGCATTTGCCCCGCCGTTTGGCGGAAAAAATCCCGTCCCTGCGCGCGCGGGCAAAGGCGGTGTCCCTGCGCTACCTGCGCGCTTACCTGCTGATTCTGTTCGTGACCTTCGTTCAGCTGTTCATCGGCTTTCTGATTCTGCGGGTGCGGTATGCGTTCCTGCTGTCGCTCCTTGTCGCGGTGGTGGACTTTTTGCCCGTGCTCGGCGTGGGAACGGTTCTTGTCCCGTGGGCGATCATCGCGCTTTTGCGGAAGAATTTCTATCTCGGCTTCGGACTGCTCATTCTCTTTGCGGCAGTGACGGTTCTGCGGCAGATCATCGAGCCGAGACTGATCGGAAAGAGTCTTGGCGTGCATCCGTTGGCGGCGCTGATTGCAGGCTATGCGGGGTGGCGGTGGTTCGGCTTCCTCGGTATGGCGCTCGGACCTGTTGCGGTTCTGGCGGTCAGCGCAATTCTTCGTGGCAGGGCGGAGACAAAGGAAAAAGAAGAAAAAAATTCCGGATAAAATTTGCAAAACCCTCTTGACAAATACCCTGAGGGGGTATATAATAAAAATACCCGATGGGGGTATAGGAGGAAACAGGATGGAGGAAACGGAAAAGCACTGCTGTTGCTGTTCGGATAACGTCGAAGGAAACGCCGAAGGCGGTACGGAAAAGACCACCGTCCGCGCAGAGGAACAGAAGAAACAACTGCTCAACCGTCTGCGACGGATGGAGGGACAGTTGCGCGGTATTGAAGCGATGCTGGAGCGCGACGCCTATTGCAACGACATTCTGATTCAGTCGGCGGCGGTCGGAGCGGCGCTCTCCGCATTCGAGCGCGAGATTCTGGGCAGTCACATTCACGGTTGCGTGGCAAGGGATATCCGCGAGGGGCGCGACGAGGTGATCGACGAGCTGATGACCACGCTGAAAAAGCTGATGCGGTAAAAACAAGAATTAAATTAAGAATCGTTTCGGAAAAGAGATGAAAAGAAGATGCAACAATATGAAGTAACCGGTATGAGCTGCGCCGCCTGTCAGGCGAGAGTGGAAAAGGCGGTCGGGCACGTGGCGGGGGTCACCTCCTGCGCGGTCAGCCTGCTGACCAATTCCATGGGCGTGGAGGGGAGTGCGTCACCCGATGCCGTAATCGCGGCGGTTCGGGCGGCGGGCTACGGCGCAAAGCTGAAGCTGAAGGGGGAGAATCCGCAAGCGGCGGAAACCGCAGGAGACGATCCGCTTGCCGACCGCGAAACGCCCGCGCTGAAGCGCCGTCTGCTCTGGTCGATCGGCTTCCTTGCGGTGCTGATGTATTTCTCCATGGGGCATATGATGTGGGGATGGAAACTGCCGCCGTTCTTTGACGGTAACCACGTTGCCATGGGATTGGTACAATTACTTCTCTGCATTGCGATCATGGTGATCAACCGCCGCTTTTTCGAGAGCGGCTTCCGCGCGCTTTGGCATCGTTCTCCCAATATGGACACCCTCGTGGCGCTCGGTTCGGGCGCGGCGTTTGTCTGGAGCGTTTACGCGCTGTTTGCCATGACCGGCGCGCAGGAGAGAGGGGACATGGCGGCGGTGATGACCTACATGGACGAGTTTTATTTCGAGTCGGCGGCGATGATCCTGACCCTGATTACCGTTGGGAAAATGCTTGAGGCGCGGTCGAAGGGAAAAACCACCGACGCCCTGCGGTCGCTGATGAAGCTTGCCCCCAAAACCGCCGTGGTCGTGCGGGACGGCGCGGAAGTGACCGTTCCGATCGGGCAGGTGAAGAAAGGCGATATGTTCGTCGTCCGCCCGGGGGAGAATATTCCCGTGGACGGCGTGGTTCTGGACGGGGAGAGCGCGGTTGACGAGGCGGCGCTGACGGGCGAAAGCATCCCCGTGGACAAGCATCCGGGCGACAGCGTGTCGGCGGCAACCGTCAACCGGTCGGGCTTTTTGCGGTGCGAGGCAACGCGGGTCGGAGAGGACACCACGCTGTCGCAGATCATCCGCATGGTCAGCGACGCGGCGGCAACGAAAGCCCCGATCGCAAAGGTCGCGGATCGCGTGTCGGGCGTGTTCGTGCCGGCTGTCATGTCGGTCTCTTTCGTGGTGCTGATCGTCTGGCTTGCGGTGGGACGGGACTTCGGTTACGCACTGGCGCGGGCGATTTCGGTGCTGGTCATCAGCTGTCCGTGCGCGCTCGGATTGGCGACCCCCGTGGCGATTATGGTCGGAAACGGCGTTGGCGCGCGGAACGGAATTCTCTTCAAAACCGCCGCGTCGCTGGAGTCCGCAGGGCGCACGCAGATTGTGGCGCTGGACAAAACGGGAACTGTCACGACAGGCATTGCGAGCGTGACCGACGTCCTGCCCGCAGAGGGAATCGGCGAGTGTGACCTGCTCGCGGCGGCGCTGTCGCTTGAGGAAAAGAGCGAGCATCCGTTGGCGCGCGCGGTGGTGCGCGAGGCGGAAGTAAGAGGTCTGACAGCCGAAGCGGCGGACGGTTTTGAAGCGCTTGCCGGCAACGGCGTGCGCGGGAAAAAGGACGGCGCGGAACTCATCGGCGGGAGCGCGAAATTCATCGGCGGACAGACAAAACTGACAGACGCTGTGCAGGAAACGGTCGGCGCGCTCGCCGACGACGGCAAAACGCCCCTGCTGTTTCTGCGGGACGGAAAGCTGCTCGGCATCATCGCGGTTGCCGATACCGTCAAGGAGGACAGCCCGCGCGCGGTGCAGGAACTGCGCGGAATGGGCGTGCGCGTGGTGATGCTGACGGGCGACAACGAACGCACCGCACGGGCGGTTGCGGGTCGCGCGGGCATCGAAGAAGTGGTGGCAGGTGTTCTGCCGGACGGCAAGGAGCAGGTCATTCGCGATCTGCGTCGGCAGGGTCATGTTGCGATGGTCGGAGACGGCATCAACGACGCGCCTGCGCTGACGGCTGCGGATACGGGCATTGCGATCGGCGCGGGGACAGACGTCGCGATTGACGCGGCGGATGTGGTGCTGATGAAGAGCAGTCTTGCGGACGTTCCCGCGGCAATTCGTTTGAGCCGCGCGACTCTGCGGAATATTCACGAAAATCTGTTCTGGGCGTTCATTTATAACGTCATCTGCATTCCGCTTGCGGCGGGCGCGTTCGTCTGGGCGGGCATAACGCTGAACCCGATGTACGGTGCGGCGGCAATGAGCCTTTCGAGTTTCTGCGTGGTGACCAACGCTCTGCGGTTGAATCTTTGCAAGCTGAAAAGTCCGAAACACGACCGCAAGATCAGACAGGCGCACCGGAAGCAAATGCCCCATGCGGGCGGAGCAGGCAGAGTAAGCGGGGAGACGGAACGGATCACGCTGAAGATCGGCGGCATGATGTGCGGGCATTGCGAAAAGCGGGTCAGGGACGCGCTGGAGGCGCTCCCCGGGGTGACGAGTGCCGAGGTCAGCCATACGGCAGGCACGGCGGTCGTCACGCTCGCGTCGCCGGTTGCACCGAAGCAGCTGAAAAAAGCGGTTCGGGCGGCAGGATATCGGGTGCTGTGAATCTTTGAGGGGCAGTTTCCTTTTGTGAAAGGGCAGATACTAAAGCAAATGCCTTACACGACTGCCGAGATCCCGCCTGCGGGCGCCCCTTCGGGGTTCGACTACGCGGCGGGAAGGGCTGTATTGCTCCCCCTTCCGTCCGTCATGCCGCTCCGCTCAGGATGACACAGAGGGTATAGCGTTTTGTGAGATGTAGCCCATTCGTTGTAATGTTACTTTAACTGACTAAAATTATACAACCCACATAACAAACAGCCCTCTTTGTCATCTCTGAGGAAACGCCTGCGGCGTTAAGTCGAACCCCG
>URHR01000055.1 GCA_900547725.1 uncultured Eubacteriales bacterium
TTCGCTACCGGCGGTTGCTTTGCAACCGCCACCCCTGAGAACCTTCAAGACCTTTCCTGCAAGAGGTTTATTGCCCCTTGCTTTTTGTTTGTACAAACTCTATGGCAGGAAGTTAGTTGATGATTGAGGCGGAACGACACGCGTGTCGTTCCGCCTCGTTTGAAAGTTACTTGCTGACTGATTCCTGTGTGAGCGGAGATTGATCCCCCTCATCCGTCGCTGTCACGTTAAGCGACGGATGAGGGGGGATCAATCTGCTTTTTTCACGAACCGTCGAACAGAACCGATGATCGCTCCGGAATCAAAGTCTGAGCACCCTCCCGCCCAAGCGTTCCGCATCCTCCTGCTGGTGGGTCACGAGCAGGACGGCGGCGCCGGCTTGCTTCCATTTGACTCGGAGACGGTCGGAGAGACGGCGGCGCAGGTTGGCATCGAGCGCGGAAAACGGTTCGTCAAGCAGGAAAAGGTCACCACCATAGAGCAGGGCGCGCGCAAGGGAAACGCGGCTTTTCATACCGCCCGAAAGTTCGGCAGGGTAGAGTGCGGCGCAGTCCGAAAGCTCCACTGCCCAAAGTGCTTCCGCAATGGCGCGGGGGTCGGGCTTGGGCAGGACGGCGGAAAGATTCTGCGCAACGGTCAGCCACGGGAACAGGCGCGACTCCTGAAACGCGCAGGCGATCCGCTTTGCCGTGCAGAGCACCCGCCCGTCGGTTGGCGTAAGCAGTCCCGCCGCAAGCGAGAGCAGGGTGCTTTTCCCGCATCCCGATTCGCCCATGACGGCCAGAAATCCGCCGTCCTCCAGACGGAAGGAGAGGTCGCGCAAAACGGGGGTATTTTTCTTGTAGGAAAAGGAAACGCGTTCAAATTCAAGCATTGCGGTCACCTCCCGCGCGTGCGCTTCTGTCGAATTTGCGGAACAGCGCGACGAAGCCGTATTCAATCAGGAGGCTGAGCAGAATCACCGTCAGCGTCCATGCAAACATCTGCTCGGTTTCGAGGTACAGCCGCGCGTCTCCGATCATCCGACCGATTGTTCCGCGCGGAGTGGCGAGAATTTCCGCCGCGATGCCCGCCTTCCATGCAAGCCCGAGCGACGTGCGGCAGGCGGAAAGAAAGTAGGGGCGCAGGGAGGGGAGAACCAGCACGTGCAACCGCCGCGGATAGGAGAAGCGGTAGACCCGCGCGACTTCGGAAAGACCCGGATCAATGCGATCCAACCCCTCATCCAGATTGGTCCAGACCACGGGCAGGACGATGAGAAAGGTAATGAGAGAAGGGACTTTTGCCGCCCCGATGAAAATCAGGAGCAGGACGATGAAGGAGGCAACCGGCGTTGCCTTGATGATGGTCATCAGCGGCAGGAACAGATCCCGCAGGATGCGGACGCGGTGGCAAAATCCCGCCAGAAGCACACCGAGCGCGACCGCCGCGAGAATGCCGGTCACGACATTGAGCAGCGACCGCCCCGTGACAAGGTAGAATTCCTTCGAGCGCACCAGTGCCCACAGAACCCGGAACACTGCGGCGGGAGCGGGGAAGAGCAGTTCGCTCCCAACCGACTTTGCCGCCGCCCACCAGACGAAGATCCAGAAGGCGACGGCAAAGAGAATGCGGAAAAGTTTCGGTATCCGCTTCATTTTCCGAGATAGTAGAACGCGTCATCCGGCACTTTGCCGCCGATTGCGCTCGCGTTGATTCCCGAAAGAATGGTCAGATAGGTGTTCATCGCGGTTTTCATATCGTCACCCGCGACAAAATGAATGTTGCACTTCGGGATTGCTTTCTTTGCAACGGGAGCTTGCGCGAAAATGCCGTGCTTTACAATCAGGTCTGCGGCTTCCTCGGTGTTGGTGTTGACGTAGTTCACCGACGCTTCATAGGCGCTGAGGAAGTTTGCAACGGCTTCGGGATGCGCCTCAAGGAACGCGGTGCGAACCACCACACAGCCCTGCACAAGCGTGTCCTGCTTGCCGTCGAGTTTGTTCCACTCGGCGGTGAGGTCGAGCGAGACTTTCAGGTCCGCATTTTTGGCTTTCGCAACGGTAATCATCGGTTCGGGAAGCACGGCGTAGTCCACCTTGCCCGCCGCAACTGCCGCCACAAGGTCGGCGGGAGCGGAGTATTGGTTATCGATGGTTACGTTCACGTTGTTCTGCCCGCAGAGATACTTGAAAATAAAGGTCGGGTTCTGCGCGGGCGCATAAACGGTTTTGCCGTCAAGATCGGCAAACGAGGCGATCTCGGTTTTGCCGATGACGTAGAGGCATCCGAGCGTGTTGACTGCGAGAACTTTCACCTTGCCTTGTGTTTTGTTGTAGGCAATCGACGCGCCGTTGGTCGGGATGGCGGCGATGTCCGCATCGCCGTTGATCAGCGCGGGAAGAACTTCCTTTGCAAAGTCGGTCTTGACATCAAAGGTGTATTTCTCGGTTTTGAATGCGCCGTTTGCGGCGTCCTCCATCAGCTTTGCCATGCCGAAGCCCGTAGTGCCGTTCATCGTGTAGACGTTGATGTCAACGGGCGTGACGGGGGTCTCGGCGGTTTCGGTCGGTGCTTCGGTGGGTGCTCCCGTCGGCGCTTCGGCAGTGTCCTTGGGGTCGGTCAGCGGTTTGCAGGCAACGGCAAAGGAGACGAGCAGGGCAACGAGCAGGAACAGGGACAGTACGCGGAATTTCATGATAAGACTTCCTTTCAAAAATGGTTTATTGGTTGTAGTGCGCGAGCATTGCGGCGGGGTCGGGCAGGGTCAGATGCTTGCCGGTTTTGACCAGATAACCGTCGGCGGTCAGGCGGTCAAAGGCGCGGTAAAGCGAGGCTCTGCCAAGGTTGAGCAATTCGGAGAGAGAGGAGAGGGATTCGGTGAGCGTAACCTCGCCCTGCCCGAGTCCCGCAAGGTAGAGCGCGAGCCGCCGCTCGGCACTGCCGGCGGTCAGATACCCGATCTTGCGGTTGAGAAAGCGGACGCGCCCCGAAAGATACCCGATGTAGTTTTGGCGGAAGCCGCGGTCACGATCCAGAAGCGCACGGACCGTGTCCTCCGGAATCAGCAGACAGGTACAGCCGCCCGACGCACGGACCGTACTGACCGACGGCGCATCCGAGAACAGGTTCGCAATCCCGAACAGGTCGCCCGCGCCGAGAAAACGCAACAGGACGTTGCGTCCCGCGTTCGGCGTGGTCACCGTCGCTTTGCCTTCTGCCAGAACGATCAGAAGCGGGAGTCCGCTCTCGTCCGTCGAACCGATGATTTCGCCGTCGGTATAGGTTCGCACCGCCCTGTCGTCGCCCGTCAGACTGTCCAACGTTTCCCGTGACAGTCCGCCGAACAGCGGACAGCGCGAAAGACTCTTGCGCAGGAGTTCCTCCGTCAAATCTCTCCCTCCTTTTTGTCTTATATGATACAATTATAACGACCGCGCGGGGATTTGTCAAGTCCTTTTTCAAAACTTTTCCCGAAAAGGCGCGAAAAGAAGAGGAAAACGGTCACCCGCGCTTTGAAAAAAGGGATTTTTTCGGGTGAATTTTCGGAAACCTCTTTACTTTTTTGCTTTTTTCGTGTATACTTATCCTGAAGAAACTCACATAAGGAGATGAATTCATGACTCTGGTAATTCTTGCCGCAGGGCTTGGTTCGCGCTATGGCGGGCTGAAGCAGTTGGATCCCATGACCGACGCGGGAAACTTCATCATTGATTTTTCGGTCTATGACGCCATCCGCGCGGGCTTCGATCAGGCGGTCTTTATCATCAAGCGGGAGAATCTGGAACAGTTCCGCGAGACCATCGGAAACCGGATTGCAAAGAAGATCAAGGTCAAGTACGTTTTTCAGGATGCGAACGACCTGCCGAGCGGCCTGAAGTTGCCTGCAGGACGAACCAAGCCGTGGGGGACGGGTCACGCCGTGTGGTGTGCGCGCGATCTTGTGACCGACAATTTCGCGGTCATCAATGCGGATGATTTCTACGGTGCGGAGACCTTCCGCCACCTTGCGGAGCATCTTTCCAAACCGAATCTTTCGGGCATTCCCGCGCACCACTGCATGGTGGGCTTCCGCGCGGGCAACACGCTGACCGAGAACGGAACGGTTTCGCGCGGCGTGTGCGAAGTCGGGGAGGACGGCAGGCTGATCCGCGTGACCGAGCGGACAAAGGTTGAGAAGCGCGGGAGAGGCGCGGCGTATCTGGACGACGACGGCACGACATGGATCGAGTTGCCGTTTGACACCATCGTGTCGATGAACTGCTGGGGCTTTACGCCCGATCTGTTCCGCCATCTGGAAACCGAGCTGCGCGGCTTCTACGAAGCGGCTGTGCCGACCAATCCGCTCAAATGCGAATTCTATCTGCCGTTTGCGGTGCAGGCGCAGATGGAGGCAGGGCTCTGCGACGTTGCGGTCTACCCGACCGAGTCGGTCTGGCAGGGCGTGACCTACCATGAGGACAAACCGCGCGTCAAGGCGGCAATCGCCGACCTGATCGCAAACGGCGAGTACCCCGCCGATCTGTGGGCGTGACGAAAGCAGAAGCGGATAACATCTGCAAAAATTGCACTTTCAATCGGCTGCATATCAATTCCTTTTTGGCAAGGTTCTTGAAGGTTCTCAGGGGACTTCTTGCAAGAAGTCCCCTGAGTGGGTTTGGGCAAAGCCCAAGGTTTTAAGAAAAGAGGTAATAAAAATGGCTATTCTGATTACAGGGGGAGCGGGATTCATCGGCTCTCATACCGCGGTGGAATTTCTGAACGCGGGCTATGACGTTGTGATTGCGGACAACTATGTCAACAGTTCTCCGAAGGTGCTGGATCGCATCAGGGAAATTACGGGGAAGGAATTCCGCGCTTACGAAGTGGATCTGTGCGACAAGGAGGCTCTGCGCCGCGTGTTTGTCGAGAACCCCGACATTGACTCCGCAATCCACTTTGCGGGTCTGAAGGCGGTCGGCGAATCGGTCGCGCAACCGGGACGGTACTACTACAATAACCTTCTCAGCACGCTGAATCTGGTGGAGCTGATGGCGCAGTACAACGCCAAGCGCATTGTGTTCAGCTCGTCCGCAACGGTCTACGGCTCGCCAAAGACCGTGCCGATTCGGGAGGATTTCCCGCTGTCCACGACCAACCCTTACGGCGAAACGAAGCTCATGATCGAGCGTATTCTCAAGGATGTCTGGTTCGCGGACAAGGACTGGAGCGTTTCCATCCTGCGGTATTTCAACCCCATCGGCGCGCACAAGAGCGGGCTGATCGGCGAGAATCCGCGCGGCATTCCGAACAACCTGTTGCCCTATGTTGCAAAGGTTGCGGCGGGGCAGCTGCCCTTCCTGCAGGTTTACGGCAACGATTACGACACGCCGGACGGCACGGGTGTGCGGGACTATATCCACGTGGTCGATCTTGCCAAGGCGCACCTCAAGGCGCTCCAGAGAGCCGATCAGGTGACGGGTGTGGAGTACTACAACATCGGCACGGGCGTGGGCTACTCGGTGTTGGATATTGTTCATGCGTATGAAAAGGCATCGGGACTGAAAGTGCCCTACAAGATCGTGGCACGCCGTCCCGGGGACATTGCAACCTGCTACGCCGACCCGACCAAGGCGGCGGAGATTCTGGGCTGGCACGCGGAGTTCGGCATTGAGGATATGTGCCGCGATATGGCGAACTGGCAGAAGAAAAATCCGAACGGCTACGAGAACTGAGGGGGAATCCGTATGATTACCAAGCATTATTTCGGAACACTGGACGACGGCAGCGAGGTTTACTGCTACACGATGAAGAACCGCACGGGAATGACCGTGACCGTTTGCGAATACGGCGGAGCGGTGACGGAAATCCGCGTGCCGGACAAGTACGGTCGCTCCTCCGACGTGGTGGAGGGCTACGACTCCCTGCGCGACTATGTACTGGGCGACGGCTATCTCGGCGCTCTGGTTGGCAGAGTGGGCAACCGCATTGCAAACGGCAAATTCACGCTGGACGGCGAGACCTACACGCTCTACCGGAACAACGGGAAGAATTCCCTGCACGGCGGCAAGGTGGGCTTTTCGCACCGTCTCTGGAATGTCAGGCCCGTAGACGGGGAAGAGCCGAAGTTGATTCTGACCCTGCATTCGCCGGACGGCGAGGAAGGGTATCCGGGCAATGTGGACGTGACGGTGACCTATGCGCTTCTTACGGGAAATGCGCTGTCGATCCGCTATGACGCGACGTCCGACCGCCGCACGCCGCTGAATCTGACGAATCACACCTACTTCAATCTGGGCGGCTATGCGTCGGGAAAGATTTTCGACCACGTGGTGCAGATGGAAGCGGACCGTTATCTGCCGACCGACGCGGAACTGATTCCGACGGGCGAGATCCGTTCGGTGAAGAACACGCCGTTCGATTTCCGCGAGCCGAAGGCGATCGGGCAGGATTTCCATGCAGACTGCGAGGATCTGAAGCTGGCGGGCGGTTACGATCACTGCGTTTGCTTTACGGAAGGGGAGACGAAAGAGCCGACCCTGCGGGTTCAGATTTACGAGCCGAACAGCGGGCGGATTCTGAAGATGTTCACGAATCAGCCCTGTATGCAATTCTATACGGGGAATTTCTTCTGCAATCCCGAGTACCCGCTCAAGGGCGGCTATCCGCAGAACAAGCAGGCGGCGTTCTGTCTGGAAACGCAGAAGATGCCCGACGCGGTGAATCACGCGAACTTCACCGACACGATCGTCGGTCCGGACAAGCCATACGAGCACGTTGTGGTGTATCAGTTCTCTGTGAAGGAGTAAGGGGAAGACCTTTGGGAGGGAGAGAACCCCCTTTCGGATGGGGTTCTCTCCCTCCCAACCCCCCTCCTGCTTTCCCCGAACTTCCCCCATGCGCACCCGCCCATGCAGAGCGAAGATTTGCTTCGCTTGATTTTGTGCGGGTGCGCATGGGGGAAGTTTTTGCTGTTTTGGAGGGGATTTGTTGCGTGGTGCGGAATGGATTTGGTTGGTTGCCCTCATCCGTCGCCTTCGGCGACACCTTCCCCCTTGAAGGGGAAGGCTTCCGTACGCACTGCGAATCCTGAAAAAAGCATTTCGAACATTTTGTAAATCAAAATTTTAAGAGAAAACGAAAGAAGTTTGCACCATAGCCTTCCCTTTCAAGGGGGGGAGCTGGGTAGATATTTGATTCGATTGCTACAGCGGTTGATTTTTGTTACATTGGCATCTTCCGGAGCAACGCCCCAGGATTTTTGCAGGAAAAACTACGGAAAAATCGCAAAAACGGTTGACAAAGTTCTTTTTTTGGTGTATAATTATATGTATTTGCAGGAATGCGCGGCAGAAGGTCGCGATTTCGAGCAATACGGGAAAGGAAACGGACTGAGGAATGAGCGGCGATTTGTTGAAAATGATTGAAGAAGGAATGCCTTCCTTCTCCAAAGGACAGAAGCGCATTGCGGAGTATGTCCTGAAGCACTATGATAAAGCGGCTTACCTCACGGCATCCCGCTTGAGTACGCTTGTCGGCGTATCCGAATCCACGGTGGTTCGCTTTGCAATCGAATTGGGATTTGAGGGATATCCCGAATTTCAGCATTCCCTCAAAGAGCTGATCCGCACGCGGCTGACCTCGTTTCAGCGGATGGAGGTTACCGATCAGATCATCGGCGAGGGCAATGTGGCGGAAAAGGTTCTGCTGTCCGATGCCGAGCGCATCAGACGAACCTATGAGGAACTGGACCGCGCGGCGTTTGACGAGGCGGTAAACCGCATTGTGGGCGCAAAAAACATTTACATCCTCGGCGTTCGGTCGTCCTCCTATCTGGCGGGCTTTCTGAACCATTGCTTCCGCATGATCTTTGATAATGTCAGACTTGTGCAGACCACCTCATCCAGCGATCTGTTTGAGCAGATTATGCGGATCGGCGAGGGGGATGTGATGATTGCCATCAGCTTCCCGCGGTACTCCAAGCGGGTGATCAACGCTGTGGAGTATGCGAGAAAGCAGCAGGCGAACATTGTGGCACTGACCGACAGTCGGCAGTCTCCTCTGGCGGTGTACGCCGACCAACTGCTTGCCGCGCAGAGCGACATGGCATCCTTTGTGGATTCGCTGGTTGCGCCGCTGAGCATCATCAACGCGCTGATTACGGCGATATCGCGCCGGAAAAAGGACGAGTTGACCGAGCGGTTGCGGGAGTTGGAGGAGATCTGGGATCATTACGATGTCTACGACAAGAAAAATTCCTGACGGGGCGGAGGTTGTTGTCATCGGCGGCGGCGCCGCGGGGATGATGGCGGCGATTACGGCAACGGGTGCGGGCGCGGCGGTTGTTTTGCTTGAGAAGAACGACCGACTCGGAAAAAAGCTCCGCATCACGGGCAAGGGGCGCTGCAATCTGACCAACGACTGCGACGGGAACACTTTTCTTACCAATGTTCCGACCAATCCGCGTTTTCTTTACGGCGCGTTGGCGGGCTTTTCCAACGGGGATACCAAAACCTTTTTTGAGGGGCTTGGCGTTCCGCTCAAAACCGAACGCGGCAATCGGGTTTTTCCGGTTTCCGATCATGCGGGTGACGTTGTTGCCGCGATGGAAAGGAAATGCCGTCAAAGCGGGGTTGAAATCCGGCACGCGGTCGCGCAGGGGATTGAACTTTCCGACGGGTGCGTGACGGGCGTCCGGACTTCGGACGGAGTGATTCCCGCAAATGCCGTGATTGTGGCGACGGGCGGCGCTTCCTATCCGCTCACAGGCTCTACGGGGGACGGCTACCGCTTCGCACGCGAGGCGGGACTGACCGTGACGGAAATCCTTCCGTCGTTGGTTCCGCTGACCTCGCACGGGTCGCTGTGTCCCTCCATGCAGGGGCTGTCGCTTCGGAACGTCGGGGTGAAGATCGTGCGGCGGGAGAACGGGAAGGTTGTTTATGAGGATTTCGGAGAGCTGATGTTCACGCACTTCGGCGTGACAGGACCGACGGTTCTGTCGGCTTCGGCGCATCTTTCGGACATTCAGCCGGGAAAATATGAAATGCGGATCGATCTCAAGCCTGCGTTGGATGAAAAGAAGCTGGACGCGCGGGTGCTCTCGGATTTCGGAAAGTACCGCAACCGCGATTTTGCCAATGCGCTGTGCGACCTGTTGCCGCAGAAAATGATTCCCGCATTCGTCCGCCTGTGCGGCGTGGCGGGGGACAGGAAGGTCAACGCGGTAACGCGGGAGGAACGGGAACGGGTGGTGGAAACGCTGAAGTGCTTCTGCGTACCGCTTGACGGTTTCCGTCCGATTGAGGAAGCGATCGTCACGCGCGGCGGGGTCAGCGTCAAAGAGCTGTCGCCCAAAACCATGGAAGCAAAATCGGTTCGCGGGTTGTATTTCGCGGGTGAGGTGATCGACGTGGATGCGTATACGGGAGGCTTCAACCTCCAGATCGCGTTTTCCACGGGATATGCGGCGGGCAAGAGTGCCGCAAAGCAAATACGGGACGAAGAGGAACGGATTTCGGATGAAACGGATTCAGATTGCGATTGACGGACCGAGCGGCGCGGGAAAATCCACCGTCGCACGGGCACTGGCAGAGAGACTCGGCATCGTTTACGTCGATACGGGCGCGCTTTACCGCACGGTTGGCTACTATGTCAGACAGCAGGAAACCGACCCGAAGGACTCCGAGGCGGTTGCAAAGCTCCTGCCGCAGATTCATCTGGATCTGCGCTATGAGGCGGACGGAACGCAGCAGGTCTATCTGAACGGTGAGGCGATGGGCAATCGCATCCGGACACCCGAGATGTCGATGTACGCGTCGGCGGTCTCGGCAATTCCCGCAGTGCGGTCGTTTCTGTTGGAAACGCAGAGGGAGATCGCAAGGCGGAACAGCGTGATTATGGACGGACGGGACATCGGAACCGTGATTCTGCCGCAGGCGGACGTGAAAATCTTTCTGACCGCCTCCGACGAATGCCGCGCAAAGCGGCGTTGGACGGAACTGCAGCAGAAGGGCATGGAGACCGACTACGAGGAAGTGCTTGCCGATATGCGGCAAAGGGATCGGCAGGACCGGGAGCGCGAGATCGCGCCTGCGGTTGCCGCGCCGGACGCAACGGTGTTTGACAACTCGTGGATGGATCCCGAGACCTGCACCGCCGCACTGCTTCGGCTGATTGAAGAAAAATACGGGCTTGGTGTGATGAAATGAAGATTACCGTTGCGACAAACGCGGGCTTCTGCTTTGGCGTCAAGCGGGCGACCGACCGGCTGGAAGAGGCGCTGGCGCAGGCACGGGCGGGAGAGACGATTGCAACGCTGGGGCATCTGATTCACAACGAAAGCTACAATGAAGGTCTGCGGCGGCGCGGTGTTCTGACCGTGTCGGACAGCGACCTGCCTGCCCTTGCGGCGGGCGCAAACGCGGAGCATCCGGTAACGGTTTTGGTTCGCGCGCACGGGTGTACCAAGGAAACGGAGGAATTGCTGAACCGCTATGCGGCGGAAAATCCGTATTTCCGGCTGATTGACTGCACCTGTCCTTATGTCAAGAAGATTCATCGGATCGCGAAGGAAAACAGCGCGCCCGACAAGGTTCTTCTGCTCATCGGGAGCGAAACGCATCCCGAGGTGGTTGGAATTCTGAGTTGGTTTGAGGGCGAGAAATATGTGTTTCCGGATGCTCAGACACTGAATTTGGCACTTATGCCGAACGGAGCTGTCAGAATAGACAAAAAAGCTCCCGTTATGGTGGCGCAAACGACCTTGAATTTGGTCAATTGGAACGAATGTCAAAAAAAGTTAAAAAGCATCTATACAAACGCGATTATTTTTGATACAATATGTAGAGTGACCGAAGAGCGGCAAAGCGAGGCAAAACGGTTGGCGCGGGACTGCGACCTGATGCTTGTCATCGGGGGGCGGGAAAGCTCCAACACCGCAAAACTCGCCGAAATTTGTCGGTTAGCGTGTCCGCAGACTCTGCGGATTGCGTCAGCCGCGGAATGGGATCGTCGGATACCGACGGATACCCGTTATGTCGGAATTGTTGCAGGTGCATCCACACCGCGCAATGAAATAGAGGAGGTATATAAAACCATGAGCGAAATGAATGAAAATTTCGAAAAAATGCTCGACGAAACGCAATGCGTAACTTTAAATACAGGAGATGTTGTTACCGGAACCGTTACACAGGTATCCGATGCCGAACTGCAGCTGGATCTTGGCGCCGGCGTGACCGGTTACATCAAGGCTGAACAGATCAGCGACGACCCTGCGTTTAAGCTTACCGAACAGTTCAAGAAGGGTGACAGCGTGGAAGCGTTTGTGATCCGCGTCAGCGATCTGGAAGGGGTTGCGGAGCTTTCCAAGAAGAGAGTGGACGCAGACCGCAACTGGAAGAACATTGAGGAAGCCTGCGAGAACAAGACCGTTCTGGAGGGCAAGGTTGCGGAAGCCGTTAAGGGCGGCGTTGTGATCTACACGGGTGCGAACCGCGTCTTTATTCCCGCGTCGCAGAGCGGCGTGCCGAAGGATGGCGATCTCTCCACGCTGGTTGGCGAGACGGTCAAATTCCGCATCATTGAAGTCAAACCGGGCAAGAAGGCAATCGGCTCGATCCGTCTGGTTCAGCGCGAAGAGCGCCGCGAAAAGGAAGCGGAGTTCTGGGCGAACATCGAAGTCGGCAAGGTTTACACGGGCGTTGTCAAGAGCACAACCTCTTACGGTGCGTTTGTTGACCTCGGTTGCGGCGTGGACGGCATGGTTCACCTGACCGAGCTGTCCTGGAAGCACATCCGCAAGCCTGAGGATGTTGTCACGGTCGGCGAGCCTCTGACGGTTTACGTCAAGAGCTTTGACCCCGAAAAGAAGCGCATCTCGCTCGGCTACAAGACCGAGGAGAGCAATCCTTGGAACATCTTCCGCGCGCAGTATGCGATCGGTGACGTTGCAAGCGTGAAGATTGTCAGCCTGATGCCGTTCGGCGCATTTGCCGAGATCATTGACGGTGTGGACGGTCTGATCCACATTTCGCAGATCGCGCTTCAGCGGATTGCGAAGCCCTCCGATGTTCTGGAAGTCGGACAGGTTGTAGACGCGCGCATCATCGACATTGACGACGAGCACCAGAAGGTCAGCCTTTCGATCCGTTCGCTTCTCGAGGACGAGATGGCGGCAGCCGAGGCGATGCCCGAGGATTACGCAGTCGACGAGAACGGGGAGCAGTAAGAGAAAGACCTCGGGCTTTGCCCGAACCCACTTAGGGGTGACAGTTGCTTTTAGCAACTGT
>URHR01000056.1 GCA_900547725.1 uncultured Eubacteriales bacterium
CTCTCCCTCCAAACCTCCCTCTCTCACCGAGAACTTCCCCCATGTCCCCGCCACTCAGGAAGCGAAGATTTGTTTCGCTTTCTGAGTGGCGGGGACATGGGGGAAGTTTTTGTCGATTTGGGAGGTATGGATTTGTTGCAGGGTGCGGCTTCGCGCTCTTTTTGTGTGAGGGGATGCGATTGGAGGGGCGGGGCGTGAAAGCGCCCGGTCAGGAGTCGGCTTGGGTGCGTTTTTCGCGCAGTCTCGGGTAAAGAATGAACTGGACGACGTAGCAAAAGAGGACGATGACGAGCGCCGCGAGGATGTCGAGAACCGAGTGCTGGCGCAGGAAGATGGTTGAGACGCTGATAAGGATTGTGGAGATCCAGAACGCCAACTGCCAACGCCACCCCGCGAAGATCCGGCTTTTCATTGCCGCAAACTGCACGCAGAACGCGCCGAGGACATGGATGGATGGGCAGACGTTTGTATTCGTATCGAAGTTATAGAGCCTGCGCACGATCTCCACCATAAAGTTATCGCGCGCAAAATCCACCGGGCGAAGTTCCTGCTTATTCGGGAATACCAGAAAGATAATGACCCCGATGGTATAGGTAATGATAACCGACCACATGAAGTGGCGGAACGCCTCGGGTTCCCAGAGAAACCAGATCAGCCCGGGCGCGATGAGAAACACGAACCAGAAATAGTACGGGAACACGAACCATTCGCAGAACGGAATCAGCTCGTCGAGCGGACACCAGACGGCGGTATAATGAATGTCAAAAAAAAGCGGGAAAATGCGTTCCACGCCGAGGAACATCAGCCCGTAAATTGCCCAATACAGGAGCAGAAGGATATGCCGATAGCGTTTCTGCCGCACCGTAGAGGGACGCAGATCGCGGTAATAGTCGATAACAGGCGCAAACAGCCGTTTGATTTTTTCTTTCATATTCACCCAACCTTTATTCTGCAAGTCATATTATTATAGCATAAACGGTGGAAAAATGCAACGGTTTCGCAATTTCTTTACAAAAGGCAACGCCCGCGCGGCGCAAAACGGTTGCCGAATGTGACGGCGGGGTGAAGGCTAACCCTTTTTTTCCCGAAAATCGCGGTCTTGCGGTTGGTTTTGTCGTGGAATCTCTTGCTTTTCACCGCAGATTGTGGTATAATATCCCTCGTAACACGGTTTTTCAAACCGGAAAGGTGGTTTTTGTATGGCAAACTATCGGAATTACGAAGTTCCCGAATACGGAACGCTGAAAGAAATGCTCGCCGCAAGCACGGCGCAATTTGCGGATCGCCCCGCGTTCAGGGAAAAGGCGGACGGCGTTTGGAGAGAAAAGACCTACCGCGAATACGGCGAGGACGTAAACGCGCTCGGAACGGAGCTGTTGGCGCAGGGCTTCGGCGGCAAGCGGATTATCGTCACGGGCATAAACAGCTACGCGTGGGTGGTGACCTATCTGGCGGTCATCTGCGGCGTTGGGGTCATTGTCCCGGTTGACAAAGAGATTCCCGCCGAGGAACTTGCGAACATTGCGCACGTCAGCGAAGCGGCGTTGGTGGTATACGGCGCCAAGAGCGCGGAAAAGGTGGAGACTCTGCCCCCCGAGGTGGCGCGTTGCAGTTTTGCAAAGCTGTCGGAACTGATCCGTGCGGGCAAGCGGCGGATTGCCGAGGGGGATCGCGCCTATCTTGACGCAACGGTCGACCCCAACGTGATGAGCGCGCTCATTTTCACCTCGGGCACGACGGGAGTCTCGAAGGGGGTCATGCTCTCGCACCGCAATCTGTGCTTTGACATTCACGAAGCGCGGCAGATGCTGTTCTGCGGACCGAAGGATGTCTGCCTGTCGGTTCTCCCTCTGCACCATGTTTACGAATGCACCGTCGGCTTCCTTGCGCAGCTCTGGAGCGGCAGCTCGGTTGCTTTTTCCGAGGGCGTGCGCTACATTTCCCGCAATATGCAGGAGGTTCACCCGACCATCGTGCTCTGCGTCCCGCTTCTTCTGGAAACGCTTTACAGCAAGCTGTGGCTGAACATCCGCAAGAACGGTCTGGAAGGCAAGGTTCGGGCGATGATAAAAGCCACCAACGCAATCCCCGGCGAACGGGCGCGGATGATGGCAAAAAAGAGCATTTTCCGCGCGATTCACAAAAACTTCGGCGGCAAGTTGCGGATTATGGCTTCGGGCGGCGCTTCGGTAGACCCGGAAATTCTGCACGGGCTGCGCGACCTCGGGCTTCTGGCGATTCAGGGCTACGGTCTGACCGAATGCTCGCCGATCGCGGCGGTCAACCGCGACACCTACTACCGCGACAGTTCGGCGGGACTTGCAATGCCGAACGTCCTGCTTGACATTTACGATGTTCAGGACGACGGAACGGGCGAAATCCGCGTTCGCGGCGACAACGTGATGCTCGGCTACTACGGAATGCCCGAACTGACGGCGGAGGTCAAGCGGGACGGTTGGTTTTACACGGGCGATCTGGGGTATCTTGACGCGGACGGTTTCCTGCACATCACGGGTCGGAAGAAGAACGTGATTGTAACGGCAAACGGGAAGAACGTTTTCCCCGAGGAACTGGAAACCTACCTTTGCCGCTCCCCGTTCATCTCGGAAGCGGTGGTGGTCGGCATTCCGAACGAGAAGAAAAAGGATCTCGATGTGGTTGCTCTGATCTACCCCAACGCCTCGCATTTTGCCGAGGTATACGGCAAGGAATACACGTCCGAGCAGATCCGCTCGGAGCTTTCCCGCGCGGTGGAAGAGGTAAACGGGTTGGTTCAGTCCTACAAGCGGATTGTTCGTTTTGTCCCCGTCGCGGATGAATTTCCGAAGAACGCCTCGCACAAAATCAAACGCGCCGGGTTGGAGAAACTGGCTGTTGAAGGATAAGAAAGACCTTGGAGGCGCAGGGAGACCCCTTTCGTAGGGTGAATCCAACGCGGCAAAGCCGCTATTGACAAGATTTTGCGTTGCAAAATCTGTCACTACCCTCCAAACCTCCCTGACCCTCCCCGAACTTCCCCACAAGACCCCGCCATTTCGTGAGCAAAAATTTGTTTTGCTTTTCACGGAGGCGGGGTTTTGTGGGGAAGTTTTTTCGGTTTGGGAGGTGGAAATTTGGAGCAAAATGCGGCTATCGCGCACGGTTTGAGGGTGGGATGCGGGAAATGACGCGCGGGGCGCTCCCTGCGGATTGCACCTCTGCAGGGTGCGTAACCCGTCAGAAATGTAACGTTGTAGGGAACGTCCCATGTGTCGTTCCGGTTTGGGGGAAAGATACTTGCTGACTACAACGGAATCCTGCACACGAGTGCCGAGATCCCGCCTGCCGGCGTCCCTTCTGGGTTCGACGGAACGCCGTAGGCGTTTGCTCTGAAATGACACGGAGGGTATGTCGTTCTGTGAGATATAACCGATCCGTTGCAAGGTTACTTAAACGGAACAAAATTGTACCGCTCACGCAAAAATCTCCCCACGGTGTCATCCTGAGCGGAGCGGCACAGATATCGAAAATCAAGCGATAAAATCAAAAATCGCCGCGGAGTCGAACCCCGAAGGGGCGCCAGCAGGCGGGATCTCGGCACTCGTGTAGGACATTATACCCGGACGCCACCCACCATCGGACGCGAAGCCGCACCATCTGAAAATCACCTTCCGCCCGAAACAAAAAACTTCCCCCAAGAGCACCCGCCCCAAACAAAGCGAATCAAATCTTCGCTCTGCCCGGGCGGGTGCTCTCGGGGGAAGTTCTCGGTGAGAGAGGGAGGTTTGGAGGGAGAGAGCCCCATCTTTCAAGAGGGGGCTCTCTCCCTCCAAGGTCTTACCTCTCCTCTCTGAAATACGATTGCCCCAGAGCGGCGGGGGGCTGGTTTTCGCGCTTTTTCCGAATGCTCACGGAAACCAGAACAATGATCGTGACCAGGTAAGGAAGCATCTTGATCAGCTCAATCACGGAAGTCGGAGCGGGAACGTAAACACAGACGATGTAAAGCCCACCGAAAATCAGCGAGCAGAGAATGCCGACAATCGGCTTCCAGAGCGCGAAAATGACAATCGCAATCGCAAGCCAGCCGCGGTCACCGAAACCGTTGTTCGTCCATGCGCCACCCGTGTAGTCCATGACGAAGTACAAACCGCCAAGCCCCGCAATCATGCCGCCGACTATGGTGGCCCAGTACTTGTATGCCGTCACGTTGATGCCAACAGCGTCCGCCGTCGCGGGACTCTCGCCAACCGCGCGCAGATTCAAGCCCACGCGCGAACGGTTCAGGAAAATGCCCGCCAGAATCGCAATCGCAATCGCAAGGTACGCAAGGAATCCGTAGGAGAAGAACAGCTTCCCTACCCAACCGAGATTCTTTGCAAACGGAAGCGCCGTCTTGTAGTAAGTCCCCGTCGCCAGAAGCGAGATCGAACCGCTCTCGCCGAAGAAGCGCAGAAGCGAGCCGCCGAAGAAGTTGCCAACGCCCACACCAAAGGTTGTCAGAGCCAGACCCGTGACGTTCTGGTTTGCGCGGAGTGTAACCGTCAGGAAGCTGTAAATCAGCGCCATCAGCGCCGACCCGAGCAGACAGGACAGGAACGGAATCAGAATGCAGAGCGCCGCCGCAGGGGTCGTGCCCGCAGTCCGACAGCCGTGCTCGTAAATGTAACCGCCGATGATGCCCGAAATACCGCCGACATACATAATGCCCGGAATACCGAGGTTCAGGTTGCCGCTCTTTTCTGTGATGATCTCACCCGTTGCGCCGTACAGAAGCGGAATGCCCTGAATGATCGCGGCGTTGAGAAACGAAATCCATGTGTTCATTGCGCGTCGACTCCTTTCTCATCGGTCTTTTCAATCTTTTCGGTCTCTTCGGGTTGCTCCGATTCCGTGACCGCCTCGGGCTTCGCTCTGTGGCGGAAATTCACGCGGTAGCGGATGAAGAACTCGCACCCGATGATGAAGAAAATGATAATGCCTGTCATGATATCCGCAACGCTCTCGTTGAGGTTGCAGGAGGTTGCCATCTGCGAAGCGCCGCGCCGCAGGAAAACCAGAAGGAACGACGTAAGAAGCATGAAAATCGGGTTGAATTTTGCAAGCCACGACACCATAATCGCGGTAAAGCCGTCGCCGCCGACCAGGTCGGAGGTCACCGTGTGGCTCGCGCCCGCAACCAGAATCATGCCCGCAACGCCGCAGAGCGCGCCCGAGAGCACCATGGTCCGGATGATGACCTTCTTGACGTTGATTCCGATGTAGCGCGCGGTGTTCTCGCTCTCGCCCACCACGGAAATCTCATAGCCGTGCTTGCTGTATTGCAGATAGATGTAGATCAGCGCGGTCAGAACCAACACGATCAGAATGTTCAGCAGGTACTTCTGCCCCGCAATTTCGGGAAACCAACCGTTCTTGCTGGAAAGGTTCAGCACGCCAAGCACGCGCGAACCGTTCGGGACCCAGACCATGATGCAGAACGACACCAGCTGCGCGGCAACGTAGTTCATCATCAGCGTGAACAGCGTTTCGTTGGTATTCCAGAGCGCCTTGCAGATTGCGGGAATCATCGCCCAGACAATGCCCGCCAGAATCGACGCGGCAAACATCAGCGCCAGCAGCACCGCGCTCGGCAGACGGTCGCCCGCATAAACCATGCAAGCCGCCGCAGCAAGCGCCGATACCAGAACCTGTCCCTCCGCGCCCGTGTTCCAGAAGCGCATACGGAATGCGGGAGTCACCGCAATGGAGATGCAGAGCAAAACCGCAGTTCCCTGCAGGGTCACCCAGAGTTTGCGGGAAGACCCGAACGTTCCTTCAAAGATCGCCTTGTAGATTTCAAACGGGTTGTAATCGGTCAGAATCACGACCACCAGAGCCGACAGAAGCATACCGAGTATGATTGCCGCCGCGCGGATCAGACAACGTTGCAAAGCGCCGATCTCGGTTCTGCGCGTAATATGAAACAGAGGCTCGTGCCGTTTTCCCGTTCGGGATGCAGAATTCATCATTGCGCTTTTCCTCTCTCCGTTCCGGTCATCAACAGACCGACTTCATCCTTCCTTGCGGTTCTGCCGTCGAGAATGCCCACCACGTGCCCGCCGCTGATGACCATAATCCGGTCACACAGCTCCAACAGCACGTCGAGATCCTCGCCGACGAAGATCACCGCAACGCCGCTTTCCTTCTGCTTGTTCAGCAGATTGTAGATCATGTACGACGAGTTGATGTCCAACCCGCGCACGGGGTAAGCCGCCATCAGAACCGTGGGCGCAGCTGCGATTTCGCGACCCACCAACACCTTCTGAGCGTTTCCGCCGGACAGCCGGCGAACCGGGGTTTTGTCGCTCGGCGTAACGACTTCCAACTGGCGGATGATCTCTCCCGCCAGATTCTTCGGCGCGGTCCGGTGCAAAAACGCGCCCGTCCCCGCCTGATAACTGCGGAGCATCATGTTGTCCACAATGCTCATGTTTCCGACCAGACCCATGCCGAGGCGATCCTCGGGAACGAACGAAAGCCGCACGCCCAATTCGCGGATCTGGAGCGGGGTCTTGCGGCGCAGATCCACCGTTTCTCCATCCTTGGGATCATTGTAAAGAATCTCCCCGCTGTCGGGAACATAAAGTCCCGCGATGGATTCCAGCAGTTCGCGCTGGCCGCTTCCCGCAATGCCCGCAACGCCGAGAATCTCACCGCTCCGCGCTTCGAACGACACGTGATCCAACACCTTCACGCCGTCGGGGCTGACGCTGCTGATGTCACGCACCGCCAGACGAACCTGCGGGTCGCGCGGCTCGGTGCGCTCGATGTTCAGGCTGACCCGCTTGCCAACCATCATTTCGGTCAGTTCCGCCTCGTTGGTCTCCGAGGTGCGAACCGTGCCGATGTAGCTTCCCTTGCGCAGAACCGACACGCGGTCGGAAATCGCCATCACCTCATGCAGCTTGTGCGTGATGATGATAATCGCCTTGCCGTCGTCGCGCATCCGGCGCAGAACCGCAAACAGCTTTTCGGTTTCCTGCGGGGTCAGCACGGCGGTCGGCTCGTCCAGAATCAGGATGTCCGCGCCGCGGTAAAGTACTTTGACAATCTCCACCGTCTGCTTTTCGGACACCGACATATTGTAAATCTTCTTGTTCGGATCAAGATCGAAGCCGTAACGCGTGCAGATGGCTTTTACGCTCTCCACTGCGTCCCGCTTGCTGTATCCGCGTCTGCCGTGCAGACCGAAGATCAGCCGCACGGTCTCATCCCCCGACCGCGCCTTGATCACGCCGACCGTATGCTTGCCGTCTGCCGGCAGAACCTCGGCCTGCTCCCCGGGGATCATTTCCAGTCCCTCGCGACGGCAGGCAACCTCCGCCTGCGCCAGTGTCTCCTGCGGGTTCAGTCCGCCGATCTGCTTCACGCCCAGAACAACATTTTCTGCGGCAGTGAATACATCCACCAGTTTGAAGTGCTGATGGATCATGCCGATTTTATACGCAAACGCGTCATGAGGGGAGGAAATGACAACATTCTTCCCGTCAATCAGAATATGCCCCTCGTCGGGATAATAAATTCCGGAGATCATATTCATCAGGGTCGTTTTTCCGCTGCCGTTCTCTCCCAGAAGCGACAGGATCTCTCCCCTGCGAACCTCCAGACTGATATCACGGTTTGCAACCACGTCACCGAACCGCTTGGTGATATGCCGAAGTTCCAGAGCCACACGATTATCTTTCATAGATGGGCGTATCCTTTCTTTCCGCTATAATAAAACACCTTAAGGCGGAGCGATGCTCCGCCTTTTCGGTTTGTTACGGTATCGTCCGAAATCAGCGATCAGTTCTTGCTGTCCTTCATCTCGGTGATGCCGTCGATATACTTCAGGTCAAAATACGGAGCAGCACGGAAGCTCGACTCTGCAAAGTAGCCGTCCTTCACAACCTCGGTGTCGGGCGTGAACTTATCGTCGGTATCAACGTCCGCCTTGTAAGAGGTCAGCTTCTCGCCCTTGTAGGTAAAGGTGCTGGTATCAAAGACCTCCAGCGAGCCGTCCTTCAGCTTCGCCATAGCTTCGTCGATCTTCGCCTGCGTGCCCTCAGCCGCAACCTTGGAGTTCAGCTCGGTCAGCTCCACTGCGCCGTCCTTGATGGTGTAGCAGATGTCGTTGTCAACCTTGTTGCCTGCCATGGTTTCCTTGATGATCATGGTCATGTAAGGCTCCCAGTTGATCTTCGAAGAGATCAGCGCGGTGTTCGGAGCAATGGAGATGGTGCTGATGTTGTAAGCAACATTCGGAACACCCTTCTCCTCGCAAGCCTTCGGAGCGCCCTCGGAGTCTGCGTGCTGGCTGATGAGAATGCAACCGTCGTTCATGAGTTTGTTTGCGGCTTCCTTCTCAAGCGCGATGTCGAACCAAGCGCCGGTGTAGGTCACTTCCATGGTCACAGAGGAGCAGACCGATCTTGCGCCGAGGAAGAAGGAGGTCAGACCGGAAACAACTTCCGCATAGTCAAATGCGCCGACATAGCCGATCTTTGCGTTCTCGGCAGTCACCTTCACGCCGTTGATGGTCTCGCCCTTGTCGATCATTTCCTGAATCTTCATGCCTGCGGCAATGCCTGCAAGGTATCTGCCTTCATAGATGGAAGCGAATGCATTGTGGAAGTTATCAAGCTTCAGGGTGTGCGCCTTGGTTCCGGTTGCGTGGAAGAACTGGACATCCTTGAATTCGCCCGCCGCGCGGATGATGTGATCCTCGTGGCCGAAGGAATCCGCAAAAATCAGCTTGCAGCCTTCCTCAACCAGTTCAGCGGCAGCCTCATAGCACTTGTCGCTCTCGGGAACGTTGGTTTTCATCAGAATCTGGTCATCCTTCAGACCCGCAGCCTTAGCGGCAGCCTTTGCGGCGTCAAGGAAGTTCTTGTCGTAGGTCGAGTTCTCGTCATGCAGGAAAATGAAGCCGACCTTGAAGTCGTCATTCGTCTTCTTGCAGGACACCAGTCCGAAGACTGCCGTTGCCGCCATCGCGATGACCAGCACAAGAGAAAGTACCTTTTTGAACATATTCATGTTCCTCCAAAAAATTATTTTTACCCGGGGCGCACCCCGTCGGTAACAAAAGAAGACAGACCCCGTCTGCCGGAGTCTGTCGACAAAGCCTGTCCGCCTCCTTCAGGGGAACGACGACAAGAGCCTGCCAATAGTCGCACATCCGGCTGTGCGGTAGAGACGCCCGAGCCATTTTCATCGGGCATATATTGGTGGAATCGTATTTTGTGTGATGTAATTTCAGTGCGCGAACTCAATCGTGCCGTCCTCGGTCATGCGACTGATCTTTGCCAGCGCCTCAACCCGAACGCCCGCCTCCCGCAACAGCTTTTCGCCGTCCTGATAGGCTTTCTCAACGCACACGCCAAGTCCCACGACCTTCGCTCCCGCCTGCCGGCAGATATTGAAGAGCGCCATTGCCGCGCTCCCTCTTGCGAGAAAGTCGTCGATCATCAGCACGCGGTCGTTCTCTCCGAGGTACTGACGGGATACCACCACGTCGTGATCGCTCCCATGTGTATAGGAGTGAACCTGCGAGCGCCAGACATCCGCCGCCATGTTGGAGGA
Organism: uncultured Eubacteriales bacterium; assembly: GCA_900547725.1. Taxonomy (GTDB): domain Bacteria; phylum Bacillota; class Clostridia; order Oscillospirales; family CAG-272; genus UMGS1865. The sequence continues at coordinate 9,586 of URHR01000056.1, forward strand.
TCTGCCCTTTTTGGCGTAGACCACGGGACAATGAAAAAATTGCGCTGTCATACAGGCGATCCCGATTCCGCTTGCTTCCATGGTCAGGATCTTGTTTACACCGCAATCCGCGAACAATGTATAGAACTCTTTCCCGAGTGCGGACAGAAAGTCCACGTCCATCTGGTGATTGAGAAAGCTGTCGACCTTCAGAACATCGCCCGCATAGATTTTTCCGTCCTTGCGAATTCGTTCTTCCAGAAGTTCCATCGTGCTCTCCTTTCCGTCCCGTCCGTGGGACGCCCGAAAAAGTATATCTCATTATACCCCAAAACCCGCGCGATTTCAATTGACAAATCACAACAATTCCGCCTGTTTTCGACCCCTTTTTTTAAGAGTCTTTCACAAAACCACCTTATTTGACGGCTCTGTGACGGTCGCGTGACGGCGAAGCCGAATCCCGCACCGGCATTTTTTGAAAAGAAAATGTGTAGAAAAATAAAAAAATCGCAAAAACCTATTGCAAAAAGAGAAAAAATGGTGTAAAATAGAATGTAATGTTCAGAGTCGGGATTTCCGCCGGCTCAAATTCTGACTTTCCCACAGAGGATGGAGGTAAATATTTATGGTAGTAGCCGGAGATTTCAAAAACGGTATCACGTTTGACGACGGTCAGGGCAACGTCCTGCAGGTCATCGAGTTCCAGCACGTCAAGCCGGGCAAGGGCGCGGCGTTCGTGCGCACCAAGCTGAAGAACGTTATCACGGGCGCTGTGGTCGAAAAGACTTTCAACCCCACCGATAAGTTTGAGAACGCTTATATTGAAAGAAAAGATATGCAGTACTCCTACGACGACGGTGACCTGTATCACTTCATGGACACCGAGACTTGGGAAGAAACGCTCATCCCCCACGACAAGGTTGGCGACAACTTCCGCTTTGTCAAGGAAGAAATGATGTGCAAGATCATCTCTTACAAGGGCAACGTGTTCGGCGTGGAGCCTCCGATTTTCGTTGAGTTGGAAGTCACCGACACCGATCCCGGCTTCGCAGGCAACACTGCAACCAACACGCTCAAGCCCGCAACGCTTGAAACCGGCGCCGAAATCAAAGTTCCGCTGTTCATCAATGTCGGCGACCGTCTGAAGATTGACACCCGCACGGGCGAGTATCTGTCCCGCGCATAAGACAAAACATCGGGGGTACCGCGCGGTTCGGTCCCCCGTTTTTGACACAACCGAAAGGAGAATACAAAATGGAAATGAATCTGACCGAAAAAGCGTCCTATCTCAAGGGGTTGGCTGAAGGCTTGGAACTTGACAAGGAATCAAAAGAGGGCAAGATCATTGCGGCGCTTCTCGACTTGACCGGCGAGATGGCACAGGAGCTTGCGAAGGTTCGCAACGACATTGACGAGATCGACGACGATCTGGACTATCTCAACGACTATGTGGAAGAGTTGGACGACGATCTGGAAAGCGTTGAAAATCTGCTCGGCGGCGAGGATGACGAGGACTACGACGAAGAGGATGACGACGAAGAGGATGACGACGGCCTGCTCGGCGACGATGACTGCGACGGCGACTGCGAGGGTTGCCACGGTTGCGACGACGAGGAATACTACGAGATCGTTTGCCCGTCCTGCGGCGAGACGGTCTGCTTTGACCAGGAGTTAGACCCCGAAAATCTGGTCTGCCCCGCCTGCGGCGAAAAGTTCGGCTGCATCGTTGACGAGGACGATTATAAGAAGATATCCGAAGATAAAGAGTGAGAAAGACCTTGGAGGGAGAGGAAGTCCTCTTGAAAGAGGACTCCCTCTCCCTCCAAACCTCCCGCTCCCTCCGAGAACTTCCCCCAAGAGCACCCGCCCTTATATGGCGAAAATTTGTTTCGCTTTGTATGGTGCGGGTGCTCTTGGGGGAAGTTTTTGTTTGGAACAGGAGGTGCGAATGCTTTATATGGTGCGGCTTCGCACCCGATTGGTAAGCGGAATGCGATTTGTTGTGATGCCTTATGCGCAATCTCCGAACATCAGAGGCGCAAAGCCATTCTGCAAGTAATATTCCTATGGTAAGTAGATATTTATCCCCCCTCATCAGTCGCTAACGCGACAAACTGCTTGCAGTTTTCTTCCCCCCAAGGGGAAGCCTTCTTTACGCCGTGCATACATAGCAAATACAACCTTAAACAGTGAATATACAGCGGATAGATATGTAGCCAATAATACTTCATATTTTCGTTCGGTCGCTTTGTTATGCAGTGCGAAGGAAGCCTTGCAAAAAGGCTTCCCCTCGGGGGGAAGCTGTCGCGTAAGCGACTGATGAGGG
>URHR01000057.1 GCA_900547725.1 uncultured Eubacteriales bacterium
CCGCGGAGTCGAACCCCGAAGGGGCGCCAGCAGGCGGAATCTCGGCACTCGTGTAAGGCATTTTACAACCGTTAACAAGTAACATTCCCCCAAAGTAGAGCGACACATGGGTCGTTCCCTACAACACCACATTTTAACGGTTTACATTTAACGGTTTACGCACTCTACAGGGGCGCAATCCGCAGGGAGCGCCCCGCAAATTAACCCACCCTTCGTTCATTCACTAACTTGAACCATTTCTATCCGGTAGCGGGAGCGAAGCGTAAGCTGTCCCAATCCCGCTGGACGGGATTGGGCGCGGGAGCAGCCGGAATTCACGACACGGCAAACGGCTGCATCCAAAATCCGCACAACATAAACATAGGAGTAAAAACCCCCTTAGTTAAAATTCTTGAAAGTCTTGAAAACTTCTTCTAAGAAGTTTTCAAGCAGGGTTTGGGACAGCGTCCCAAGGTCTTACCCTTCCCCTTCAAACTTCCACCCACTTCACATAATCCTTCGCGCGAAACCACGTCATCTGGCGCTTCGCGTAACGGCGCGTCGCTAAGCGGAGACGGGAAACCGCCTCATCCAAGGACTCTTCGCCGCGCAGATAGGATAGTAACTCCTTGTAGCCGATCGCCTGCGCCGCAGTCGCGTTGACTGCAAAAATACCGTCGGATAAAAGGCGGCGCGTCTCGTCCAGCAAGCCGGAGGAAAGCATCCGGTCTACCCGCGCGTCAATCCTGCGGTTCAAAGTTTCACGCGTCCATGAAAGACCTACCACATACGGACAGTAAGTCGGGTCGAAAAACGCGTTTTCGCGATCCACCTCGGTCTTGGTTCGTCCCGTCACACGATAGATTTCAAGCGCCCGTATCACGCGCGGTACGTTGTTCTCGTGAATTGCCAACGCGCTCGCAGGATCTACCTCCGCCAACATCGCGTGGAGCGCCGCGTTGCCGTGCGCCGCGCGGTACGCCTCCAACTCGGCGCGAACCGCAGGATTCGCCGTCGCTCCCGCGTCGTTTCCGCCCCGCAGAAGCCTGTCCAGATATAGCCCCGTCCCGCCGCAAAGAACCGGCAGTTTTGCGCGCGCGTGAATGTCGGAAATCACCTCGCGCGCCGCCGTGACGTACTCCGCGCAGGAATACGGCACTTCAGGATTCACAATGTCGATCATGTGGTGCGGAATGCCGCCCATTTCTTCCCTTGTCGGCTTCGCAGTTCCGATGTCCATGCGGCGGTAGACCTGCATCGAATCGCAGGAAACCACCTCGCCGCCCATCTGTTGCGCCAACTCCACCGCAAGGCAGCTCTTCCCGCTCGCCGTAGGTCCGACAATGCAGAGAAGCGGGATGCGGTCGGGCGCTTTCTCAAACACAGCGCGAGCCTGTGCAATCGCATTTGCAATCATCGTTTCCGTCATTCCGTCCCCTCCTTCCGCATCCGAAATCAACCCATTTTATTATACACCCTTTCGGCGCGCTTGTCAAGTTTTTTTCGGGAGTGTATAGAACAATACCCCCTCGGAGATATGCTCCGAGGGGGTTGCTTATCAGCTTATCAGCTTATCAACTTATCAGCCAAGCTTCGCCTGATTGATCTTGATGCCGGGGCCCATGGTCGAGGCGATCACGCAGCTCTTGATATACTGTCCCTTTGCCGCCGCCGGCTTTGCCTTGATGATAGCACCCAGCAGAGCGTCAAAGTTCTCCTTCAGCTTATCCGCGCCGAACGAAGCCTTGCCGATCGGGCAGTGGATAATGTTGGTCTTGTCCAGACGGTACTCAATCTTACCTGCCTTCGCTTCGGTAACAGCCTTCGCGACGTCGGGGGTAACCGTGCCCGCCTTGGGAGACGGCATCAAGCCCTTCGGACCGAGAACCTTACCGAGACGACCGATGACGGACATCATGTCGGGAGACGCGATGACCACGTCGAAATCGAACCAGTTTTCCTTCTGGATCTTCTCTGCGTACTCCGCACCGCCGACATAATCAGCGCCTGCGTCGAGTGCTTTCTGAACATTGTCGCCCTTGGTAAAGACAAGGGTCTTGACCTTCTTACCGGTTCCGTTCGGGAGCACAACCGCGCCGCGAACCTGCTGGTCTGCGTGACGGGAGTCAACGCCCAGACGGACATGAACCTCGATGGTCTCGTCGAACTTCGCCTTGGAGGTCTGGCAAACCAGAGCCATTGCCTCAGCGGTATCGTACTGCTTGGACTTCTCATACAGCTTTACGCTGTCAACATACTTCTTTCCGTTCATTCTTCAGCCCTCCTCAGTCTTCAACGGTCACGCCCATGGAGCGCGCGGTTCCGGCGATCATGCTCATAGCCGTCTCAATCGTTGCCGCGTTCAGGTCGGGCATCTTGGTTTCGGCAATCTTTCTGACCTGCTCTTTGGTCAGCGTTGCGACCTTGGTCTTGTTCGGCTTATCGGAACCGGACTCGATGCCGGCAGCCTTCTTGATCAGAACCGGAGCGGGCGGGGTCTTGGTGATAAACGTAAAGGAACGGTCAGCGTAAACCGTGATCACGACAGGGATAATCAGACCGATGTCGTTCTTGGTTCTCTCGTTGAAATCTTTCGTGAAAACCGGAATTGCAACGCCGTACTGACCCAGTGCAGGACCGACAGGCGGCTGCGGGGTCGCCTTACCGGCGGGAAGCTGCAATTTGATATAACCTAAAATCTTCTTTGCCATAGTATTTTTTACCTCCGAATGTGGTTTTCTGCGGAAGCCTGCAAAATTTGCTTCCTCCCACTCGTAACCGAAAAGCCGGTTACGTTAGCTGTTTGCCTCGAGGAGTTTGACAGCACTTGTCTCCAACTCAACGGGCATATCCCGATGTCCGCGCTTGACCAGAACGGTAACGCTCTTGAGGTCGTCGGAAATCGACTGCACAACGCCGTTGTACCCCTCAAACAGCCCGCTGATGATCGAAACGGAATCTCCCACCGCATAGGACACGCGAACCTGCGGCGCACTCTCAATCGACAGTGCGGCAACCTCGTCATCGGTCAGCGGGGTCGGTCTGGAGCCGGGACCGACGAAACCCGTCACGCCTGTGATATTCCGCACCGCGTGCCAGCTTTCCTCGTTCATGACCATCTTGATATAAACGTAGCACGGGAAAATCTTGGTCTCGACTTCCTTTTCCGTCTCGCCGTTCTTTTCGATCACGGTTTCGGTCGGAATGCGGATGTCGAAGATCTGATCGCCCAGTCCTCTGTTCTCGATGATCTTCTCCAAACTGGTTTTGACTTTGTTTTCGTAGCCCGAATAGGTGTGCGCAACATACCACCGCGGACCTACATTCATTTCATTGATATCACTCATGGTCTTACTGGAACAGTCTGATGATGGCGTTGATTCCCTCGCTGAGTCCGAAATCAAGCAGGCAGATGACCAACGCGCAGACAATCAAAGCAATCAGCACGACAATCGTGCTTCTCTTGGTCTCCGCCCATGACAGCCATGTCACGCGCTTGACCTCGCTTTCGTACTCGCCTGCCACCTTGCTGACCTTCGCGCGATTGCGGATTGCCAACACGATAACCAACACCAGAATCGCGCCGAGGATTCCCTCGACGATGATGTTACCCGTAGACATCACGAACTTGCTTCCGGCGGAAACCGTGGAGCGGTAAGTGGTGTAGAACGGAATCGCAAGCAACGCCAGATACATCACCGCGAAAAGCCCGAAGACGAACCATCTGAGTACGCCTTTCTTATTGAAAAAGCTCTTTACACTCATTTTCGTCCCCTCGCTTACTTCGTTTCTTTGTGAAGTGTATGCTTGCGGCAGTACTTGCAATACTTCATGAGTTCCAGTCTGTCCGGGTCATTTTTCTTGTTTTTCTTGGTGTCATAATTTCTCTGCTTGCATTCACTGCACGCAAGAGTCACTTTGACTCGTGCATCATTAGCCATTTAGCGGCACCTCCCATTTTGAATTATTTGATCCGGCATATCGCCGAACCCGTGTACCTCCCTCCCGAGAGCATCGGACGCCGAGATGATCGGTTGCGCATCGCCCGAGAATTCCGCGGTTCAGAACCGCAAAGAAAAAGCCCTCTCGCAGAGGTACTCCCATTATACCACATTTTCCATAGCTTGTCAAGTCTTTTTTTCGCATTTTTTTGAATCAACAAAGATAGGAAAGACCTTGGGGCGTTGCCCCAAGCCCCATTTAAGAGACTTTTTTGGAAAAAGTCTCTTAAAAATCTCCAAAAACTTTCATTCAAGGGCGGGATTCGTTACGGAATCCCGCCCTTGAATGAAATTCTTGAAGGTTCTTGGGAAACTTCTTCCAAGAAGTTTCCCAAGCAGGGTTCGGGACAGAGTCCCGAGGTCTTTACATCGGATGCACGCCGTTCTTTGCGTCAGCGTGGTCTGCGTCCAGCCCGTACTTCTTCGCCTTGCGGTACTCGAAGAACTTCTTCGATACCTCGGGGAAGAGCGCATAGGACAGCACATCCTCGTCCTGCTCCGCCCAAGGCGCTACCTCACGGCGCAGCTCCTCAAGCTCGGGCTTGAGCAGATCCGCAGGACGGCAGGTAATCGGCTTCTCGTCGCCGATGATCTTCTTCACGAACGCAGGGTCGATCGGAAGCGGCGTTTTGCCGTACTCGCCGCGCACAATCCCCTTGAACTCCTTCGTGCAGGTCTTGTAGCGCTCGCCCATGATGACGTTGAAAACTGCCTGTGTGCCGACGATCTGCGACGACGGCGTAACCAGCGGCGGATATCCGACATCCGCACGCACGCGCGGCACTTCCTCCAACACCTCGGTCAGCTTATCCGACTTGCCCGCCTGCGCCAACTGGCTCATCAGGTTGGAAAGCATTCCGCCGGGAACCTGATACAGCAGCGCGTTCACGTCCACCTTCAGCGCCTTCGGGTTGAGAAGCCCGTTTGCCAGATATTTTTCGCGCAGAGGGGTGAAATACTTCGTCACCTTGTCCAGTTTGGCAAGGTCAATGCCGGTGTCATAGGGCGTTCCCGCAAGCGCCGCCACCATCGCCTCGGTCGCAGGCTGAGAAGTTCCCATCGCCATCGGGGAAATCGCAGTGTCGATGATATCGACTCCCGCTTCCACCGCCTTGAGCAGAGTCATGGAAGCAAGCCCCGAGGTGTAGTGCGTGTGCAGCTGAATCGGCACTTTGACGGTTTCCTTCAGCGCCTTAATCAGATCGTAAGCGTCATAGGGCTTGAGCAGACCGGCCATATCCTTGACGCAGATGGAATCCGCGCCCATTTCCTCCAGCTGCTTTGCATAGCCGACATAATATTCGGGCGTGTAAACAGGACCTGTGGTATAGGAAATCGCCGCCTGCACATGTCCGCCTTCCTTCTTGGTCGCGTCAATCGCGGTCTTGAGGTTGCGGGGATCGTTGAGCGCGTCGAAAATCCGCAGAATGTCAATGCCGTTTGCAATCGACTTCTGCACGAAATACTCCACCACGTCGTCCGAATAGTGACGGTAACCGAGGATGTTCTGCCCGCGGAACAGCATCTGAAGCTTGGTGTTCTTCACCCTTGCGCGGATCTTGCGCAGTCTTTCCCACGGATCTTCGTTGAGAAAGCGCATGCAGGCGTCAAAGGTCGCGCCGCCCCATGCCTCAAGCGAGTGGTAACCGATGCCGTCCATCGTTTCGAGGATCGGGAGCATTTCCTCGGTGGTCATTCTGGTTGCGATCAGAGACTGGTGCGAATCGCGCAGGACAGTCTCGGTAATTTTTACGTTTGCCATGTTTCAATCCATTCCTTTCATCAGCGGAAGCAGGAAAGCAGGACGCCGGCGGCAACCGCCGAGCCGATAACGCCCGCCACATTCGGTCCCATTGCGTGCATCAGGAGGAAATTGCCCGGATCTTCCGCCTGTCCCACCTTTTGCGAGACGCGCGCCGCCATCGGAACGGCAGAAACGCCTGCAGAACCGATGAGCGGGTTGATCTTTCCGCCCGTGAGTTTGCACATCAGCTTTGCAGTCAGAAGTCCGCCCAGTGTGGAGATGCTGAACGCCACAAGTCCCAGCACGATAATCAGCAGAGTCTGGGGTTGCAGGAAGTTCGAGGCGGTCGCGGTCGCGCCGACCGAAATGCCGAGGAACACCGTCACGATGTTCATCAGCTCATTCTGCACGGTCTTGGAAAGCCGCTCGGTCACGCCGCACACATTGAGCAGGTTGCCGAACATCAGGCATCCGATCAGCGGAAGCGCGTCCGGCACGATCAGACCGACCACGGCAGTTACCGCAATCGGGAATACCAACTTTTCGGTGCGGGAAACGGGGCGCAACGCCGTCATGCGGATTTTCCGCTCGGCAGGCGTGGTCACCAGTTTCATAATCGGCGGCTGAATCAGCGGAATCAGCGCCATATAGGAGTATGCGGCAATCGCGATTGCCCCGAGCCGTTGCGGCGCGAGAATCTTGGTCACAAGAATTGCAGTCGGTCCGTCCGCGCCGCCGATGATTCCGATGGACGCCGCTTCTCCGTAGGTAAACGCCCCCGTCAGCAGAGCGCCCGAGAACGCCGCAAACACGCCGAGCTGTGCGCCCGCGCCGATGAGCAGGCTCTTGGGGTTGGAAATCAGCGGGGTAAAGTCGGTCATCGCACCGATGCCGATGAAGATCAGGCATGGGTAAATACCGGTTTTCACGCCGATATAGAGCAGATCCAACAATCCTCCGTGGCGCAGAACCTCGCCGTAGTCAATCTCACCCGAGGTCATGAAATATTCCTCATGGAACATCCCGCCGCCGGGCAGGTTGGTCAGAAGCATTCCGATTGCAATCGGAAGCAAGAGGAGCGGCTCAAAGCCTTTGACAATCGCCAGGTAAACCAGCACGCAGGCGATGACCAGCATCACGACGGTACGGAAGGTGGCAAGACCGCCCTCGTTCCCGAGAATCGCAAAGCCCGTCGACTCCAGAAACTTTGTAATACTATCGAGTAAATTCATGCGCAATCAATCCTTTCCGTTTTTCGTTTGGATTGCGCGCAGATCAGTTCAGCGAGAGCAGAACCGCGTCGGTCTGAACCGATTCCCCGGCAGAAACGTTCACGCCCGCAACCGTTCCGTCGGCGGGAGCCATGATTTCGTTCTCCATCTTCATTGCTTCCAGTACGCAGAGCACGTCGCCGCGCTTGACATTGTCCCCTGCCTTGACGTTCACCTTGACAATCGTGCCGGGCATCGGTGCTTTAATCGCGTTCGCGCCGGTTGCAACAGGCGCCGCCTTGGGCGCGGGAGCGGCGGCAGGAGCGGGAGTCGCCTTGGGGGCAGGAGCGGAGGTCACCGCGGGGGCGGCAGACGGGACGGGCGCGGGTTGCGTCGCAGCGGCGGCAGTCTCCTCAACGGTCACATCATAGGAAACGCCATTTACGGTAATACGGTAATTTTTCATGGTTTTCACCTGTTATCCTTTCAATACTCTGTTATCTGCCGCTCTTGCGGTTTTGTGTTCTGCGGAAAGAGACCACCCGGAAACCTCCCGTATAGCCCTCTTCCTCCATCGCCGCCGCAACAGCCGCGGTGATGACTGCAACCAGTTCGCCGTCGTCCCGACGAGCCGTTTCGGTCGCCTTGACCGCCTGTGTTACCTGCGTTGCCTGCGCGTGCTTCTTTGCCTCTGCCGCAGGTTTTGCGGCGGGCGCTGCGGGCTTTGCCGCGGGCGTATCGGTCTTTCCTCCGCGATTGAGAACGCGGTGCAGGGCTTCAATCACGCCCCACAGAATGGCAAGAACCGCAAAGATCGTCACCATTCCGAGCAGGGTCACGCTTCCCGCAACCCCCGCGCGCTCCCCGAAGGTTTCCCCGACGGTATCCCTCATCGGCGTTTCGGCAAGCGCGTAAACGATCGGATTCATCATACCGTTACCTCCTTACAGCGGGAGGTTGCAGTGCTTGCGGGTCAGGTCTGCTTCGTCCTTGCAAAGCAGCATATTGACCGCGCCGCACAGATATCTGCGCAGATCTGCGGGGTTCAGAATGTCGTCCGCCGCGCCGCTCTCCGCCGCGCGAACCGCCGACGCTTCCTCTTCGGTCCACTTCTTCACCAACTCCGCGCGGGTCACCTTTTCGGTGATGCGGTCGTTCCAAAGGAACGCCACCGCCGCCTCGGGCTTCATCACGCTGATCTCCGCACCGTCCAACGCATACACAACATCCGCGCCGAGCGCCTTCGAGCCCATCAGCGTAAACGCCGCGCCGTATGCCTTTCCGAGCACGACCGTCAGCTTCGCGACGTTCGCCGAAGCGTAAGCCATAGCCAGCTTGCCGAGTTCTGCCGCGAGCGGCGCGCTTTCTTCCTTCGCGTCCGCCGCAACGCCCTCGCTGTCAACCAACGAAAGGATCGGCAGACCGAAGCAGTTGCACAGCGACACCAGTCTTGCCGCCTTTCTTGCGCCGTTTGCCGTCAGGACACCGCCCGAAACCGCCGCGTCATTCGCCACAACACCGCAGGGGTAACCGCCAAGCAGAGCAAGACCCGTTACCATGCCCGCGCCGAATTTTTCGCCGATTTCCGTGAAGCTGCCGCAGTCGGTCACAACCGCAATCGCGTCCCGCACCGCAAGCCCCGCAATTTCGGAGGTTCTGTTCGGGTCGTCGTTTCCGATCTCCTCGGGCAGAGACGCGCAGTTCGAGGGCAGAAGCCCCAACAGCGCGCGAACCTTTGCAAATGCGTCTGCCTCGTCCTTCGCCGTTACCGAGGACAGCCCGTCCGCCGCAACGCTCTCCGCTCCGCCGTCCTTCCCCGTCAGGAAGGGTGCGCCGACAAACAGCTGCGATTTGCCCTCCACCGTAACCGTCAGATCGAACATTGCCGCCGCCGTTGCGGAAAGTCCCGCGCAAACGCCGCCGATGACCGCAATCTGCGGGATCACACCGGACGCGCGGCTGACATCCGCCAACAGCATTCCGTAAGCCGCCATCGCGTCAGTCCCGTCGGTCATATAGCTGCCGATGCTGTCAAAAATTCCCACCACCGGTGCGCCGTTGCGCAACGCGGTCTCATACAACGCGTGAAGCTTTTTTGCTACTGTCAGATCAAAAGCGCCCTTTTCGCGATCCGTATCCTGCGCGAATGCGTAAACCAGTCGTCCGTTTACGGCTCCGTAGCCGCAGACCGCGCCCGACGCTTTCCCGTCGTTCCGCCTGACATACGCGCCCAACTCGGCAAAAGTCCCCGCGTCAAACAATGCCGCAAGCTTCTGCGCGCCGATCGTTGTGTCTTTCTCCATAAAGACAACCTCCTGCTCCTGTTTTTCTCTCTCGGGACAGTGATTTGACCGATTCTTTCATCAAAACGCCTTCCGCCCCAATATAATAAAATTGTATCACATTCCGAACACTTTGTCAACGTCACGAAAAAGAAAAAATGTGAACGTTTTGTAAATCCTGCAAAGAGCCTACCGCGCAATTCCGGATCGGAATGCGCGGTAGGCTCTTATAAAGGATTGGCAGGGCGTGGGACAGTGTTTTTGAGGTATTACATCCGCCCGCCCTCATCCGTCGCCGCAGGCGACGGATGAGGGCGTAACAGGTTTTCCTTTATGTACCGTCTCCCCGCTCTCCCAACTCTCCGGGGTCTCCCCGTTTCGCGCGGAAGCGCCGGAAATGCGGAATTCCCGCAATCTCAAACACAACGCCGCCCGTGTGGGAGAGCACTCCGCCGGGTTCGACTTCGGCATCGCCGCGAAAGCGAATCCTTCCGACATCAAACAGGCGCTCGAACGCGGTCTGACGGTATTCCACCTGACGCACGGCGGTCACGGTGAAATGAAGCCGCTTGTGATCGCCTTTCCGCACCTCGTAATACTCGGTAAACTCCGCCGTATCCCCCTCCAGCCGCAGGGAGGACGGACACCCCAGCAGATAGGTCAGAACCCAGACCAGATTCAGCGCCAGCAACCCCACAAACGTCCATCCCGCCAACGTTCCCGTCAGCGCAAGAATGACCAACGGAATCAGGAAAAAGATTGCGCCCAAGGTCAGAAAATTCATCAACACATTGCGGCGGAACAGGTTGAATACCCGCCAGAGCCGTAGTTTCATCAGATACCTCCCAAACGGTTACACGACCGCCTCCGACTTTCCGGGCACGGTCTTTTTTTCCATAAACAACAGCATCACCGAATAGATAATGACCGGGTAAGTTGCAAAGAAGATCACCTCAAACAGGCAGAAGATCAACAGCCCCATCAGGCAAAGTCCCATGAAAATTCTGTAGATGTCGCGGTTGCGCAGGGCCAGCACGACCGTTACGATCCGATGGTACAGGTAAGCGGCAAACGCCACCAGCCCCCCCGACGCCAACACCTGAAGCGGCGTGTTGTGGTAAAAATACGGATATACGTTCTTCTCCCACAGTTCATAATGGAAATCGGTGTAAAAGCCCGCGCCGAACACGGGATACTCCCGGAATTTTTCGATTGCGACCTTCCAGATTTCAAACCGCCCCGTGTCACCCGTTCCGTATTCCAACATGGTGCGCACCAGACGCAACAGCTTTTCCGAAAACAGCACGATCACCCCGACTCCCGCAAGCGCGACAGCCGCCGTCAGAATCCGGTTGACCCTGCGGTTCTTCCCACCGCAGACCAGCATCAGAACCGACAAAAGCAAGGTAACCGCCGCCGCCAACAGTGCGCCGCGGCTCTGCGAGATCACAATGCCGAGGAACATTGCCCCGCCCAGAAAATAGCCGAGCCATCCCCACTTGTGCGAATGGGCGAAGTAAAAACCGGACGGCATCAGAAACGCCAGCATTCCGCCCATCGCGTTGGAATTTCCCCATCCGAAATTCAGAGAAATCTTGTCGATTCCGCCGCTTGCGGTGAATTGAATTCCGTCAGGTCCGGGATCTACACAGGTAAAACACAGTTGCGCCAGAAGCAATCCTCCGAGCGCCAGAACACAGAACATGAAGTGGTCAAACACCGTTTTGTCAAACCGGACGTAAGCCGTAAAGAGCAGGTAGAACCCGAGCATCGCCAATCCCATCGTCAGCGGATACAGCGTGTCGGAGGTCGAGTAGTAACGGCTGCCCATTCCGTTGAGCATCAGCATCCCGCAGAACAGCGCCATGCTCAGGAAAACAGGACTGCGAAGCGAGATCCGGTTCGCCCGATTCCGCGCCGCAAAGCAGACAAGCCCGCCGATCAGCGCAAGCGCCAGAACATAGGTCAGCGTGATAATCGCATGATCCAGATAGAAGTCGCTGTAATACGGAAAGCCCATTGCATGAACTTTCGGAATGATAAACGCGGATGAAATTGCGGGCATCAGAAGAAACCGCAGATCATCGCATACAAAGCAGGCGATATCGATTGTCAGAATCAGAAGTCCCCCGAACAGAAACTCCTGGTAGCCGCCGAACAGCAGCCGATCCTCCACCCAGAAAGTCGAGTGCCCGAGGAACACCAGAAGAGCCGTCAGGATCACATAGCCGCGACCGCCGAAAAAGCGGCGCAAGCGATTCGTCATGGTCATAAAACATCCTTTCGAGCAACGGTTTGGAAACCCGCGATACGGGATTTCCCGCGGAACAGAAACAGGATTCCTATTCTTGTATTGTACCACATTTCCTGCATGATTGCAACCTTTTTTTCAAAAAAAGAGAGAAAAAGCGGCGTCGAGGACCTTTTACAGCCTTCGTCGCCGCTTTTTCTTCTGTCAATTGTCAGTTTTCCGACAGATACGGATACTCCGTCCCGTCTCCGAGAACAAAGTTGTACTTCTGG